>QGUZ01000026.1 GCA_003242605.1 Actinomycetota bacterium
AACGTGGGCGGTCACATCGCCACCTACGCGTCCGCGGCGTCGCTGTACGAGGTCGGCTTCAACCACTTCTTCCGCGGCAAGGACCACGGCGAGTCCGGCGACCAGGTGTTCATCCAGGGCCACGCCTCCCCGGGCATCTACGCCCGCGCGTTCCTGGAGGGGCGGCTCACCGAGGCCCAGCTCGACGCCTTCCGCCAGGAGCTGTCCAAGGGCGTGCGAGGCCTGCCGTCCTATCCGCACCCGCGGCTCATGCCGGACTTCTGGGAGTTCCCGACCGTCTCCATGGGCCTGGGCGCGATCGCCGCGATCTACCAGGCGCGGTTCAACCGCTACCTGCTGAACCGCAAGATCAAGGACACCTCGCGCTCGCACGTGTGGTGCTTCCTCGGCGACGGCGAGATGGACGAGCCGGAGGCGCTCGGCGCCATCGGCCTCGCCGCCCGCGAGGAGCTCGACAACCTCACCTTCGTCATCAACTGCAACCTGCAGCGGCTGGACGGCCCGGTCCGCGGCAACGGGAAGATCATCCAGGAGCTGGAGGCGTTCTTCCGGGGCGCGGGCTGGAACGTCATCAAGGTGATCTGGGGCCGCGAGTGGGACCCGCTGCTCGCCGCCGACGTCGACGGCGTGCTCGTCAACAAGCTGAACACCACGCCGGACGGCCAGTTCCAGACCTACGCCGTGGAGTCCGGCGCGTACATCCGCGAGCACTTCTTCGGCGACGACCCGCGGCTGCGCAAGCTCGTCGAGCACCTGTCCGACGACGAGCTCCGCAAGCTGTCCCGCGGCGGCCACGACTACCGCAAGGTGTACGCCGCGTTCAAGGCCGCCCGCGAGCACGTCGGCCAGCCGACGGTGATCCTCGCGCAGACGATCAAGGGGTGGACCCTCGGCAAGGACTTCGAGGCGCGGAACGCCACCCACCAGATGAAGAAGCTCACCAAGGCCGAGCTCAAGGAGTTCCGCGACCGGCTGTACCTGCCGATCCCCGACAAGGCCCTCGAGGAGGACCTGCCGCCCTACTACCACCCGGGCGAGAACAGCGAGGAGATCCAGTACATGAAGGAGCGCCGGGCGGCGCTCGGCGGCTTCCTGCCCAAGCGCGTAGTACGCGCCAAGCCGCTCAAGCTCCCCGGCGACGAGGTCTACAAGGGCCTGCGCAAGGGCTCCGGCAAGCAGAACGTCGCCACCACCATGGCGTTCGTGCGCCTGCTCAAGGACCTCATGCGGGACAAGGAGATCGGCTTCCGGTTCGTGCCGATCATCCCGGACGAGGCGCGCACGTTCGGCATGGACGCGATGTTCCCCACCGCGAAGATCTACTCGCCGGTGGGCCAGACCTACGACCCGGTCGACCGCGACCTGCTGCTCTCATACAAGGAGGCCGTCGACGGCCAGATCCTGCACGAGGGCATCAGCGAGGCCGGCTCGATGGCCTCGTTCATCGCCGCGGGCACCAGCTACGCCACGCACGGCGAGCACATGATCCCGGTGTACGTGTTCTACTCGATGTTCGGGTGGCAGCGCACCGGTGACCAGATGTGGCAGCTCGCCGACCAGATGGGCCGCGGTTTCCTGCTCGGCGCCACCGCGGGCCGCACCACGCTCAACGGCGAGGGCCTGCAGCACCAGGACGGCCAGTCCCCGCTGCTCGCCTCCGCCAACCCGGCGGCGGTGGTGTACGACCCGGCGTGGGCGTACGAGATCGCGTACATCATCAAGGACGGCCTGCGCCGGATGTACGGCGAGAAGCCGGAGGACATCTTCTACTACCTCACGGTCTACAACGAGCCGTACCCGCAGCCGGCCGAGCCGGAGAACCTCGACGTCGAGGGCCTGCTCAAGGGCCTGTACCTGTACGCGCCGGCGGAGCGCAAGGGCCGGCCGCGGGCGAACATCCTCGCCTCGGGCGTGGCGATGCGCTGGGCGCTGGAGGCGCAGCGCATGCTCGCCGACGAGTGGGGCGTGGAGGCCGACGTCTGGTCGGCCACGTCCTGGTCGGAGCTGCGCCGCGACGCGCTCGCCGCGGACGAGCACAACCTGCTCAACCCCGAGGCCGAGCAGCGCGTGCCGTACGTGACCCGGGTCCTCTCCCAGGCGTCCGGGCCGTTCCTCGGCGTGAGCGACTACGTCCGGGCGGTGCCGGACCAGATCGCCCGGTGGGTGCCCGGCGACTGGACCTCGCTCGGCACCGACGGGTTCGGCCTCTCCGACACCCGGCCGGCGCTGCGCCGCCACTTCCACGTGGACGCCGCCTCGATCACGCTCGCGGTGCTCACCCAGCTGCACAAGCGGGGTGAGATCAAGCCGGAGACGCTGCGCGAGGCGATCGCCCGCTACCACCTGAAGAACGGGGTCACCGAGGTCGGCTCGCAGGCCACCCCGGAGAGCAACAAGACCCAGTCGATGGGCGTGTGACCGGGCTTTCGCAGGCCACGGTTCGACCGGCGCCGTCGCGGCACGCGGATGCCGCGGCGGCGCCGTCGTGTTTCGCCCGGCTCCGCGGGTCGGGGTGCGGATCGTGCGGCCCGCCGTACGGCACCGCCGCCGCGGCCGGCCGCGTCCCGCGCCGCGGTCCGCACGGTCCGCCGGGCCGCGCGCGGGCGCCGGAGGGACGGGCGCGGTCCGCGGCGCGCTCCCCGAGACCTGCGCGAACGAGGGCGTGGAAGGGAGCCGGTACGGTTCGCGTTCGTGACGCTATGTCGATCACTCCGGTAAAACTTCGCTAAATTGCCTTCGGTCACGGGGTTGTGGCCTTCGGGGGGGCTTGCCGCGATCACGTCGTTCGCGCGTTCGCGGTACTCCGGACGCCGGTTCGGGTTTCGACAGGCAGGAGCTCAATGTGACAAGGGGGGACCTCGCCGGCGGCCGGTCCGCGCCACCACCGCGGCTCGCGTCGAAGGTGGTGAAGCTGGGCACGGTCACGGCGCTTTCCGCACTGGTGGTCGGATTCTGCGTGGCCCAGAACCGCGGCCGGGAGGTCGTCGCCGACTGCGTGGATCTGACCGACATGGACGCCTCGATGCGCTACCGGGTGGTCGACGAACGCTACTGCGACGACGATGACAACGGATCCCACTACTCCTCGTCGCGGTACGCGTACCGCTGGTACTACGGGGGCCGCAGGATCGGCGACCGGGTCGGCGAGGGCACCACGATCCGGCCGTCCGACGCCACGATCTACACCCGCACCGGCCGCACGATCCAGCGCGGCGGCTTCGGCGGGCGCTGGTTCGGTGGCGGCTGACGCGCCCGGCAGCGCGAGGGGGGAAGAGCACCGATGGAACGGCTGACCCGCGCCCCGCGGGAGAACTGGGAGTCGATCGTCGAGTCGCAGGGGCTCGCCTTCCACCGCTCCGCGCACCCGTCCCACCTGAGCAGGCCGTACTGGGACGAGAGCGTCGAGTACGTGTTCACCATGGACGAGGTGCTCGCCCTCGAGGAGCAGGTGGAGGAGCTGCACCGGATGTGCCTCGCCGCGGTCGACCACGTGGTGGCCGAGGGGCGCTTCGCCGAGTTCGCCATCCCGGAGTGGGCGGCCCCGGCCGTGGCCGAGTCGTGGCGGCGGCGCGACCCGCACGTGTTCGGCCGGTTCGACCTGCGCTACGACGGGCGCGGCCCGGCCAAGCTGCTGGAGTACAACGCGGACACGCCCACCAGCCTGCTGGAGAGCTCGGTGGTGCAGTGGTTCTGGCTGCAGGACGTACACCCCGGCGACGACCAGTGGAACTCGATCCACGAACGGCTCGTCGATCGCTGGAAGCGGCTCGAGCTGCCCACCGGCCCGGTCCACTTCGCCTGGACGCGGATGGACGAGACCGGCGAGGAGGTGATGACGCTCGGCTACCTCCAGGAGACCGCCGACCAGGCCGGCCTCACCACGGTGGCGATCGCGATGGAGGACATCGGGTGGGACCCGGAGGCACGGCGCTTCGTGGACCTGGAGGGCCGCACCATGCGGTCGCTGTGCAAGCTCTACCCCTGGGAGTGGGTGATCGCCGACCCGTTCGGCCCGCACGCGGTGGCCCAGCAGGTGTCGATGACCTGGATCGAGCCGCTGTGGAAGATGCTGCTGTCGAACAAGGCGCTGCTGGCGATCCTGTGGGAGCTCTACCCCGGGCATCCCAACCTGCTGCCCGCCTACCTCGACGGACCGCGCGACCTGACGCGGTACGTCCGCAAGCCGCTGCTCGGCCGGGAGGGGGCGTCGATCACCGTCGTCACGCCCGAGGGGACGATCAGCACCCCCGGGGCGTACGGCGCCGAAGGCCACGTCTACCAGGAGTTCGCGGCCCTGCCGGACTTCGGCGGCCACCGCCCCGTGCTCGGCGCCTGGGTCGTGCACGACGAGGCGGCCGGGCTCGGCATCCGCGAGACCTCCAATCTGATCACCGACGACACCTCGTCGTTCGTTCCGCATCGCATCGCGCTTTAGTGCCGGAGATATCGAGATATGTCACCCACACCTTCGCCGCTGCCCGCCGATCCCTCACCGCTCCCCGCCCCGGGCGCGACCACGCCGCCGATCCCGCCCTCGGCGCCGCACTTCCAGCTCACCGACGTGCTCGCCGACGGCGCGCTGGCGATCGTGGCGTACGCCGTGCTCGGCGTGCTCCTGCTCATCGTCGGCTTCTACGTGATCGACCTGGTCACCCCGGGCAAGCTGAGCCGCCTGGTGCGCACCGACCGCAACCCGAACGCCACGATCCTCACCGCGTCCGCCGTGACCGGCGTCGGGCTCGTCGTCGCCGCCTCGATCTGGTCCTCGGGCGGGCTGCTGCGCGAAGGGCTGATCGCCACGCTCGTGTTCGGCCTGGTCGGGATCGCCGCGCAGACGATCGGCATGATCGCCTTCGACTGGGTGGCCGGCATCTCGGTGCGCCGGCTCGTCGAGGAGCGGCAGCTGCAGCCCGCCGCCGTGCTGCTCGGCGTGACGCACCTGGTCATCGGCCTGATCACGGCCGTCGCACTGCTGTGACCGGGCCGCGCCCGGCCGGCCACCCCGCCCCGGGTTGCGGACCCGCCCCCGGTGACCTGGCAGTCTTGTGCATGTGAACGACCGGGTACGTGAGGACACCGCGCGGCGGTTGGAGAAGGCGATGGGCGCGCTCGGCACCGCCGCGATGGCGCGCATGGAGGAGCGCCTTCCCTGGTTTCGTGCCCTGTCGGCGGAGGATCGCTCGTGGATCGGCCTGGTCGCCCAGGCGGGCATTGCCGCGTTCGTGGAGTGGTTCTCACACGCCGCAGACGAACGGCCCGCGCCCAGCATCGAGTTCTTCGGCACCGCCCCCCGTGAGCTGAAGCGCTCGGTGTCGCTGCAGCAGACGGTGGACATCGTGCGCGTGATCGTCGAGGTCGTCGAGGCCCAGGTCGAGGACCTCGCGGCGCCCGGCGGCCTCGAGGAGCTGGAGAAGGCCATCCTGCGCTACACCCGCGACGTGGCCTTCGCCGCGGCCCAGCTGTACGCGCGCGAGGCCGAGGTGCGCGGCAAGTGGGACGCCCGGCTGGAGGCGCTGATCGTCGACGCGCTGGTCCGCGGCGAGGTCGACGACGGCCTGCACTCCTGGGCGGCGGCGCTCGGGTGGACCTCCTCCCCGGTGGTGGTGCTCGCCGGGTTCGCCCCCGACGACGACCCGCGGGCGGTGATCGACGGCCTCCGCGACCGCGGGCGGCGCATCGGCCTCGACCTGCTCGCCGGCGTGCAGGGCGACCGCCTCATCGTGATCCTCGGCGGCGCCACGAGCATCAAGGACGCGGTGCGCGGCGTGGTGCCGAAGTTCGGCCCCGGCCCCATCGTGATCGGCCCGGAGGTGCCGGACCTGCACGCCGCGGCGAAGTCGGCCCGGGCCGCGGTCGCCGGGCTGCGCGCCGCCCCGGCCTGGCCGGACGCGCCCCGGCCGGTGCTCGCCGAGGAGCTGCTCGCCGAGCGGGCGCTCGACGGCGACGAGGACGCGCGGGCGCAGCTGATCGACACCGTGTACCGGCCGCTCGCGGGCACCCCCCTGCTCGACACCCTCGCCACCTACCTGGAACAGGGCACCTCGCTCGAGGCGACCGCCCGGCTGCTGTTCGTGCACCCGAACACCGTGCGGTACCGGCTCCGCAAGATCACCGAACTCACCGGCTACCAGCCGACCGAGGGCCGCTCCGCCTTCACCCTCCAGGTCGGGCTCATCCTGGGGCGGCTCGCCGGCATCCAGCCCGGTTAGGCCGGCCGCCCCGCCGCGGCCGCCGCGTGGCCGACACGCGGCCGTCACGGGCGCGACACACGCCCGGCGCACACCCGGCGCGCCGTACCGCCCCCAGAGGGCGATGTTGTAGGAATCGCACAAGGGGATTCCGCGAAAGTTCGTGCGGATCTCCACCTGTGTGGTGAACTCCTACAGGGCAAGGTGGATTGCGTGCTCGTCATCGTTGCTCCAGGCCAGGGCGCCCAAGCCCCCGGCTTCCTGACTCCCTGGCTCGAAATCCCCGGATTCGCCGACCGTCTGTCCGCGTGGTCGGAGATCGTCGGGCTCGACCTGATCGCGTACGGCACCACCGCGAGCGCGGAGGAGATCCGTGACACCGCGGTCGCCCAGCCGCTCCTCGTCGCCGCCGGGATCGCCTCCGCCGAGGCGCTGACCGGCACCGTCGGGCAGGAGGGGGCGCTGAGCGGCGCGATCGCCGACGTCGCGGGCGTGGTGGCGGGCCACAGCGTGGGCGAGTTCACCGCGGCGGTGCTCGCCGGCGTGTTCACCCCCGAACAGGCGCTCACCCTCATCCGGGAGCGCGCGCAGGGCATGGCGAAGGCCTCCGCCGTCACCGCGACCGGCATGACCGCGGTGCTCGGCGGCGACGAGGCCGAGGTGCTCGCCGCGCTCGAGCGGCACGGCCTCACCCCGGCCAACCGCAACGGCGCCGGCCAGATCGTCGCGGGCGGCACCGTGGAGGCGCTCGAGGCGCTCAAGGCCGACCCGCCGGCCCGGGCCCGGCTCATCCCGCTCTCCGTCGCGGGAGCGTTCCACACCCACCACATGGCCCCCGCCGTCGACCAGCTCCGCAGCGCGGCGGCCGCGGTCACCCCCGCCGACCCCCGCACCCGGCTGCTGCAGAACGCCGACGGCGCCGTGGTCGGCACCGGCACGGAGTTCCTCCGCCGGCTGATCGACCAGGTGGCCGGTCCGGTGCGGTGGGACCTGTGCATGAACACGATGGCCGAGCTCGGCGTCACCGCGATGATCGAGCTCGTCCCGGGAGGCACGCTCACCGGCCTGGCGAGGCGCGCCCTGCGCGGTGTGCGCACCGTCGCGCTGAAGACGCCCGACGACCTCGACGCGGCACGGGACCTGATCAAGGAGGAGACCGGCAGGTGAGGCAGATCCAGGGCGCCCCCGGCGCGCGGGTGCTGGCGTTCGGCGGCTACCAGCCCGCCAACGTGGTGACCAACGAGCACCTCGCCAAGACCATGGACACCAGCGACGAGTGGATCCGCACCCGGGTCGGCATCGTCGAACGCCGGATCGCGGGTCCCGAGGAGTCCGAGGTCGACCTGGCGGTGCAGGCGGGCGGCAAGGCGCTGGCCGCGAGCGGGCTGTCCGCGAGCGACATCGACCTGGTGATCGTCGCGACGTGCACGCTGGAGACCCAGATCCCCAACGCCGCGAGCCGCGTGGCCCACCGGCTCGGCATCGACGCCCCGGGGGCGTTCGACGTCAACGCCGCCTGCGCGGGGTTCTGTTACGCGCTCTCCGCCGCGGCGGACGCGATCCGGGGCGGGTCGGCGACCCACGTGCTCGTCGTCGCCGCCGAGAAGCTGTCGCAGTGGGTGGACTGGACCGACCGCACCACCGCCGTGATCTTCGGTGACGGTGCCGGGGCCGCCGTGGTCGGGCCGTCCGACACCCCGGGCATCGGCCCGGTGGCCTGGGGCAGCGTGGGTGAGAAGGCCGACGCGATCAAGGTCAAGGACCGGAACTCCTTCCTCCAGCAGGAGGGTCAGGCCGTGTTCCGCTGGGCGACCACCGCCCTGCACCCCGTGGCGCGCCGTGCCTGCGAGCGCGCGGGCGTGCGCCCCGAGGATCTCGCGGCATTCGTCCCCCATCAGGCCAATCTGCGCATCATTGAGGCGATCGCCCGTAAGCTTGGTGCCGAAAAGGCGGTGATCGCCAAGGACATCGTCCTTTCCGGCAACACCTCCGCGGCCTCGATCCCGCTCGCCCTGTCCCGCATGATCGAGCGCGGCGAGGTGCCTTCCGGTGGGCTCGCCCTGCTGCTCGGATTCGGCGCCGGGCTCACCTATGCCGGGCAGGTCATCGAGATCCCGTAGACCGTACGGCGCGCCGTACACGGAAAAAGATCATTCAGTCAAGGAGAAGACGCGACATGGCACTGACCGAGCAGGAGATCCTCGCTGGCCTCGGCAAGATCATCAACGAGATCACCGGCATCCCGGCCGCCGAGGTGACCCCGGAGAAGAGCTTCGTGGACGACCTCGACATCGACTCGCTCTCCATGGTCGAGATCGCCGTCGCCGCCCAGGACGAGTTCGGCGTCGAGATCCCCGACGACCAGCTCAAGAACCTCAAGACGGTCAAGGACGTCATCAACTTCATCCAGTCCTGATTTCCCCCGAGGTCGGCTCAGGGTCGTCCGCGGGCGCGGTCAGCGGCGCGGCGTCGGCAGGGGCCCTCGCGGTGCCACCGGGTTCCACGGGCGGCGGGCGGCGGGCCCCGGAGACCCCACGCGGCGCCGCCGGACGGCCCGCCCCCCGATCAGCAAGGAGCTCAACGTGAGTAAAGACCGGGTACGTGTCGTCGTCACCGGGCTCGGCGCGACGACGCCCGTCGGTGGAGATGTCGCCTCGTCCTGGTCGGCGCTCCTCGAAGGGCGGTCGGGCATCAAGACCCTCACCGAGGACTGGGTCGACACGGTGCCGGTGAAGTTCGCCGGCCCGGCCGCGGTCGACCCGGCCACGGTGATCCCGCGGCCCGAGGCCCGGCGCCTCGACCGCGCCGAGCAGTTCGCGCTCATCGCCGCCCGTGAGGCCTGGAAGGACGCGGGCAGCCCGGAGGTCGACCCGGACCGGCTCGGCGTCGTCGTCGGCAGCGGCATCGGCGGGATCACCACGATCCTGTCGGCGTACGACACCTTCCGGGAGAAGGGCTGGCAGCGCCTGTCCCCCTTCACCGTGCCCATGCTGATGCCGAACGGCCCGGCCGGCTGGATCGGCCTGGAGTTCGGCGCCACCGCCGGCGTGCACGCCACGGTGAGCGCCTGCGCCACCGGCGGGGAGGCGGTCGGCTACGCCATCGACATGATCCGCTCGGGCCGTGCCGACGTGGTGATCGCGGGCGGCACCGAGGCGGCGATCCACCCGCTCAACATCGCGTCGTTCGCCGCGATGCGCGCGATGTCCACCCGCAACGACGAGCCGGAGCGCGCCTCCCGCCCGTTCGACAAGAACCGCGACGGGTTCGTGCTCGGCGAGGGCGCGGGCATCCTCGTGCTCGAGTCCTACGAGCACGCGGTCGCCCGCGGGGCGCGCATCTACGCGGAGGCCGCCGGTGTCGGCTACTCCGCCGACGCCCACCACATCGCCCAGCCGGAGCCGAGCGGCGAGGGTGTGAAGAAGGCGATCCGGCGCATGCTCGCCGACAGCGGCCTGACCGGCGACGACATCAAGCACGTCAACGCGCACGCCACCTCGACCCCGGCCGGCGACGTGGTGGAGACGGTCGCGATCGCCGAGACGATCGGCCCGCACCCGCTGGTCACCTCGACCAAGTCGCTCACCGGCCACCTGCTCGGCGGCGCCGGCGGCATCGAGACGGTGTTCACCGTGAAGGCGCTGCACGAGCGCATCGTCCCGGCCACGGCCAACATCGACGACCTCGACGACGGCGTCAAGGTGGACGTCGTGTACGGCGAGCCGCGCAAGCTCCCCGAGGGCCGGATCGCCGCGGTCAACAACTCGTTCGGCTTCGGCGGCCACAACGTCGCCGTCGCCTTCGTCACCCTCTAGAGGTCCGCGTCCGTGCGAGGTGCGCGGCCCCGCCGCGCACCCCCTGCCTCCGCGAGCCGTCGATCGCGGACCGCCGCCTGTCGGTCACTCTCGGAGCCACCCGAAAGGTGCCACCGTCCGAGCCATCACCGCAGGCCACCAAGTGAGGCCACCATCTGAGAAGGAGCGACCGTGACGATTCTCGACACCGGGGTGGTGACGCCCACTTCGGATCCGGAGGTCGCCGATCCGCGTGACCCCGTGGTGCGGTTGTCGGCGTTGTTCGACGAGGGCTCGCTGCGGCTGCTGGCGCCGGCAGACGACAGCGGCGTGCAGGCCGCACTCGGCCGGATCGAGGGAGTGCCGGTCGCGGCCTTCTGCTCCGACCCCCGGGTGCAGGGCGGAGCGATGGGGAGCAGGGGCTGCGAGCACATCGTGGCCGCCTACGACACCGCGGTCCGCGAGCGGGTGCCGATCATCGGCATCTGGCACTCCGGCGGCGCCCGCCTCGCCGAGGGGGTCGCCTCGCTGCACGCGGTCGGCACCGTGTTCGCCGCCATGACCCGCGCGAGCGGCGTGGTCCCGCAGATCTCGGTGGTGCTGGGCCCGGCCGCGGGCGGCGCCGCATACGGCCCGGCGCTCACCGACATCGTCATCCTCTCCGAGCAGGGCCGCATCTTCGTCACCGGCCCGCAGGTGGTGGAGTCGGTCACCGGCGAGAAGATCGACATGGCCGGGCTGGGCGGGCCCGAGCCGCACGCCCGCAAGTCCGGCGTGGTCCACGTGGTGACCCCCACCGACGCCGAGGCGCTGCTGCAGGCGCGCCGGCTCGCGGTGCTCCTCGGCCACCAGGGCCGGGTGCGCCTCGACGGCATCGAGGACACCGACCTCGGCGCGCTGCTGCCCGAGTCGTCCCGCCGCGCCTACGACGTGCACCCGATCGTCGACGGCCTGCTCGACGGCGGCCTCGCCGCCTCGGTCGAGCTGCACCCCAAGTGGGCGCCGAACATGGTCACGGTGCTCGGCCGGCTGGGCGGCCGCACGGTGGGCGTGCTCGCGAACAACCCGCTGCGGCTCGGCGGCTGCCTCGACTCCGCCTCCGCCGAGAAGGCCGCCCGGTTCGTCCGCATGTGCGACGCGTTCGGGGTTCCGCTCGTGGTGCTCGTGGACGTGCCCGGCTACCTGCCCGGCGTCGGCCAGGAGCACGGCGGCGTGGTGCGCCGCGGCGCCAAGCTGCTGCACGCGTTCGCCGAGGCCTCCGTGCCGCGGGTCACCGTGATCCTCCGCAAGGCGTACGGCGGGGCGTACATCGCGATGAACTCCCGCGCGCTCGGCGCCACCCGCGTGCTCGCCTGGCCCACCACCGAGGTGGCGGTGATGGGCGCGATCGCCGCGGTGCGCGTGCTGCACCGGCGGGAGCTCGCCGCGGTCCCCGAGGACCAGCGGCCCGCGCTCGAGCAGGAGCTCGCCGAGCGGCACCAGAAGGAGGCCGGCGGCCTGGAGAAGGCCCTCGCGCTCGGGGTCGTGGACGAGGTCATCGACCCGGCCAAGACCCGCAGCTCCGTCGCCCGGGTGCTCGCCCAGGCGACCCCGGCCCGCGGCAGCCACGGCAACATCCCCCTCTGACGGCGGCTCCGGCCGCCGGGCGACGGCCCCGCGGCGGGGTGCGCCGTGGCTCGGCGATGCGGGACGCCGCCCGCACGGGTGGGCGTCCCGCAGCCGTATGCCCGGCCGCGCGCTACCGCTCCCCGAGCCGCTCAAGCAGCCTGCGCCGCTCGTTCTCCAGCGTCTCCACCATGACCGTGATCTCGTTCTGCAGGGTGAGGGTGGAGGCGGCGTCCACCTGGTCGCCCGGCCCGTCGGGCCGGTTCTCCAGCAGGTCGCGCAGCTCGGCCAGCCTTTTGTCGATCTCTTCCAGGCGCGCGTGCGGGTCCTCGGGATCGGCGCCGCCGGCGCCCGCGCCCGGCGGGTCGCCGACGTCGGCGGGTCCTGCGGACGCCGGGCCCCGGTACGCCCGGACGCGCGCGTCATCGTTCTCAGAGTGCACAAAACGCCCCCTACCCGGGAAACCCACGGCGATACCGGGTCACCCGGCAGGCGGGCGCAGGCGTGACCAGGCCCCGGACGGGCCGCTCCGGGACTCCGCGCGTGACTACCCGGCCGCGTGCAGCCAGCGCACGGGAGCGCCGTCGCCCGCGTAGCGGAAGGGCTCCAGCTCCTCGTCCCACGGCTTGCCGAGGAGCCGCTCGAGCTCCTCCTCCAGCACCACCCGGCCCTGCGCGGCCCGCATCAGCGTGGTGCGCAGGCGATCCTCCGGCACCAGGATGTCGCCGTTCGCCCCGATCGTCGCGGTGAACGGGCCGAGAGACGGCGTGTAGGCATGCCGCGTGCCGTCCACGCCGGGCGAGGCGTCCTCGGTGATCTCGAAACGGATACGTTGCCAGCCCATCAGCGACGACGTGATCCTGGCGGCCGTACCCGGTTTACCCACCCACTCGGCCTGGGTCCGCACACATCCGGGCGCGGCAGGCTGGGGAGTCCACGTCAGGTCGACGGGCACGCCGAGAACGCCCGCGACCGCCCATTCGATGTGCGGACACAGCGCGGGCTGGGCCGAGTGGACATACAGCACGCCACGAGCAGACACCGGACCTCCCGATTTGACGAGGTTCGCCTTCCCCAACGTCCTCGCCACGAGATGATCACAAGTGACTGAACAGAGACTACCCTCCGTCGGCGGGCGGGCACCAGACCAAGTTCATATCGAATCGCAATTGACAAGTGTCGCCTCCGACACAACAGCGATCGGTGAACGCCACATACGAAGCGCGTTAATCCAGCACAACCCATATGTGAGCGGAGAAATCCGTACGCACCAGCGCTTTCCCCGAACCCGGCGGTCGCGGCGATTCCGGAGCGGTACAGTGCTCAGTCGGTGTTCACAGTGCGTCTTCCTCCCATCTCGCTCCGTAACGAATGATCGATAAAGAAACGCTCCCCCGGCTCCCCGTCGACCAGGCGGAGTGGAATGCGCTCGAGGCCGAGTTCGGCCCCCGGATGTGGGCGGTCGCCCGGGCCTTCGGGCTCAGCGCGGCCGACGCCGCCGACGCGGTCCAGGCCGCGTGGCTCCGGCTCGTCGAGAGCATCGACCGCATCCGCGACCCGGCGCGGATCGGCGCGTGGCTCGTCACCACCACCCGCCACGAGGCGCTGCTGCTGTGCCGCAAGGGCCGCGCGGTGACCCCCACCCACAGCCCGCCCGAGCCCGGCGAGGCCGACGCCGGCGACCCGGCCCTGGCGGTGCTCTCCGCCGACGAGGCGCGGCGGCTGTGGCGGGCCGTGGACGCGCTCGACGAGCCGTGCCGTACCCTGCTGCGCCTGCTCGTCACCGCCCCCGAGAGCGGCTACGCGCGGATCGCCGCACGGCTCGGGCTGCCGATCGGCAGCGTGGGGCCGATGCGGGGACGCTGCCTGGGCCGCCTGCGCAAGCTCGTGGAGGCCGAGCGATGAGCGAGTTCGACGAGGCCTACCTGCTCGCCGCGCTCCGCCTCGGCGCCGGGGTGGACCCCGCCCCGCTCGCGGTGTCCGCCGCGGCCCGCGCCGCGTACGCGCTGCTCCTGCCCGGCGCCGTCACCGCCCGCCCGGTGCCGGTGTCCCGGCCGGCCGGCGCCCGCTCCCCCGCCGAGCCCCGGCTGCACCGCTTCGCGGCGCCGGACGCCACCATCGACGTCGAGCTCACCCACGCCGACGGCCGGATCGACGTGGCCGGGCAGGTGACCGGCGGCCCCTGGGACGAGGGCCCCGGCCGGATCGAGATCCGCACCCTGCACGACCGGTGGGTCCGCTTCCCCACCGAGACCGGCCACTTCGCCGCCACCGGCCTGCCGGTCGGCTGGCTCAGCGTGGTCTGGTACCGCGCCGGCCTGCCCGCCGTCGCCACCCGCTGGATGAACACCCGCCGCCTCGACGAGGCCGACGACTGAGCCGCCGGGCCGGTACGGCACGGCGGCGCGGGCCACGGGTCCGCGCCGGCGGCGGGCAGCCCTCTGGAGGCAGACGATGGTCGCCGAGCACGCCGTGCCGGCCCCGCCGGGCGCGTCCCGCCGAGCCGAGGACGGCGGGCTCGTGCGCGCGGCCGAGGCGGCGGTCCGGGACTGTGGCGTGGACCCCCGCCGCGCCGACCGGGCCGCGCGCGGGGTGCTCGAGCAGGCGCTCGCCCGGGGCGACGCCGAGGCCGCGTGCGTGGCGCTGCGGGCGCTCGCGCTCGCCGCGCGCGAGCTCGGCGACCTGCGGCTGGCCGAGAGCCACCTGCGCCGGGCGATCCGGGCCGGGGCGGGCGTGCCGCGGCGGCTCGCCCAGGCGCGCATGTCGCTGGTGTCGGTGCGCACCGAGCTCGGCGACCCGGCGGGGGCGCTGCGCATCGCCGCGCTCGCCGAGGCCGATCTGCCGCCCGAGGAGTGGGCCGCGCTCGCCGTACAGCGGGCGATCGCCCTACTACGGCTCGGCCGGCACGGCGCGGCGGTGCGGCTGTGCGACCGGGCGCTCGCCGCACCCGAGGCGGACGCCGACCCGCGGCTGCGCTGCGCCGCGCTGCTCCACCGCGGGCTGGCCCGCACCTACCTGGGGGAACTCGCCGCCGGGGCCGAGGATCTGACCGCCTGCCGGCGGCGCGCGGCCACGGCCGGGCTCGGCCACCTCGCCGCGCTCGCCGAGGCGGGCCTGTCGTTCAACGCGGCGCGGCGCGGCGACATCCCCGCGGCGCTGGCGTTCTTCGCCGCGGCCGAGCGCGGCCTCGCCGGCCGCCCGGACCGGATCGCCGCGCTGCGCTGCGACCTCGCCGAGGCCCTCGTCGCGGCGCGGCTGCCGGGCGAGGCGAGGGCGCTGCTGCTCGCGGCCGTGCCCGAGCTGGAGGCGGCCGGGGCGCTCGTCCGCCTCGCCGAGGCGCGGCTGTTCCTCGCCCAGGCCGAGCTGCTCACCGGCGACCCGCACCAGGCGCTGCAGACCGCCCGCCTCGCCCGCGCCGAGCTCGCCGGGCAGGGGCGGGACGCCTGGCTCCCGCTCGCCGACGACGTCACCGTCCGCGCCCGCCTCGCGCTGGAGCCGGCGACGCCCGGCCTCCTCGCCGACGTGCTCGCCTGCGCCGACGCGCTGCGGGAGGCGGGCTGGGCCGCGGCCGACGCCGAGCTGCGGCGCACCGCCGCCCGGCTCGCCGCCGACCTCGGCGACCGCCGGACCGCCGGGCGGCTGCTCGACGAGGTGATCGCCACGCGGCGGCCGGGCCTCGGCCGGACCCACGCGCTCGCCGTGCACCACGCGGTGGCGCTGCGCCGGGCCCTCGCGGGCGACCGCGCCGGGGCGCTCGCCGCGGTCGAGGCCGGGCTGCGCGAGGTGGACGGCCGCGGCGTGCCCGTGCAGATCCGCGCGCACGCCGCCCGGCCGGCGGAGGAGCTCGCCGCGCTCGGGCTCGAGCTGGCGCTGCGCACCGGCGACGCCGCCACCGTGCTCGCGTGGGCGGAGCGGTGGCGGGCCTGCGTGCGCGGCGAGCAGCCCGGCGCGCTCCCCCTCGACCGGCTGCGCCACGCGCTCGGCGACGCCGCCCTCGTCGAGCTGGTACGGCACGGCGACGCCCTCGCCGCCGTCGTGGTCACCGGCCGGGGCTGCGCCATGCGGCCGCTCGGCTCCTACCGGGCCGCGGTGGAGGCGACCGTGCGGCTGCGCTACTGCCTGCGCCGCACCGGCCTGCGCGACGCCGGGCCGTCCGACGGGATCGCCCGGGAGGCCGCGGCGCTGGCCGCCCTGCTGCTCGGCCCGCTCGCCGCCGACCTCGCCCGCGGGCCGGTGGTGATCGTCCCCACCGGGGCGCTGCACACGCTGCCCTGGCCGGTGCTGCCGCCGCTGCGCGGCCGCCCCGTCTGCGTCGCGCCGAGTGCGGCCGCCTGGCTCTCCGCCGCCACGGCCGTCCCGCCCGGCCCGGCCGGGCGCGGCACGGTCGTCGCGGTCGCGGGCCCGGGCCTGGCGCACGCCGAGGCCGAGGTCGCGGCGGTGCTCGGCGCGCACCCGGGCGCGGCGCGGGTCCCGGCCCGGTCCGGCGCGGTGCTCGCGGCCCTGGCCGCCGCGGACGTCGCGCACCTCGCCGCGCACGGCATGTTCTGCGCGCACAGCCCGCTGCTGTCGAGCATCGCCCTCGACGACGGCCCGCTGCTCGCCTACGACCTGCTGCGTCTCGATCGCGTGCCCGGCCTGGTGGTGCTCTCGGCGTGCGACTCCGGCCTGGCGCACGCGCCCGCGGACGGCGCCCCGCTCGGCCTCGCCGGGACCTTCCTCGACCGCGGCGCCGCGTGCGTGGTGGCGGGCCTGGTGCCGGTGCGCGACGAGGACGCGCACGCGCTGATGACCGCGTTCCACCGGCTGCTCGCCGCGGGCGCCGCCCCGGCGGCGGCCCTCGCCGCCGCGGCCGAGGCCACGGGCGTGGCGGGCTTCGTCTGCCTCGGCGCGGGCTGGCCGGCCGCCCCGGTCACCGCGGCGGGCGCGGCGTGACCGTGCCCGTCGCCGGGCGCGCCGGGGTCACTCGTCGCCGGTGGCGACCGGGCGCGACGGGTCGGTGATCCAGTCCGACCAGGAGCCGACGTACAGGGCGGCCTCCACCCCGGCGAGGTGGAGGGCGAGGACCTCGTGGGCGGCGGTGACGCCGGAGCCGCAGTAGGCGCCCACGTCCGCGCCCGGCACCGCGCCGAGCTCCGCGAACCGCCGCCGCAGCTCCTCCGGCGGCAGGAACCGGCCGGTGGCGTCGACGTTCCCGGTGGTGGGGGCGCAGCGGGCGCCGGGGATGTGGCCCGCGACCGGGTCGATCGGCTCGGTCTCGCCGCGGTACCGCTCCGGCGCCCGGGCGTCGAGCAGGACCTTCGTCTTCGCCGCGCCGTCGGCGTCGAGCAGCGGCATGCCGCCGGGCACCGCGGTGAAGTCGCCGGGCTCGACCTTCGGCACCTCGGTGGTGACCGGCAGGCCTGCCTCGGTCCACGCGCGCAGCCCGCCGTCGAGCACCCGCACGTCCCGGTGCCCGAAGTAGCGCAGCGTCCACCAGGCGCGCGCCGCGGCCGTCGCATCGGCGTCGTCGTACACGACCACCGGCCGCGATCCGCGCACGCCGAGCCGGCGCATCGCCGCCTGGAACGCCTCGGCCGTGGGCAGCGGGTGCCGCCCGCCCCGGCCGGGCGGCGCGGCGAGGTCCCGGTCCAGGTCGCAGAAGACCGCCCCGGGGATGTGCCCGGCGGCGTAGGCCTCGGCACCGGGCGGCCCGCCGAGCCGCCACCGCACGTCCAGCACGGTCACCTCGCCGAGCGCCGCGTCGAGCTCCGCGGGGGTGATCAGGGTGCTCATCTCGTGCTCACCTCCACCAGCGGGATGTACTGATCGTCGGCGGTGAGCGAGCCGTGCATGCCGACGAGCGCGGACTCGCGCGGCTCCTGCTGGGACGCGATCACCGCGCAGTCCCCGTACGGCACGGCGATCACGTCGCCGATCCGCCCGAGCCATTCCCGGCGCACGGCCGGCCCGAACCAGCCGGACTCGATCGCCTCCTCGCGGGTGACCACCCAGGCCCGGCCGGCGAGCTTCGCCCGCCAGGTCTCCAGCACCGCCGCGGCCGCGCCCGGCTCGGTGTACAGGTGGCGGGCCCGGGCGTCCCCGCCGAGCATCGCCACGCCCTCGCGCAGCTCGGGCACGAGGTCGAAGTCGACCCGGTCGGTGACGTTCACCATGCCGTGGTCGGCGGTGACGTACAGCGCCGAGCCGCCGGGCAGCGCCGCGGCGAGCCGCTCGGCGAGGCGGTCGACGATCGCGAGCTGCTCGCGCCACTCGGGGGTGTCCACCCCGGCGACGTGGCCCTGCAGGTCGAGGTCGCCGTAGTAGACGACGACGTAGGCGCGCTCGGCGGCGAGCTCCCGCCCGGCCGCGGCGACGAGGTCGTCCACGGTGTCCGCGCCGACGAAGCGCACGCCGCGGTACACCGCGCGGGTGAGCCCGGTGTGCTCGAACATGCTCGGGCCGACGTACACCGGCCGCACCCCGGCGGCCTCGGCCCGCTGGTAGACGGTCTGCGCGGGCTGCCAGGCGTCCGGGTCGATCTCCGGCCCGGCCGTGGTGGTCCACCGCAGGCTGTGCAGCATGCGCCCCTCACCGGGCACGGCGAGGCGCAGGCCGAGCATGCCGTGCTCGCCGGGCGCCAGTCCGGTGCCGAGCGTGCCGAGGCTGGTCGAGGTGGTGGCGGGGAACCCGGCGGTGAGCACGCGGCCCGGCTGCGCCGACAGGAACGGGGCGAGGTCGGCGTGGGCGCGCAGCAGCCGCTCGCCCAGCCCGTCGACGAGGAGCACGCAGACGCGCCGGGCCGGGGCGAGCCCCAGCGGGTTGGGCCCGCCGGCGCCGAGCGCCGCCAGCGCCGAGGCCGGCAGGTCGGCGAGCGACGCCGCGCCGTACGCGGGGATCAGGGGGACGGTCTCGTCGCCGTTCGGGGGAACCATGGCGCGAGACTACGGCACGGCGGGCGCGGTCGCCTCCGACAGCGCCTTGGCGAAGTTCAGCACCTGGGCCACGGCCTCCGGGCCGTCCGCCGCCTCGCTCACCCGCAGCTGCAGGTCGTCGCAGGTGATCGCGCCGGTGTAGCCGTGGTCGGCCTCGCAGTTCTCGTCACCGCAGGTGGCCGGCTCCAGGTCGATGTGCGAGATGGCACCCCAGCCGATCGACAGCGTCACCTCCGAGGGCGGAACCCCGGGCACGTAGGCCGCCGGGTCGGGGACGAGCCGCGTGACCGCCACCGACCGGATGCGGCTGAGCGGGATCGCCTCGGTGGTCGTGGACGCGTGCGGGGTCGGCACGCCCTCGGCCGGCGGATGCTCGTCGGTGTGACAGACCAGCAGCCGCGTGGGCGAGAGCACGACCACGGTGATGTGCCTGCGCACCTCCATGGCCGGATCGAAGGTCGCCTCGTGGTGCACCACGTAGGAGACGACCGGTTCCTTGCCCAGCGCGGACTCGACGGCGTCGGCGACGAGGTCGGGATAGTAGCCGCTGTGCTCGATGGCCTCGCGCAGCCCCGCGGCCGAGACTCGGGTTTCCCTCATGGCATCCATCCTGCCCTGTACCACCGGGCTCTTTCACCTCGCCGCCCGGTTGTCGCCGGCCGTGCCGCGGCGGCGGCCCGCCACCTGCGGATCCGCCGCGCGGCGCGGGTCAGCGCAGGCGGCGCGGGCCGTGGTCGGGCCGCGGGCCGACCGGCCGGCGCAGCACCCCGCGCGCCCCGAGCACGGCCACCCCGGACTCGCCCACCAGCACCGGGTCGGGGTGGAGCGGGGCGCCCTGGGGAACCCGGCCGGCAACCGCCCCGACGCGGACGAGCGCCTCCCCCAGCGCGCCGACGGCCATCGGCGGGTCCCCGTCCCCGCCGAGCAGCAGCGGGGCCGCGCGCAGCGACCGCACCATCGCGGCCGCGTCCGCCGCGGTGAGCGGGGCGAGCCGGTACGCCTCGTCGCCGATCAGCCGCGCGGTGACGTCGCCGAGCCCGAAGCTCACCACCGAGCCGAACGCGGGGTCGTCGATCACCCGGATCACGGTGGCGAGCGCGGGGTGCGGAGCCATGTGCTGGACCACGAGCGTGCGGTCCTTCCCGAGCCGCCCGGACAGGTCGGCGTAGGCGGCGCGCACCGCCTCGGGGGTGACGAGCCCCACCCGGACCGTGCCCATCCGGCGGGCGTCCTCCGGGTCGGCCGACTTGAGCACGACCGGCCAGCCGTGCCGCTCGGCGGCGGCCACCGCCTCCTCCGGCGAGCGCACCTCGGTCACCGGCCACACCTCGATGCCGTACCGGGCGAGCAGCGCGGCGCCGTCGAACTCGGCCTCGTCCCGCCCGGCGAGCTCGCGCTCGATCACCTCGCGGGCCCCGGCCACGTCGATGCCGCCGAGGTCGGGGATGCGGCCGGGCGGCTGCTCGCGCCACCGGGCGTACCGGACCACGTGGGCGAGCGCGCGCACCGCCTCCTCCGGCGCCGGGTAGGACGGGATCGAGCCCCGGCCGGGGTCGGCCGCGCCCTGCCCCGGGTCGCCGGGCTCGGCACGCAGCGGCGCGGGCAGGCCGAGCTCGCCGCGGAACGTGGCGAGCACCGGCTTGCCCGAGTCGCGGGCCGCCTCCCGCAGCGCGGCCGCCACCCCCTCGTCGTCGCCGGGGATCGGCGGCATGTAGATCGCCACCAGCGCGTCGACCTCGGCGAGCACCCCCGGCAGGGCCGCGCGGTAGTCGTCCGCGCCGGCCATCGCGCCGAGGTTGACCGGCGGCCGCGGCTCCAGCCCGGCGGCCGTGCAGGCGTCCACGGCGAGCCGGGACAGCGCGTCGGAGTTGCTCACCACGCCCACCCGCGGCCCGGCCGGCAGCGGCTGGTGGGCGAGCAGCTGGGCCACGTCGAACAGCTGGGTCAGGTCCCCCACCCGGATCACCCCGGCGTGCTCGAACAGCGAGCTGAGCGCGGTGTCCGGGAGGGTGAGCGCGGGCGCGGCGTGCCCCGCCGGCACCCCTGCCGCGCCGCTCTTCACCAGCACGATCGGCTTGCTGCGGGAGATCCGGCGGGCGAGCCGGGCGAACTTCCGCGGGTTGCCCAGCGACTCCAGGTAGAGGAGGATCACCTCGGTCGCCGGGTCCTCCTCCCAGTACTGCAGCAGGTCGTTGCCGGACACGTCGGCCCGGTTGCCCGCGGAGACGAACGTGGAGATGCCCATGCCGCGCTGGGCCACCCGCTGCAGCAGCGCGGTGCCGAGCGCGCCGGACTGGCTGAAGAACCCGACCCGGCCGCGGCCCGGCATGGTCGCGGCGAGGGTGGCGTTGAGCCGTACCGCGGGGTCGGTGTTGGCGATGCCGAGGCAGTTGGGCCCGACCACGCGCATGCCGTGGGCCCGGGCGATGCGCACCAGCTCGTCCTGCCGGGCCCGGCCCTCCGGCCCGGTCTCGCCGAACCCGGAGGAGACCACCACGAGCCCGTGCACGCCCTTGCGCGCGCACTCCTCGACGAGCTCGAGCACGCTCTCCGCCGGTACGGCGAGCACGGCGAGGTCCACCTTCTCGTCGATCTCCGAGACGCTGCGGTACGCCCGCACCCCGGCGACCGCGCGCACGTGCCGGTGCACCGGGTAGACCGGCCCGGTGAAGTCGGCGGCGAGCAGGTTGCGCAGCACGGTCTGGCCGACCCCGCCCGGCTCCCGCCCGGCGCCGATCACCGCCACCGACTCGGGCGTGAGCAGCCGCTTGATCGACCGCGACTCGGCGACGTGCTCCCGGGCGGCGATCACCTCGCGGGCGGTCTCGGTGAGGCTCAGATCGAGCGTCATGCGCACCACGCCGTCGGAGAAGGTGCTCTCCGCGGTGTACCCGGCCTGCCGGAACACCGCGAGCATGCGGTGGTTCGCGGGCAGCACGTCGGCGATGAACCGGGTGATGCCGCGCTCCCGGGCCGCGGCCCCGAGGTGCTCGAGCAGGACCGAGCCGACGCCGCGGCCCTGGTGGGCGTCCTCGACGAGGAAGGCCACCTCGGCGGTGTCGCCCGCCTCGTCCTCGCCCTCGCCGCGGAGCCGGTCGTACCGGGTGACGCCCACCATCTCAGCTCCGATCGTTGCGATCAGGGCGACCCGGTCGTCGTAGTCGACGTGGGTGAAGAAGTGCACCTCGCGGTCGGTCAGCCGCGGCCGCGGCCCGAAGAACCGGAAGTAGATCGACTGTTCCGACAGCCGCGAATAGAACGCGCGGAGCAGGTCGGCGTCGTCGGGACGGATCGGCCGGATGTGCGCCGTCCCGCCGTCGGCGAGGACGACGTCGGCCTCCCAATGGGCCGGATACTCGTACGCCACACGCGACATGCTAGTTGTGACCGATTTTCCAGTACGTTGCCGCAAATCGCCGGGTTGGACAACGCTTGTGCATCGAAGCCCCGGCCGCATCGGATCTCAGCCCCACAGCTCAGCCGGAAACTGTTAGGTTTTCGACGTCAGCCTTCTCCTCCACGCAGGCACACTCCACGCAGGCACACAAGGTGGTGACATCATGACTCGGGTGGTGGTGGTGGGCGATCTGATGACCGATGCGGTCGCTCGGGCGCGCTACCCACTGGCACGGGCCAGCGACACCCCCGCCGTCGTCACGATGCACGGAGGTGGCTCGGGGGCCAACATCGCCTCCTGGCTCGCGGTCGAGGGCACCGAGGTGGCGTTCGTGGGCCGGCGCGGCGCCGACATCACGGGCCGAAACCGGGACATGGAGCTCATGGGCTACGGCGTGGACGCCCGGCTCGTCATGGACCCCGACCGCCCCACCGGCACCTGCGTGGTGCTCGTCACCCACAAGGGCGAGCGCACCATGCTCTCCGACCCCGGGGCGAACGCCGCCCTCACCCCCGACGACCTGCCTCGTGACCTGTTCACCCCCGGCGCGCACCTCCACCTGTCCGGCTACACGCTGCTCAACGAGGGGTCCCGCAACGCGGGCCTGGCCGCCCTCGAGATCGCCCGGCGCGCGCAGATGACCATCTCCGTGGACTGCGCCTCGGCCGCGCCGCTGGAGCGCACCGGCGCCGAGCCGTTCCTGGAGTGGACGCAGGGCGTCAAGCTGCTGTTCGCCAACGCCGACCAGGCGCGCGTGCTCACCGGCCGGGACGACCCCGACGCCGCGGCGAAGGTGCTCACCGCGTGGTTCTCCCAGGTCGTGATCAAGCTCGGCCCGGACGGCTCGATGTGGTGCGGCGGCAACCGGTCCGAGCCGGTCAAGGTCCCGGCCGAGCCGATCGAGCGCGTGGTGGACGGGACCGGCGCGGGCGACGCGTTCACCGCCGGATTCCTGCCGGCCTGGCTCGAGGGCAAGCCGCCGGCCGAGGCGCTCGCCGCGGGCAACCGGCTCGCCGCCAAGGCGCTCGGCATCCTCGGCGCCCGCCCCCGGCTCTGACCGCGGGCCGCCCCCGGGCGGCGACCCACCGGGGCGGCGCCTGATCCATAGGCGCCTGATCCATTACGGCGGGGCGGCGTCCCCCGCGGATCGCCGGTGTACGGCGCGGCCGCCGTACCCTTCCGCCGGGCGCCGGGCCGGCGGCGGCGCACGGCCGGCCGCAGGGCGCCGAGTCCGGCACGGACCGGGCCGGGGACACGGCAGAATGTTCGACATGGCCCGACGAACCACCACCCCGCCGCCGGACGAGGACTTCGAGGAGCGCATCGTCGACGTCGACGTGTCGGCGGAGATGCGCACGAGCTTCCTCGAGTACGCGTACTCGGTCATCTACCAGCGCGCCCTGCCGGACGCCCGCGACGGCCTCAAGCCGGTGCAGCGGCGCATCCTGTACGCGATGAACGACATGAACCTGCGGCCCGACCGCGGTCATGTCAAGTCCTCCCGGGTGGTCGGCGAGGTGATGGGCAAGCTCCACCCGCACGGCGACTCGGCGATCTACGACGCCCTGGTCCGCATGGCGCAGGGCTTCTCCATGCGGCTGCCGCTCATCGACGGGCACGGCAACTTCGGCTCGCCGGACGACGCGCCCGCCGCGATGCGGTACACCGAGGCCCGGCTCGCCCCGGCCGCCATGCTCATGGTCGAGTCGATCGACGAGGAGACGGTCGACTTCCGGCCGAACTACGACGGGCAGGAGGTCGAGCCCGAGGTCCTCCCGTCGGCCTTCCCCAACCTCCTCGTCAACGGCGCCACCGGCATCGCGGTCGGCATGGCGACGAACATGGCGCCGCACAACCTCGGCGAGGTCATCGCCGCGGCCCGGCACCTGCTCAAGCACCCGGACGCCACCCTCGACGACCTGATGCGGTTCGTCCCGGGCCCGGACCTGCCGACCGGCGGCATCATCATCGGGCTCGACGGCATCCGCGACGCCTACGAGCGCGGGCGCGGCACCTTCCGCATGCGGGCCAAGGCGGTCATCGAGAACATCACCGCGCGGCGCAAGGGCATCATCGTCACTGAGCTCCCGTTCAACGTCGGGCCGGAGCGGGTGGTCGCGAAGATCAAGGAGCTCGTCCAGGCGAAGAAGCTGCAGGGCATCGCCGACCTGAAGGACCTCACCGACCGCCACAAGGGCCTGCGGCTGGTGATCGAGGTCAAGAACGGCTTCAACCCGGAGGCGGTGCTGGAGGAGCTCTACCGGCTCACGCCGATGGAGGAGACCTTCGGCATCAACAACGTCGCCCTCGTCGACGGCGAGCCCCGCACGCTCGGGCTGCGCGAGCTGCTCCAGGTCTACATCGACCACCGCATCGAGGTGGTGCGCCGCCGTTCGGAGTACCGGCGGCGGCGCCGCCAGGAGCGGCTGCACCTCGTCGACGGCCTCATCATCGCGCTGCTCAACATCGACGAGGTGATCCGGGTGATCCGTGAGTCGGACGACTCGGCCCAGGCGCGCACCCGGCTGATGGAGACGTTCGGCCTGAGCGAGGCCCAGGCGGTCTACATCCTCGACACGCCGCTGCGCCGCCTCACCCGGTACGACCGGCTCGAGCTGGAGCAGGAGAAGGAGCGGCTCACCCGCGAGATCGCCGAGCTCACCGAGATCCTCTCCGCGGAGCGGAAGCTGCGCCAGGTGGTGTCGAAGGAGCTCGGCGAGGTCGCGAAGAAGTACGGCACGCCGCGCCGTACCGTGCTGGTGGAGTCGTCCGGGGTGACCGCGGCGGGCGCGATCCCGCTCGAGGTCGCCGACGACCCGTGCCTGGTGCTGCTGTCGGCCGACGGCCTGCTCGCCCGCACCAAGGACGCCACGCCGCTCGCCGCCTCGGCCGAGCGGGTCCCGCACGACGTGCTCGCCGCCGTGGTCCCGGCGACGGCGCGCGGCGACGTCGCGGTGATCACCTCACGGGGCCGGGCGCTGCGGGTGCCCGTGCTCGACCTCACCGTGCTGCCGCCGAACCCGGGCCCGCCGTCGCTCGCCGGCGGCCACCCGATCTCGGAGTACGTCTCGCTGGAGCCCGGCGAGACCGTGGTGGGGTTGGGCTCGCTCCGCCCGGACGGCCCGGGCCTCGCGCTCGCCACCGCGCAGGGCGTGGTGAAGCGGGTGGTGCCCGACTACCCGGCGAACCGGGACGAGTTCGAGGTGATCGGCCTGAAGGAGGGCGACTCGGTGGTGCGCGCGGTCGCGCTCCCCGCCGAGGACCACGACCTGGTGTTCATCACCTCGAACGCCCAGCTGCTGCGCTTCCCCGCCTCCCTCGTCCGCCCGCAGGGCCGCCCGGCCGGCGGCGTGGCGGGCATCCGCCTCGACCCCGGGGCGAAGGTGATCTGGTTCGGCGCCGTGGACCCGTCGGCCGAGGCGCGCGTGGTCACCGTCGCCGGTCCCGCCGGCCCGCCCGACACGCTCACCGGGGAGGTACGGACCTCGGTCAAGGTGTCCGACTACGCCGTCTTCCCGCCGAAGGGCCGCGCCACCGGCGGGGTGCGCGCCCACCGCTTCCTCAAGGGCGAGGACGTGCTGCTGCACGCCTGGGCCGGGCCCGCCCCGGTGAAGGCGGTCGCCGCGGACGGCGAGCCGGTCGAGCTCCCGGCTGAGCTCGGCCGCCGCGACGGCTCCGGTACGGCCCTGCCGCGGCCGATCGCGGCGATCGGCGGCGCGATCGGCACCACGCCGTTCCCCGGGTTCGCGCCCGCGGCCTCCGGCGGCGAGGGCGACGACGGCGCGTCCGCCTAGCGGCCCCGCCGTACCGCGGTGCGCGGGGCCGGGCGGGGCCGCCGGCACCGGGCCGGGACGGGGAAAGCCGATGTCTCGCGGCGGCGGTTGACAGAATGGGCGGCATGGCCGTCAATTCGTTCATGGTGCCGCTGGGCACCCCCGCACCGGACTTCGACCTGCCCTCGATCGACGGCGGACGGGTCTCGCTCTCCGACCTCAAGGGCGCGCCCGCCGTGCTGGTGATGTTCCTGTCGAACCACTGCCCGTACGTGCGGCGGGTGGAGCAGGGCATCGCCGCGTTCGCCCGGGACTACCAGGGGCGGGTTGCGACGGTGGCGATCTGCAGCAACGACGTCACCAACTATCCGGACGACGCCGCCCCGCACCTCGCCGAGCAGGCGAAGCGGGCCGGGTTCACCTTCCCCTACCTGGTGGACGAGACCCAGGAGGTCGCCAAGGCCTACCGGGCGGCGTGCACGCCGGACTTCTTCCTCTACGACCGGGACCTGCGCCTGGTGTACCGGGGGCAGCTCGACGACGCGCGGCCCGGCAACGACCTGCCGGTCACCGGCGCCTCGCTGCGGGCCGCGGCCGACGCGGTGCTCGCGGGCCGGCCGCCGATCGACCCGCAGTACCCGAGCGTGGGCTGCAGCATCAAGTGGCGGCCGGGCAACGAGCCCGAGTGATCGGCGGCCCGGGCGGGCCGGGCCACCGACGGTCCGGCCGTCCGCCGCGGCGCGCGGTACGGCGCCGCCGGTCGGGGCGGCCGGGTGGGGGTGGGCCCCCGGTGGTGGTGGCCCACCCGCCGTCGGTACGCGACGAGGGTCACGACGGGCTCGTCTCGGGACCCTCCGGACCCGGCTCCATGGTCTCCTCGGGCGTCGCCTCCGGGCTCTCCTCGCCGCCCGGGGTCTCGCCCGGCGCGGGCATGACGTCGCCGGTCTCGGCGTCGACCGCGACCTCGCGGGTCTCGCCCTGCTCGTCGGCGACCTCACCCTTCCAGACGGCCTTGCCGCTGTCCTCCTCGGTCTCGAGCTCGAGCTTGGTGAGCCGGCCGCCGGGCACCTCGCCGAGGATCTTCTCCGCCGCCTGCGCGTAGTCGATCTTGGCGGCCGCGACGAGCTCCTGCGTCTTGGCCTTATCGACGTCCGGCTTCGGGGAGGGCGATGCCGTCACCTGCGCGGTCTCGGCGTCGATCTTCATGGCCTGCGCCGTGCCGTCCTCGCCGGCGACGGTCACGTCCCAGACCTTGCCGTCGTCGTCGGCGTCCATCGCGATGATGGTGCCGCCCGGCACGGCCTCCGTCGCGGCCTGGCCCACCCGCTCGATGTCCGCGAGGCCCTCAGGCGTGGCCGTGCCCGGGGATTCCGTGCCCGTCGCCGTCGGCTCGGGCGTCAGCCCCGGCGACGCGGTGTCCAGGCCGGGCGTCTCGGTCGCCGCGACGTTCTCCAGCTGCTGGGAGCCGCCACCGCACCCGGTCGCCAGCGCGGCGAGCGCGAGTGCGGCGAACAGCTTCCGCCCCCGATGTTGAGACATCGTTCCCCCCTGTCACGGTTGTCTCACGGTGAGTGAGCTACCCCGACAGGACTGGACCAATCACCCGGATGACCACTGTTCGCCCGTTTCCCGGCAAGGGTGGGTCAGGCGTCGATGTTGTCGCGGTCGACCTCGGCGGCGTTCTTTACGATGAACTCGCGGCGGGGGGCCACCTCGCTCCCCATGAGCAGGTCGAAGATGCGCTCCGCCTCCTCGGCGTCCTCGATCCGCACGCGGCGCAGCACGCGGTGCCGGGGGTCCATCGTGGTCTCCGCGAGCTGGTCGGCGTCCATCTCACCGAGGCCCTTGTACCGCTGGACCGGCTCCTTCCACCGCCGCCCCCGCCGCTCCAGGTCGGCGAGCACCCGGTGCAGCTCGGCGTCCGAGTAGGTGTAGATGTACCGCTGGCCGCCGCGCGGCGGGTTGAGGATCTCGATGCGGTGCAGCGGCGGCACCGCGGCGAACACCCGGCCGGCCTCGATCATCGGCCGCATGTACCGGTGGAACAGCGTGAGCAGCAGGCAGCGGATGTGCGCGCCGTCCACGTCGGCGTCCGCCATCAGGATGATCTTGCCGTACCGGGCCTGGGAGATGTCGAAGCTCCGGCCCGAGCCCGCGCCGACCACCTGGATGATCGCGGCACACTCGGCGTTCTTCAGCATGTCGGCCATGGAGGCCTTCTGCACGTTGAGGATCTTGCCGCGGATCGGCAGCAGGGCCTGGAACTCGCTGTTGCGCGCGAACTTCGCGGTGCCGAGCGCCGAGTCGCCCTCGACGATGAACAGCTCGCTGCGGTCGACGTCGTCGCTGCGGCAGTCGAGCAGCTTCGCGGGCAGCGCCGAGCTCTCCAGCGCGTTCTTGCGGCGCAGGTTGTCGCGCTGCTCCCGGGCCGCGATGCGGGCCTTCGCCGCGGCCACGATCTTCTCGAGCACGGCGCGCAGCTGCTGCCGCCGGGCCCGCTTGGTGGTGGCGAACGCGGCCTTCAGCTCCCGGCTCACCACGTGGGAGACGATCCGGGTGGCGGCGGAGGTGCCGAGCACCTCCTTGGTCTGGCCCTCGAACTGCGGCTCGGGCACCCGGACGGCGACCACGGCGGTGAGGCCCTCGAGGATGTCCTCCTTCAGCACCGGGTCGTCGCCGTTGCGCAGCAGCCGGGACTCGCGCAGCTGCTCGTTGATCGTGCGCACCAGGGCGCGCTCGAAGCCGGTCACGTGGGTGCCGCCCTTGTGGGTGGCGATCACGTTGACGAACGAGCGCACCGTGGTGTCGTAGCCCTTGCCCCAGCGCAGCGCCACGTCGACGGTGAGCTCGCGCTCCACCTCGGTGGTGGTCATGTGGCCCTGCTCGTCGAGCACGGGCACGGTCTCGTGGAAGTGGCCGACGCCCTGCAGCCGCAGCACGTCGCAGATCGCCTCGTCGCGGGCGAGGAACTCGCAGAACTCGGCGATGCCGCCGTCGAACCGGAACTCCTCCTCGACCGGCTCCTCGCCGCGCGAGTCGCGCACGAGGATGGTGAGGCCGGGCACGAGGAACGCGGTCTGCCGAGCCCGCTCGTGGATCTCCTCGAGCGAGACCTGCGCGTCGGGCAGGAAGATCTGCTTGTCCGCCCACCACCGCACCCGGGTGCCGGTGCGGCCGTCGGGCACCGGCCCGCCGTCGCGCAGCCCGGACTTCTTCTTGAACCTGGCGGTGGGGCCGTCGCCGTCGAACACGCCGGGCACGCCGCGGCGGAAGCTGATCAGGTGGGTGCGGCCGTCCCGGTCGACCTCGACGTCGAGCCGGGAGGAGAGGGCGTTGACGACCGAGGCGCCGACGCCGTGCAGGCCGCCGGACGCGGTGTAGGAGCCGCCGCCGAACTTGCCGCCGGCGTGCAGCTTGGTGTAGACGAGCTCGACGCCCGGCAGGCCGCTTCTGGGCTCGATGTCGACCGGGATGCCGCGGCCGTCGTCGCGGACCTCGATGGAGCCGTCGGCGTGCAGCTCCACCTCGATGCGCCGGCAGTAGCCCGCGAGCGCCTCGTCGACCGCGTTGTCCACGATCTCCCAGAGGCAGTGCATGAGACCACGGCTGTCGGTGGAGCCGATGTACATTCCCGGGCGCTTGCGGACGGCCTCGAGGCCCTCCAGCACCGATAGGTGGCGGGCCGTGTACCCCGCCGCATCGGCGGCCCGCGCCGGGGCCGTGCTGACTGCGGTCACACCCACTCCCACTCCGTGGCTCCCACTCCGTGGCCGGGACGCCGCCGCGGCCGGCTCCGCGGGCCGCGTTCCACCGCCGTCCCCGGCATCGAACATATGTGCGTAGCTTATCGTTGTTGTCGTCTCGCCGCGTACAAGCTTGCCAGCACACCACGGAAACGCGTGATCCGGGGAGCGTTCCTCGTCACTTTTCACCGCATTCCGCTCTGGGCGTAGCGCAGGCGTGATTGGGAACGTCCCGGCGCGGTTAGATGTTGTTGCAAGTGACTGACGCCGAGTCCCCCACGGCAGTGGGGAATGACCCGAAAGGCGATACGTGACTGG
Source organism: Actinomycetota bacterium (assembly GCA_003242605.1). Taxonomy (GTDB): domain Bacteria; phylum Actinomycetota; class Actinomycetes; order Streptosporangiales; family Streptosporangiaceae; genus Thermopolyspora. The sequence goes on from QGUZ01000026.1 coordinate 29,730, forward strand.
AGCTCTTGCCCCCACCAAGCCGCTGACGGCGCTTGACCGGTGCGACCGTTGCGGCGCCCAGGC
>QGUZ01000563.1 GCA_003242605.1 Actinomycetota bacterium
GAGACCTCGGAGTCATACCGGAGATAGCGGATGCCCTGGAGACCGAGGGCATCGTCACACCGTTCTCCATCCAGGAGATGGCGCTGCCGCTGGCGATCAGCGGTCAGGACGTCATCGGACAGGCCCGGACCGGGACCGGCAAGACCTACGCCTTCGGCGTGGCGATGCTGCAACGGGTGGGCAAGCCCCGCAAGAACCGCAAGAAGCCGCGGGGCCTCGTGGTCGTGCCGACCCGGGAGCTCGCCCTGCAGGTCACCGAGGACCTCACGCTCGCCGGAGGCAAGCTCGGGTCCCGGGTGCTGTCGGTGTACGGCGGGCGGGCCTACGAGCCGCAGATCGAGGCCCTCAAGCTCGGCGTCGACATCGTGGTGGGCACGCCGGGCCGGTTGCTCGACCTCGTCAAGCAGAAGCACCTCGACCTCGGTCAGGTGCAGATGCTCGTGCTCGACGAGGCCGACCGCATGCTCGACCTGGGCTTCCTGCCCGACGTCGAGCGCATCATCAAGCTGATCCCGGAGAACCGGCAGACGCTGCTCTTCTCCGCCACGATGCCCGGCGAGGTCGTCGCCCTCGCCCGCCGGTACCTCAACCGGCCGACGCACGTGCGCGCCGACGACCCGCTGCTGGAGTCCGAAGTCCAGCCGCAGGTGGTGCAGCACATCTGGCGCGTCCACCGGATGGACAAGATCGAGGTCCTCGCCCGGCTGCTGCAGGCCGAGGGGCGCGGCCTCACCATGGTCTTCTGTGAGACCAAGCGCGCCTGCCAGATGGTCTCCGACCAGCTGGTCGAGCGGGGCTTCGCCGCCGCCGCGGTGCACGGGGACCTCAGCCAGGGGCAGCGCGAGCAGGCCCTGCGGGCGTTCCGCAACGGAAAGGTCGACGTGCTCGTCGCCACCGATGTCGCGGCCCGCGGCATCGACATCGACGACGTCACCCACGTGGTCAACTACGACTGCCCGCAGGACGAGAAGACCTACGTCCACCGGATCGGGCGCACCGGGCGGGCCGGCCGTACCGGCACGGCGGTGACCTTCGTCGAGTGGGAGGAGCTCGCCCGGTGGAAGCTCATCAACGCCGCGCTCAAGCTCGGCGTCCCCGAGCCCAAGGAGACCTACTCCACCTCGCCGCACCTCTACGCGGACCTCGGCATCCCGGAGGGCACCAAGGGCGTGCTGCCGCAGGCGCAGCGCTCCCGCGCCGGGCTCGCCGCCGAGGAGCTCGAGGATGTCGGCGAGACCGGGCGGGCGCGGTCCCGCAAGGACCGGCAGCGGCGCCAGCGCCGCCGCACCCGCGGCGGGCGGCTCGCCGAGCATGCCGCCAACCCGGTCGAGGCGACCGAGGCCGACGCCGGCGCGACCGGCCCGGTCGGTGAAACCGTCGCGCCGGCCGTCACCGAGGAGGTCGAGGCGTTGCCTCCCAAGCGCACACGCCGAGGGGCCAACAAGGCGGCCCTCGCCAAGGCACTCGCCGACACCGCGCAGCGGCTGCCGGCTGTCGAGCCCGACGCGGACGTCCGGGCCGACGATCAGATCGGCGGCTCCGACGGGCAGGTCACGGAGCCGGTGGACGGCGTCGCCGCCGAGCCCGCTCCGCGCCGCCCCGAGCCCGAGCGGATCATCCCGCCGGACCCGTTCACGGTGATCTTCCGGGCGCCGGACCTGGGCGTGCCCGACGACGAGGAGGAGTACGCCGCGCCGTCGGCCACGCCCGAGCGCAGCGGCGGCTCCCGCCGCCGGCGCCGCCCCCGCCGCCCCCGCCCCGCCCCCGGCGCGCCCCCCGCCCCGCCGGGG
>QGUZ01000294.1 GCA_003242605.1 Actinomycetota bacterium
GCGGCGCGAGCCGCCGCCGGGCGCCGCGCCGCCCCGGGGCCGGGCGGCGCGCCGGGACCGCGAGGCGGAGGAGTCGTTCCCGGACCTGCTGCAGGCGGCCCAGGCCGGTGACCCGCTCGCCGCGCACCGGCTCGGCCGCCTGTACGCGCGCCGGGGCGAGCCGATGGCCGCGCGGCTGTGGTGGGAGCGGGCGGCGCGGGCCGGGAACGTCGACAGCGCGTTCAACCTCGGCGTCTGGCACGAGAAGCACGGCGGCCTCGAGGAGAGCCTCGGCTGGTACGAGGTGGCGGCCGACGCGGGCGACCGGGAGGCCGCGGTGCACCTCGCCACGCTGCTGCTGGAGCGCAAGGGCGACGAGGCCGGGGCCCGGCGCTGGCTGGAGCGGGCGGCCCGGGCGGGCTCGCGGCACGCCGCGCGCCGGCTGGGGCTGCTGTGCGAGGCGGCCGGGGAGCTGCACGACGCCTACGAGTGGCACCGGGCCGCGGCGCTCGAGGGCGATCTGCAGTCCGCGCACGACCTGGGCCTGCTCGCCTACACCGCGGGCGCGGAGGACCAGTCCCGGCAGTGGTGGGAGCACGCCGCGCGCGGCGGGCACATCGAGGCCTGCTACCACCTCGGCCTGCTGCTGCAGGCGACCGGTGACCGGGAGCGGGCCGAGGCCACCTACCGGCTCGCGTTCGCGGGCGGCCACCAGCGCGCCGCCTCCCACCTCGGCGGGCTCGCGCTCGCCCGGGGGGACCTGCGCGAGGCCCGGGACTGGCTGGAGCGGGCGGCGCGTCTCGGCCGGATCGCCGACCAGCGGCTCGCCGCGTTCGTCTGCGTGGAGCTGGGGGACGCGGCGGCGGCCGCGCACTGGTTCGGCCGCGCGGCGGCGCGCGGCGACCCGGAGTCCGCCTACCACCTCGGGCTGCTGCTCATCGCCGAGCACGACGACGTGCACGGCGGCGGGCACTGGTTCCGGCGGGCGGCCGCGCAGGGGCACCGCCGGGCCGCGCAGGAGCTCGGCACGCTGCTCACCGCGCTGGGCCGTCCCGCCGAGGCCGAGCGGTGGCTGGCGCACGCGCCCGCGCCCGCCTGCGCCCCGGCCGTCGATCCGGAGCCCGCGGCCCGCGCCGAGCTCGCCGCGGCCGCGGCCGGACGCCGCTGCGCCGACCCGATCGACCCGGACGACCTCGTGGAGATCCTCGGGACCTGGGAGCACGTGGCGCGGCGGCTGCGCGAGCCGGACGCGATGCGGTGGCTCGCCGGGAAGGACGACCGGCAGGCCGCCGCGATCGAGTGCCTCGAGGCGCTGCGCACCACCGTGCTGTGCCCGGGCAGCGCGCCGTGGCCGACGGCCGAGGAGGTCCGCGCCGCCGTACGGCTCGCCCGCGAGCTGCGGGCCCGGCTCAACCCGAACTGACCGGCCGGGCCGGGCGGCCGGCGTCCGGCCCGGTCAGGCGGCGAGCACCTCCTCGGCCGGGGTGTACGGCAGGCCGTGGGCCTCGGCGACCGGCGCGCTGGTGAGCACGCCGTCGTGGGTGCTCAGGCCGTGGGCGAGCGCCGGATCGGCGCGCAGCGCGTCCCGCCAGCCGAGGTCGGCGAGCTTCACCGCGTACGGCAGGGTCGCGTTGGTGAGGGCGTACGTCGAGGTGTTGGCGACCGCCCCGGGCATGTTCGCCACGCAGTAGAACAGCGAGCCGTGCACCGGAAAGACCGGGTCGGCGTGCGTGGTCGGCCGGGAGTCCGCGAAGCAGCCGCCCTGGTCGATCGCGACGTCGACGAGCACCGAGCCCGGCTTCATCGCCGCGACGAGCTCGTTGGGGACGAGCTTGGGGGCCTTCGCGCCGGGGATGAGCACCGCGCCGATCACCAGGTCGGCGGCGAGCAGCTCGCGCTCGATCGTGTACCCGGTGGAGACGAGGGTGCGCAGCCGACCCCGGTAGATCGCGTCGATGTGACGCAGCCGGTTGAGGTCGACGTCGAGGATGGTCACGTCCGCGCCCATGCCGGCGGCGATCTGGGCCGCGTTGAGCCCGGCCACGCCCCCGCCGATCACCACGACCTTCGCCGGGGCGACGCCGGGCACGCCGCCGGGGAGCACGCCCCGCCCGCCGGTGAACCGCATGAGGTAGAAGGCGCCGACCTGGGCGGCGAGCCGTCCGGCCACCTCCGACATGGGGGCGAGCAGCGGCAGCGTCCTGCCCTTCTGCACCGTCTCGTACGCGATCGCGGTGACCTTCCGCTCGAGCAGCGCCTCGGTGCAGGCGCGGGACGCGGCGAGGTGCAGGTAGGTGAAGAGCACCTGCCCCTCGCGCATGCGCCCGTACTCCTCGGCGATCGGCTCCTTGACCTTGAGGATCATCTCCGCCTCGGCCCACACGTCCTCCGCGCGGTCCCGCAGCTTCGCACCGGCGGCGGCGAAATCCTCGTCGGTGATGTGCGAGCCGAGTCCCGCGCCGCGCTCGATGCTGACCTCGTGTCCGTGCCGGACGAGCTCGTGCACCCCGGCGGGGGTGATGGCGACGCGGTACTCGTGAGGCTTCACCTCGGCGGGCACACCGATCTTCATTGGCCGGGTCCTTTCGTGTACGGCCGGGCGGCGCGCCGTTGCGCCGCGGCCACATGCCGATGACGATGCCGTGGACAGGTGCCGTGCGTAAACGTTTCCGGATACGCGACCGAAGGTCGACGTCGAACGTTGACGCTGAGGTGACAATTCGGTTATCCAGCACCGAGGATGGACTTACCGGGCATCAACCTCCCGGTCCGCGGTACGGCCGCGCCGCGGTGATCGTCCCAGGTCGGAGGGGTTCCGGGACCGGGCGGCGGCCCGGGTCCGGGCGCGGCCGGGCCTCGGTCGTCCCGCGGCCGCCGGGCGCCGCGGCGCCGGGGCGGATCCGCCGGGTGATCGCCGATCGGCAAAGAACCGTCAAGCGCGGCCGGGCACGGCCCGGCCACCCCGGCATCGCCCACCGGCATGTGTTCCAATAAAAGGGCACGAGACGCGAGATAACGGAGTGACCGTTGACTCCCGAGGAGATCGAGAACGCCGTCGCGGCGGGCATGCCGCGCGCGGTCGAGGACCTCAAGCGCCTGGTCGCCATCCCGTCGGTGGCCTTCCCGGGCCATCCGGCGGAGCCGGTGCTCGCCGCCGCCGAGGCCGTCGAGGAGCTGCTGCGCTCCGCCGGCCTGCCCCACGTACGGCGCATTCCGGTCGAGGGCAGCTTCCCGGCCGTGTACGGCGAGGCCCCGGCGCCCCCGGGCGCGCCCACCGTGCTGCTGTACGCGCACTACGACGTGCAGCCGCCGGGCGACCCGCGGCTGTGGCGCACCCCGCCGTTCGAGCCCACGCTGATCGACGGCCGCCTCTACGGCCGGGGCGCGGCCGACGACAAGTCCGGAGTGATCTCCCACGTCGCCGCCCTGCGCCCGTTCCGGGGCCGCTTCCCGGTCGGGATCAAGGTGCTGATCGAGGGCCAGGAGGAGTACGCCGGGGAGCGCCTTGAGGCGTTCATCGAGGCGAACCCCGAGCTCGCCCGCGCCGACACGATCATCGTGGCGGACACCGGCAACCCCAGGATCGGCGACCCGGCGGTCACCACCTCGCTGCGCGGCCTCGCCGCGTTCACCATCGAGGTGCGCACGCTCAAGGAGGCGATGCACAGCGGCCAGTTCGGCGGCCCCACCCCGGACGCGCTCACCGCGCTGATCCGCATGCTCGCCTCGCTGCACGACGACAACGGCGACATCCGGGTGCCCGGCCTGCCCCGTGGCACGTTCCTCGGCCAGGGCCCGTCGGAGGAGGAGTTCCGCAAGACCGCTGGCGTGCTCGACGGGGTGCAGCTCGTCGGCTCGGGCAGCCTCGCCGACCGGCTGTGGGCGTCCTACGCGATCACCGTCACCGGCATCGACGCGCCGAGCGTCGCCAACGCGGTGAACGCGGTCCAGCCGGTCGCCCGGGCCCGGGTGACCGTGCGCGTCCCGCCCGCGGGCGACCCCAAGACCGCGGTGGAGGACGTGATCGACCACCTGCGCCGGGTCACCCCGTGGGGGGCGAAGGTCGTCGTCGACGACGTGGTGCTCGGCTCGGGCTTCCTCGCGGTCCCGGGCGGCACCGCGCGCGGCGCGCTCAACCGGGCGATGGAGCGGGCGTACGGCAGGCCGCCGCGGGACATCGGCGCGGGCGGCTCGATCCCGCTCGTCGCGATGCTCGCCAAGCTCTTCCCGGCCGCCGAGATCCTGCTGTTCGGCGCGGAGGACGACGGCGCCTCCATCCACGCCCCGAACGAGCGGGTGGACCTGGAGGAGCTGCGCCGCACCATCCTCACCGAGGCGCTGTTCCTCGCCGAGTACGGCGCGACGCCCCTCCCCGGCGCGTGACGGCCGGGCCGCCACCGGCGTACCGGCGGGCCGTGGCCGCGGCGCCCGCTCGCGCCGCGGTCGCCGACGCCCGCCCGGCGACGGCCGTGTCCGCCGGGAGCGGCGTCGCAGGGCGAAGCCGTTCGCGTCGTCGCCGCCCCGGTCCGCGGCGGTGTCCGGCCGCGAGGTCATCCCCTCCGCGGGACGCTCGGGCCCGCGGCGGGGCGGCCGTGCGGGCACGGCGGGTCCTCCGTGCCGGCGGACGCGGCCCATGCGCGCGTAGAGGCCCAGGCTCGTAAAGCCGGCATGCCCCGAGCGGATCGCCCGGGCGCGCGGCCCTCGCCCGCCCGTGGTCCGGCACGGCGCGCCCGGAGAGCCTCGCCAGGGTCTGATCCGCGCGGCCGTCCCCGCGCTACGCCACCGGCTTAATCCGCTCGGCTCGCCACAACACACGCGATACGTTCGCACTCCGCATTGATCACCACAGGGCGGAGGGAGACCCGCGCATGGGACTGGTCACGGGCAAGACCGCGCTCATCACCGGCGGCGGCACCGGCATCGGCCTGGCGACCGCGGAACGGCTCGCGGCCGAGGGCGCGCACGTGGTCATCACCGGGCGGCGCCGGGCCGAACTCGACGCGGCCGCCGAGCGGATCGGCCCGGCGGCCACCGCGGTGAGCGGCGACGTGTCGAACCCGGCCGATCTGGACCGGATCTACGCGGCGATCCGCGAGCGGGGACGCGGCCTGGACATCCTGTTCGCCAACGCCGCCGTCGCCGAGTTCCGCACGCTCGACCAGGTCACCGAGGAGCACTTCGACGCCCTGTTCGGGGTGAACGTCCGGGGCGTGCTGTTCACCGTGCAGAAGGCGCTGCCGCTGCTCAACCCCGGCGCCTCGGTGATCCTCAACGGCTCGATCAACGCCGACGTCGGCACCGCGGGGCTCGGCGTGTACGCCGCGAGCAAGGCCGCCGTGCGGTCGTTCGCCCGCACCTGGGCCAACGAGCTGAAGGACCGCGGGATCCGGGTGAACGTCGTCGCGCCCGGCCCGACCGAGACCGAAGGACTGATGGGGCTCGTCCCCGAGCCGGAGCGGCCCGCGTTCCGGCGGCGGCTCGCCGAGCGCATGCCGTTCGGCCGGCTCGCGCGCCCGGAGGAGGTCGCCGCCGCGGTGGCCTTCCTCGCCTCCGCCGAGAGCGGCTTCATCACCGGGTCGTGCCTGTACGTCGACGGCGGCCTGACCCAGCTCTGAACCCCGCGGCCGCGCACCGCCCGGCCGGCGGTCCCGCCCGGGAACGCCCGGGCGGGACGGGTCCGCCCGGGCGCGGGACGCCGCCCGCGGGGCGGGCCACCGGTGGGCTCACTTCGCGGCCGCGGGCTCCTCCCGGACCGGCACGCGCTCCGGGCGCCGGCGGCCGCGCACCGAGAACACCACGCCGACGGCGAGCAGCAGCAGCCCGGTGACGAGCAGCGCGATCGGGATGTAGGTCTTCAGCATCAGGATCTGGTTCTTGGCGTCGGTCGCCGTGCGCACCATCTCGTCCACGCTCTCCGGCGTGTACGTGGCGGTGGCGATCAGCGCGGGCTTGCGCTCGACGCCGTCGGTGGTCTTGAGCACCTCGTGGCGGCGCTGCTCCTGCTTGACCGGGGCGCCGCTCACCGGCTCCACCCAGTAGATGATGCGGGCGTTGTACCACCGCTCGATGCGGACGTCGCCGGACTTGTCGATGCCCATCGCCTTCGCCGGCGCGTCGAACTCGTCGATCTTCGTGGCGGGGATGATCTGCTCGTACCGGTAAACCGGCAGACCGTCGATGACCTCCTCACCGGCGAAGTGCGCGTCGAACGCCTGGCGGGTGTTGGTGTTGAAGACCTTGTAGGTCTTCTTCTCCGCGTTGAACGGGAAAAGGAAGATCTGCCCGCTCGGCGCGACCGGCTCGTCGTCGACGTTCGCCCCGCAGCAGTTCACGCCCTCCCCCGTGTACTTGTTGAACGCGCTGCGGAACCGCGTCAGCACGATGCCCGACCGGTTGTTGGTGGTGTCGTTCACCGAGGTGAACTGGTCCCA
>QGUZ01000027.1 GCA_003242605.1 Actinomycetota bacterium
CCCCCCGAACCGGGCCCGTTCTTCGGGGACACGCGATCCATGAGAGCACTTAACCGATAAAGTTTCAATGCCTTTTCAGCCGTTTGTCGAGGGCGTTTTCTGAACCGGTTAAGCAACCGACGGCGACCACGGCGGGAAACGCCTCGAAAGCGCGTTTAGGACGAGGGCGGCGCGGTGCTGCCCCGCGGCACCAGCACCGGGGTGGCGGCCTGCAGCCCGGTGGTGCGCCGCCCGGCGACGACGTCGAGCAGGCACTCGGCGGCGTGCGCGCCGTACGCGGCGATGTCCCGGCTCACCGCCGACAGGCTCGGGCGGACCAGGCGGCACAGCGGCGAGTCGTCCCAGGCGACGATCGACAGGCCGTCCGGCACCGGGATGCCCATCTCCTGGGCGACCGCCAGCCCGGCGACCGCCATCACGTCGTTGTCGTAGATGATCGCCGTGGGCCGCCGGGAGCAGCGGGACAGCAGCGACCGGGTGGCGTTCGCACCCTCCTCGCCGCTGTAGTCGGTGTTGATCGTCACCGTCTCGACGCCCAGCCCGGCCCCGATCTTCTCCATCGCCCGGGTGCGCACGTCGGTGTGCCGCAGCGTGGCCGGCCCGGCCACCCGGCCGATCGAGCGGTGCCCGAGCGCGGCGAGGTACCGCACCACCGAGTGGATCGCCTCGGCCTCGTCGCTCCACACCGCGGGCAGGCTCCCCGCGCCCTCCGGGCCGCCGATCACCACCGCGGGCATGCGCAGCTCCTCCAGCGCCTCCACCCGCGGATCCTCCAGCCGCAGGTCGACGAGGATCACCCCGTCCACCCGGCGCTGCGCCCACCAGCGGCGGTAGATGTCGATCTCGGTCCGCTGGTCCTCGGTCATGTGCAGCAGCAACCCCACCGACCGGGCCGCCAGCGCACCCTCGATGCCGGAGATGAGCTGCATGAAGAACGGCTCCAGGCCGAGGGTGCGGGCCGGGCGGTCGACGACGAGGCCGAGCACGTCGGCGCGGCCGTCCGACAGCGCCCGCGCCGCGCTGCTCGGCTGCCAGCCGATCTCGGCCGCGATCCGCAGGATGCGGCGGCGGGTCTCCTCCGAGACGCCGGGGCGTCCGTTGAGCGCGTAGGAGACCGCGCCCTTCGACACCCCCGCCCGGCGGGCGATGTCACCGATCGTGGGACGCCTCATCCAAGCCTCACCGTGTGTCGGCCCTCGCGGCCTGCGCGAACGTGCACCGGCCAGCTTAACGCCCGGCCGGCGGGGCGGATCTCCGCCGCGTCCGCCCGGGGGCCGGGGCCGCTCTCCCCCCGGGGAGGGGGATCACCTCCCGCCGGCCGCGGCGGCCGCCGGTCCGCCCCGCGCGAGCGCGACGCGGCAGCCGCCCTCGGGCCCGGTGCACGCCACGAGGTGGCCGGGCTCCACCTCCACCAGCCGCCCCGGCCCGGCCCGCCCGTCCGCCTCCGGGGCCGCGGCGTCCTCGTGCACCGGGCAGCCGCCGTACCGCTCCTCCTGCTCGCCGTCCCAGCGGGCGTGCAGCTGCGGCACCGAGGCGAGCAGGTGCCGCGCGTACGGGTGGCGCGGGTCGGCGAACACCTTCTCGGTGTCCCCCATCTCGACCACCTCGCCGCGCCGCAGCACCACGGTCTTCGCCGCGATGTAGTTGCCGAGCGCCAGGTCGTGGGTGATGAACAGCACGCCCAGGCCGCGCGTCTTGAGGTCGGCGAGCAGGTTGAGCACGTCGATCCGGGTGGACGCGTCGAGCATGCTGGTGATCTCGTCGGCGACGAGGTACCGGATGTCGAGCAGCAGCGCCCGCGCCACCAGCAGCCGCTGCAGCTGGCCGCCGCTGAGCTGGTGCGGGTAGCGGCCGAGCACGGCGCCCGGGTCGAGCCGCACCGCGCGCAGCGCGGACTCCACCCGCTCGTCCCACTCGGCGCGCGGCACGCGCGGGAAGTACTCCTCCTTGATCATCCAGAGCACCCGGTCGGCCTTGAAGATCGGGTTGTAGCAGCTGAACGGGTCCTGGAACACGCCCTGCACCCGGCGGTAGTACTCCTTGCGCCGCCCCCGGGCGAAGCCGCGGATGTCGGCGCCGTCGAGCGTGATCCTCCCCTCGCTGATCGGGGTGAGCCGGAGGATCATCTTGCCGATCGTGCTCTTGCCGCTGCCGCTCTCCCCGATGAGGGAGACCACCTCGCCGGGCGCCACCTCGAAGCTGACGTCGCGCACCGCGGTGAACGTCCTGCCGCCGAACGCGCCGACGCCGTACCGCTTGGTGACGTTCTCCAGCCGGAGCATCCCTCACCCCTTCCAGCAGGCCACGAAGTGGCCGGACGCGACCTCGGTGACCGGCGGCTCCTCGGCGGCGCACCGGGCGAACGCCTTCGGGCAGCGGTCCCGGAAGCGGCAGCCGGCGGGCGGCTTGAGCAGCGACGGCGGGGCGCCGGGGATGCCGGACAGCCGCCGGTCGGTGTACCGCACCCCGACCTCGGGCAGCGAGTTGATCAGCGCCTGGGTGTACGGGTGGCGCGGCTTGCTCACGATCGCCGAGGCGCTCGCCTTCTCCACGAGCTTGCCCGCGTACATGACCATGATCGTGTCGGCGATCTGGTACGTGAGCGAGATGTCGTGGGTGACGAAGATCATGCTCTTGACGAAGCCGCGGTCCCGGAACCCGGCGAGCGCCTTCGCCACCGCCTTCTGGGTGGACACGTCCAGCGCCGAGGTGACCTCGTCGGCGATGAGCAGCGACGGGTTGAGCAGCGTGGAGATCACCATCACCGTGCGCTGCTTCATGCCGCCGGACAGCTCGATCGGGTACCGGCTCAGCACGTCGGGGTCGAGCCCGACGAGCTTGAGCCGCCGCAGCAGCTCCTCCTCCACGTCCGCGTACCGCACGCCGCGGGACTCCACCAGCTCGCGGATCATGCGGCCGATGCGGCGGGTGGGGTTGAGCGCGCTCATCGAATACTGCGGGATGAGCGAGATCCGGTGGTACCGGTAGCGGTTCATCGCGGCGTCGTCGTCGATCGGCAGCCGCTCGCCGTCGAGCTCCACGCCGCCGCCGCGCAGCCGCATGCGCCCGTCCATCCGGATGAGCGCCTTGCCGAGGGTGGACTTGCCGCAGCCGGACTCCCCCGCCAGCCCGAGGATCTCGGCGTCGCCGAGCTCGAAGGTGACGCCGTCGAGGGCCTTCACCTCGCCCCGCAGGGTCTTGTAGTACACCTTCAGATCGGTCACGCGGAGCGTCATCAGGTCTCCCGCAGCTTGGGGTTGAACACCTCGTCGAGGCCCACGTTCATCACGTACAGCGAGCCGACGATGGCGGTGATGCCGGCGCCGGGCGGCACGAACCACCACCACATGCCCAGGTGGAGCGCGTTCCACTGGGCGGCGTTGTTGAGCATGAGGCCGAGCGAGATCCCCTGGGTGGGGCCGAGGCCGATGAAGTCGAGCGACGCGCCGATGAGGATCGCCCCGCCGAACAGCAGGATGAACGTCATGAACAGGTAGGAGCTCATGTTCGGGGCGATCTCCCGCACGATGATCTTCCAGGTGCTCACGCCGCTGAGCCGGGCGAGGTCGGTGAAGTCGCGGGCGCGCAGCGAGAGCGTCTGCGCGCGGATCGCCCGCGCCGCCCACGGCCAGGAGGTGAGCCCGATGAACAGCGCCTGCACCGTGAGGCTGCGCACCCCGAGGTAGGCGTTGATCACCAGCAGTACGGCGAGCGCCGGCAGCACGAGCACCACGTTGGTGAGCGCGTTGAGGATCTCGTCGACGAGCCCGCCCCGGTAGCCCGCGGTGAACCCGACCACCATGCCGATCACCGCGGCGATGCCGCCGCCGACCGCGCCGACGTAGAAGGTCGACCGTAGGCCGTGCACGAACTGGGCGAACACGTCCTGGCCGAAGTGCGTGGTGCCGAACCAGTGCTCGGCCGAGGGCGCCTGGGCGGCGAGCCCGACGTAGGCGTTGGGGTCGCCGGACAGCAGCAGCGGGCCGGCCAGGGCGGCCACGAGCAGCAGCGTGAACACCGCGAGCCCGCCCAGCAGCTTGCCGTTGCGCACCGCGAAGTAGAGGGTCTCGGCGAGCGCGCCGCGGGGCACCGCCGCGGCGGCCGGGGCCGGCGCCACCGCGCCGGGGGCGGCCGCCGTACCGGCCGCTCCGGACGGCTCGGTGTCCGGGGTCGTCATGCCGCACCTCCCAGTCCCATCCGGGTCCGCGGGTCCACCACGGTGTAGACGATGTCGATGAGGAAGTTGGCGATCAGCACGCCGATGACGATGAACAGGAACGTGCCCTGGAGCAGGAAGAAGTCCTGGTTCTGGATCGCCTTGAGGATGAGGTGGCCCAGCCCCGGATAGGAGAAGACGACCTCGGTGACGAGCGCGCCCGCCACCAGCGTGCCGAGCTGCAGCGCGAGCCCGGTGATCTGCGGCAGCATGGCGTTGCGGAACGCGTAGCGGCGGATCAGCCGGGCCGGCGCGCCGAGCGCGGCCAGGTAGTTGGCATAGTCCGCCTCCAGCTCGTAGATGATCATGTTGCGCATGCCGATCGCCCAGCCGCCGAACGCCACGATGAACAGCGAGGCGAACGGCAGGAACCAGTGCAGCGCCAGGTCGCCGATGAACTCCCACGACCAGCTGGGCTGCAGCTCGAAGCTGTAGCCGCCGGCCACCGGGAAGATCCCGGCGACCACCCCGAGCCCCCAGGCCATGAGGATCGCCAGCCACATGTAGGGGGTGGCGGTGAGGATGTAGCCGACCGGCAGCATGGTGTTGTCGAGCCACCGGCGCCGGGCGGCGAACGCGCCGAACCAGTTGCCCGCGATCCAGCTGAGCAGGATCGCCGGGAGCAGCAGCGCGATCGTGTACGGCACGGCCCGGACGATCACGTCCCACACCGGCGTCGGGAAGAGCCAGATGCTGATCCCGAGGTCGCCGCGGAGCAGCGCGATCCAGAAGTTGACGTACTGTTCGAAGACCGGCCGGTCGAAGCCGAACAGGCTGTTGTAGTGCGCCCGCATCGCCTCCACGGCCTCCGGCTGGGCCACGCTCGCCCGGGCGATCATGCTCGACACCGGGTCGCCCGGCATGAACCGGGGGATCATCCAGTTCACCGTGACGGCGACGAAGAAGGTCAGCCCGTAGACGAGCAGCTTTCTCAGCAGGTAGCGCCGCAACTCGTTCCTCCCCGACGGCTGTGCGGGACGGTGGACGGGGGCCTCCCCGCCGTGCCGCGCGGCGGGGAGGCCGGATCAGGCCGGAGGGGCGTGGGGGTCACCGGCCCGCAGGCTGCAGCTCGGTGAGCATGAGGATGGCGCCGAGCTCGTGCCAGTTACGCCACATCGTGGGGGCGTGCTTGGGCGCGTTCGGGGCCGACGACGGCCAGTTCTTCCAGGTGCCGCTGGTCACCTGGGACCACAGGCCGTTGTACCAGAGCGGGATGATCGGCAGGTCGCGCAGATGCCGCTCCTGGAGCCGGGAGATCACCTGCTTCATCCCCTCCAGGTCGTCGGTCTTCTTGTTGTCCAGCTCCCGGACCAGCTCCCAGGCCTCCTTGTCCTCGTACCGGCCGAAGTTCACCGTGTTCTGCTGCTTACGGATGGGGAGCTGGTACATGTAGTCGTAGTAGTGCCACGGCGTGCTGGCCAGCTGCCGCTCGTTGTTGATGAGCATGTCGAACTTGCCGGCCGCGCGGGCGTCGACGAGCGCGTTGAAGTCCGGGAACTCGGGGTTGAGGTTGATGCCGACCGCCTTGGCGCCCTCGGAGATCACCCGGATCGCCTCCATCCAGTCGGTCCACCCGGCCGGGACGATGATCTTCAGGTCGATCTTGCCGCCGTCCGGCCGCTCGACGAACCCGTCGCCGTCCCGGTCCCGGTAGCCGGCGTCCGCGAGCAGCTTCTTCGCCTTGTCCGGGTCGTAGGAGAAGCCGTACCGGTTGACCACGTCCTGGTCGATGTACTTCTCCCACTGCGGGAGCAGGCCGGTCGGGTTCGCGGGCCGCACCAGGTTGCCGTAGACGCCCTCGACGATCTTCTTCACGTCGATCGAGTGCGCCACCGCCTTGCGGAACGCCGGGTCGTCCATCGGCTTGCGGGTGGTGTTGAGCACCAGCCACGCGGTGTTCGCCGACAGCATGTACGGCGGCTCGGGGTAGAAGGTGGTGATCCCGAAGTTCTTGTTCTGCACCAGGTTGGCGATGCCGGGCAGGAAGTTGTTGCTCAGGTCGAGCTGGCCCTGCAGCAGCAGGCCCATCGCGACCTCGTTGCTGGAGTTGACGATGTCGACGATGTACTTGGGCTTGACGTCCTTGCCGAGCTGCTGCGTGGCCCACCAGCCGTCACGCTTCACCCAGACCATGCGGTCCTGGTCGTGGCTGTGGTACTGGTACGGGCCGGTGCCGATCGGGTTCTCGTTGGTGCCCTCGATCACCTCTTCCTCGGAGCGGCCCTCCCAGATGTGCTTGGGGACGATCGCCCGGCTGTAGAGGTGGATCGACCACTGCTGGTAGTTGGCCTCCTTGAAGGTGAAGCGGACCGTGTGCTGGTCGACCGCCTCGGCCTTGTCCAGGAAGTTCCACAGGTTCGAGTACGGCACCGTGTCCATCTTGCCGAGCTCGAACGTGAACACCACGTCGTCGGCGGTGAACGGCTTGCCGTCGGCCCAGGTGACGCCCTGGCGCAGCTTCAGCTCGTAGACCTTGTCCTCGACCCAGGTGCCGCTCTCGGCGAGCCACGGCACCAGCTGGTCGGCGTTCGGGTCGTAGAGGAAGAGCGTCTCGTAGACCAGCCCCTTGGTGCCGGTGGCGAAGTCCCACTCGCGGATCGGGTTCCAGTTCGACGGGGGACCCCACTGGGTGCCGCTCGTGTACAGCGTCTCGTGGCGCGGCAAGGCGCCGCTCGCGCCGCCGCCACCGGCCGCGGGCTGGGAGGCGGGCGCGGAGCCGGTCGGCGCCGATGGCGTCTGCGACCCTCCGCTGCACGCCGCGGCGGCCAGGCAGGCGGCGAGGGAAACTGCGAGAACCTTCCACCGATGGCGTCGCATCATGGTCTCCTTCCTCCGTGACGGAGGATCACTGGTGGCGTTTGCGGGTCGCGGCGGCGCCGCCCCGCGCGGCCGCGGCCCCGTTCCCCCGATTTCGGCGCGGCTCCGGCCCGGAGCCCTCCTGCCAACCTCCTTGTCAACGAAAACGTTGCGTGATTTGCCTGCCGTACTTAACCGGTTCAGCTCCAGGCCCTCCGCGCCGTGCAGGCGTCGCGGCCCCTGGAACCGTGCTCTTCCACGGCAGCAGGCGCCGTACGGCAGCGGCCGCCCGTCTGCTTGGACGGCCATCGAACTGAACCGGATAAGGTACCGCGACGTTAAATTGACGTGTCGGCAGTGTCAAGACTGGGCGTAGGCTCCGAAGACGGCAGGAGCCAAAACGTTATGCCGAGGTAAATTACGTGACCATGCCGACGCGCGGTGCACGCCCGCGAGCGGCGCGTTTCGCCGTCCTGGCCGCCCGGCGGCCGGCGGGGCCGGGCGGCCGCGCGGAGGCCCCGATTGAAAATTTCAGCTGATATTCCTTACACCCGCGGGCCGCGGCCGCCCCTGTTTTCGCCTCCGGCCGGGTGTGCCCGGCGCGGAAACGACGACGGCCCCGGCGCCGATGGGCCGGCGCCGGGGCCGCGAAAGGTCCGGAAAAGGCCTGGGTCAGACGTTGAACCCGAGCATGCGGAGCTGCTCGCGCCCCTCGTCCGTGATCTTGTCGGGGCCCCACGGGGGCAGCCACACCCAGTTGATCCGCACGTCGGAGACGAGGTCCGCGAGCGCGGAGGCGGCCTGGTCCTCGATCACGTCGGTGAGCGGGCAGGCGGCGCTGGTGAGCGTCATGTCGATGGTCGCCACGGGCTTCGCGCCCTCCTGCTCGGCCGGGTCGAGGTTGATGCCGTACACCAGGCCGAGGTCGACCACGTTGATGCCGAGCTCCGGGTCGACGACGTCCTTGAGCGCCTCCCGCACCTGCTCGACGGTCACGCCGCCGCCGTCGCCGGAGCCGTCCTGCGCGGCGTTGCCGCCGACCGGGGTTTCCACTGGCTTGCTCACGAGCTTCTCACCACCGCGTCCTTGTAGGCCATCCAGGCGAGCAGGGCGCACTTGACCCGCGCCGGGTACTTGGCGACCCCGGCGAAGGCGACCGCGTCCCCGAGCACGGCCTCGTCCGGCTCCACCTGTCCCCGGCCGTGCATGAGCCGGGTGAACTCGTCCACGACCTGCAGCGTGTCCTCCACCCGCGAGCCGACGGTGAGCTCGTACAGCACCGAGGCCGCGGCCTGGCTGATCGAACAGCCCTGCCCCTCGTAGGAGACGTCCGCCACGTGCCGGCCGCCGTCCGCGCCGTCCTTCAGCTTCACCCGCATGGTGATCTCGTCACCACAGGTCGGGTTCACGTGGTGGACTTCGGCGTCGTACGGCTCGCGCAGGCCTCTGCCCTGCGGGTGCTTGTAGTGCTCCAGGATCAGCTCCTGGTAGAGCGACTCGGCGATCATCTATCCGAAGACTTTCTTGACGTGGTGAAGGCCGCGGACCAGGGCGTCGATCTCGGCCGTGGTGTTGTACAGGTACAACGACACCCGCGTGGTGGCGGGTATTCCGAAGCGCAGGTGCAGCGGCCGCGCGCAGTGGTGCCCGACCCGCACCGCGATGCCGAACACGTCGTCGAGGATCTGCCCCACGTCGTGCGGGTGGATGTCCGGCAGCGTGAAGGAGATGGTACCGCCCCGGTCAGCCAGGTCGGACGGACCGATGAGGCGCAGCCCGTCGATCTCCTTCAGCGCGCCGAGCGCGTAGGCGGTGAGCTCCTTCTCGTGCTCGTGGATCGCGTCCATGCCGACGGCGGTGAGGTAGTCGACGGCGGCGCCGAGGCCGACCGCCTCGACGATCGGCGGGGTGCCGGCCTCGAACTTGTGCGGCACCGGCGCGTAGGTCGAGCGGTCCATCCAGACCGCCTCGATCATCTCGCCGCCGCCGAGGAACGGCGGCATCGCCTCCAGCAGCTCCCGCCGTCCCCACAGCACGCCGATGCCGGACGGGCCGACCATCTTGTGGCCGGTGAACGCGACGAAGTCGACGCCGAGCGCGGCCACGTCGACCTTCCGGTGCGGCACCGACTGGGAGGCGTCGAGCATCACCAGCGCGCCGACCTCGCGGGCCCGGGCGAGCACCGGGGCGACCGGGTTGACCGTGCCGAGCACGTTCGACTGGTGCACCATCGACACGATCTTGGTGCGCTCGGTGACGAGCTCGTCGAGGCCGGACAGGTCGAGCCGGCCGTCGTCGGTCACCGGGAACCAGCGCAGCGTGGCGCCGGTGCGCTGGGCGAGGAGCTGCCACGGCACGATGTTGCTGTGGTGCTCCATCTCGGTGATGACGATCTCGTCACCGGGCCCCATCGCGAACCGCTCGTCGGTGCAAATCGGGTTGCCGAAGGAGTACGCGACGAGGTTGAGCGCCTCGGAGGCGTTCTTGGTGAACACGATCTCGTCGCGGCTCGGCGCGCCGATGAACGCGGCCACCTTGTCGCGGGCGCCCTCGTACGCCTCGGTGGACTCGCTGCCGAGCACGTGGAGGGCGCGGCCCACGTTGCCGTAGTGGGCCGCCATGTGCTCGCGCATCGCCTCGATCACCTGGGTGGGCTTCTGTGAGGAGTTGCCCGAGTCCAGGTAGATCAGCGGCCGTCCGCCGGGCAGCTCACGCGAGAGGATGGGGAAGTCCTTGCGGATCCTCTCCACGTCGAAGGTCGTACTCATCGCCGCCTCGTCATCTCCGTCGCGCCGTCGTGCCGGGCCCACAGGTCACGCCGACGCCTTCGCGGCCTGGACGTAGCGCTCGTAGCCCTCGGCCTCGAGGCGCTCGGCCAGCTCGGGGCCGCCCTCCTCGACGACCCGCCCGCCGGCGAACACGTGCACGTAGTCGGGCTTCACGTACCGCAGGATCCGCGTGTAGTGGGTGATGAGCAGCACGCCGGTGCCCTCGCGGCCGCGGAACCGGTTGATGCCCTCGGAGACCACGCGCAGCGCGTCCACGTCGAGGCCGGAGTCGGTCTCGTCGAGGATCGCGATCTTCGGCTTGAGCAGCTCGAGCTGCAGGATCTCGTGGCGCTTCTTCTCCCCGCCGGAGAAGCCCTCGTTGAGGTTGCGCTGGGCGAACGACGGGTCGATGGCGAGCGCGTCCATGCCGGCGCGCAGCTCCTGGGAGAACTCGCGCAGCTTCGGCGCCTCGCCGCGCACCGCGGTCACCGCGGAGCGCAGGAAGTTCGACACGCTGACGCCGGGCACCTCGACCGGGTACTGCATCGCCAGGAACAGGCCGGCGCGGGCCCGCTCGTCGACGCTCATCTCCAGCACGTTCTCACCGTCGAGCAGCACCTCGCCGCCGGTGACGGTGTACTTCGGATGGCCGGCGATGGCGTAGGCGAGCGTCGACTTGCCCGAGCCGTTCGGGCCCATGATGGCGTGCGTCTCCCCCGCCCGGACGGTCAGGTCAACGCCGTTGAGGATCTGCTTGTCGTCAACGGCGACTCGCAGGTCTCGAATCTCCAGAACGGACACTTAGGAATCTCCATCAATGTCGAGCGAGACGAGTACGTCATCGCCGTCGATCTTCACTCGGTACACCGGGACCGGCCGGGTGGCCGGCGGGCCGGTGGGCTTGCCGGTGCGGATGTCGAAGCACGAGCCGTGCAGCCAGCACTCGAGGGTGCCGTCGTAGACGTCGCCCTCGCTGAGCCGCACCTCGGCGTGCGAGCACACGTCGTGCAGCGCGTTCACCTCCCGGCCGTGCCGCACCAGCGCGACCGGAGTGTCGCCGACCTCGACCCCGAGAACGCCCCCGTCGGGGATGTCCTCCAGGGAACAGACCTTGACGTACGTCACTTCTCCAGCTCCGCCTCCACCGCGGCGAGCACCCGCTCGCGCACCTCGGGCACCGAGATGCGCTCGATCAGCTCGCCGAAGAAGCCCATGATCACCAGCCGGCGGGCCTCCTCGTACGGCACGCCGCGGGACATCAGGTAGAACAGGTGCTCGTCCTCGAGGCGGCCGGAGGCCGAGGCGTGCCCGGCGCCGACGACCTCGCCGGTGAGGATCTCCAGGTTCGGCACCGAGTCGGCGCGGGCGCCGTCGGTGAGCACGAGGTTGCGGTTGTACTCGTAGGTGTCGGTCCCGGTCGCCTCGGCGCGGATGATCACGTCGCCGATCCACACCGTGTGCGCGCCCTCGCCCTGCAGCGCGCCCTTGTAGAGCACGTTGCTGCGGCAGTTCGGCACCGTGTGGTCGACCAGGATGCGGTGCTCCAGGTGCTGGCCGGCGTCGGCGAAGTACAGGCCGTTGAGCTCGGCGTCGGCGCCCGGGGCGGTGTAGGCGATCGACGGCGACAGCCGTACCAGGTCACCGCCGAGGCTCGCCACGAACGAGCGGAACACCGAGTCGCGGCCGAGCCGGGTGTGGTGGTGGGAGACGTGCACCGCGTCGTCCTCCCACGCCTGCAGGCTCACCACCCGGAGCGTGGCGCCGTCGCCGACCACGAACTCGACGTTGTCGGCGTAGACGGCGCTGCCGGTGTGCTCGAGGACGACGGTCGCCTCGGCGAGCTCGCCCACGTTCACGACGAGGTGGCCGTAGGCGGCGCCCCCGCCCTCGCCGCGGACCCGGACCGTGATCGGCCGGGACAGGGTCTCGTTCGCCGGCACCGTGATGATCACGGCCTTCTCGAACGAGACGTACGCCTGGGCGGCGACCCGGTCGCCGGGCTGGAACGCCCGGCCGACGCGCGGGTCCTCCCGGCCCGCCGAGTCGACCATGACCTGGTCGGGGGCGTCCACCTCGACCGCGACCGAGCCGGAGGGCTCGGCCGTGCCGTTGTGCAGCCCCTTGAGCCGGGACAGCGGGGTGAACCGCCAGTCCTCCTCGCGGCCGGTCGGGACCGGGAAGTGCCGGTCGAGGTCGCCCGCGCTCAGCGTCGCCGGATCCACGGCCAGGGCGTCGCGGCGGGTCGACAGCGGCTTGACGGTCTCCAGGCCCATGGTCAGCCCACCGCTCCTTCCATCTGCAGCTCGATCAGCCGGTTGAGCTCGAGCGCGTACTCCATGGGCAGCTCGCGGGCGATCGGCTCGACGAAACCGCGGACGATCATCGCCATCGCCTCGTCCTCGGACAGGCCGCGGCTCATCAGGTAGAACAGCTGGTCCTCGGACACCTTGGAGACCGTCGCCTCGTGGCCCATCGCGACGTCGTCCTCGCGGACGTCGACGTACGGGTAGGTGTCGGAGCGGCTGATCGTGTCGACGAGCAGCGCGTCGCACTTCACCGACGAGGACGAGCTGGCGGCGCCCTCCTCGATCTGCACCAGGCCGCGGTAGGAGGTGCGGCCGCCGCCGCGCGCCACCGACTTCGACACGATCGTCGAGGAGGTCCGCGGCGCCAGGTGGACCATCTTCGCCCCGGCGTCCTGGTGCTGGCCCTCACCGGCGAACGCGACCGACAGGGTCTCGCCCTTGGCGTGCTCGCCCATGAGGTAGACGGCCGGGTACTTCATCGTCACCTTGGAGCCGATGTTGCCGTCGACCCACTCCATGGTCGCGCCCTCGTAGGCGACGGCGCGCTTGGTGACGAGGTTGTAGACGTTGTTCGACCAGTTCTGGATGGTCGTATACCGGCACCGGGCGTTCTTCTTGACGATGATCTCGACGACCGCGCTGTGCAGCGAGTCCGACCGGTAGATCGGCGCGGTGCAGCCCTCGACGTAGTGGACGTAGGCGCCCTCGTCGACGATGATCAGGGTCCGCTCGAACTGGCCCATGTTCTCGGTGTTGATCCGGAAGTAGGCCTGGAGCGGGATCTCCACGTGCACGCCCGGCGGGACGTAGATGAACGAGCCGCCGGACCACACCGCGGTGTTGAGCGCGGCGAACTTGTTGTCACCGGGCGGGACCACCGACCCGAAGTACTCCTTGAAGATCTCCGGGTGCTCCTTGAGGCCGGTGTCGGTGTCGAGGAAGATGACGCCCTTCTCCTCGAGGTCCTCGCGGATCTTGTGGTAGACGACCTCGGACTCGTACTGGGCGGCGACACCGGCGATCAGCCGCTTCTTCTCCGCCTCGGGGATGCCGAGCTTGTCGTAGGTCCGCTTGATGTCCGGAGGCAGCTCGTCCCAGGAGGTCGCCTGCTTCTCGGTCGGACGGACGTAGTACTTGATCTGGTCGAAGTCGATGCCGGAGAGGTCGGCGCCCCAGGTCGGCATGGGCTTCTTCTGGAACAGGCGCAGGCCCTTCAGCCGCAGGTCGAGCATCCACTCCGGCTCGTTCTTGAGCGCGGAGATGTTGCGGACGACCTCCTCGGACAGGCCGCGGCGCGCCGCGGCTCCGGCGGCGTCGGGGTCGGCCCAGCCGAACTTGTAATTCCCGAGGCCTGCCAGCTCCGGGCGGTCGGTGACAGTCACCCTCCGGTCTCCTTGCTCGTCTCCGTGTGCGTACGGTTACGGTCGCGTTGTTGTTATGTCCGCTATTTGGTGTTTTGTCCGAGCCGTGGGTGAGTGGGTACCGCCGCGGCGGATGACGCGTCCACCGGAGTGCCTGCCCCACGGCGTGCGGGTCGTCGTTGGAGTTGTCGCTGCGGGTCGCCGGCTCAGGCGTCGTCGTCCGGCGCCTTCCCGGGCGGCGCGTGTTTGCGCCGTACGGCGAGCGCGTGCGGGCTGACGTGGGTGGTGCACACCCCGTCGCCGTGCGCGATCGTGGCGAGCCGCTGCACCGGCGTGCCGAGCAGCTGGGCGAACGCCTCGGTCTCGGCCTCGCACAGCTGCGGGAACTCGGCCGCGACGTGCGCCACCGGGCAGTGGTGCTGGCAGAGCTGCTCGCCGCCGGACTTGGCCTGGCTCGCGGAGGCGGCGTAGCCGTCCGCGGACAGGGCCTGGGCGAGCACCCGCACCCGCTGCTCGAGCGGCACCTGGCGCATCGTCGGGGCGAGCCGCTCGACGAGCCCGGCCACCTGGGTCCTGGCGAACTCGGCCACCGCCTCCTCGCCGACCCGCTCGGCGATGAAGCGGAGCGCGCTCCCGGCCAGGTCGTCGTAGGCGTGCTCGAAGGCGCGGCGGCCCGTGTCCGTGATCACGAACGTCTTCGCCGGACGCCCGCGCCCGCGCCGGCCGATCGGCCGGACGTCACGCGGCTCGATCAGCCCCTCGGCGAGCAGCGCGTCGATGTGCCGCCGCACCGCCGCCGGGGTGAGGCCGAGCCGCCCGCCGAGCGCGGCGGCGGTGATCGGTCCGTGTTCGAGGATGAGCCGGGCGACGCGCGCCCGCGTGCCACGCTCGCCCACACCCGACAGCACGCCGGCGGGAACGCCGCCGGACACGCGGGACGACCGCGCCGCGGCCTCCTGCCTGCCCCGCTTCATCCCCGCCATGTTTTTCACAACATCAGTGTGGCGTAATTCCTTCCCGCAGCACAAACCCTGTCGCGACATCGTGACGATGACCTCCGTCACGCAGGGAAGGCTTACCTAACCAACAGGTCACCCGCCGTCGCGACGCCGCCGCGCCATCGGCCGCGGCCGGCCGTATCGGAGCAACACCGGGCGCCGGGCCGTCATTCCGCCGCGCGGGGATCCGCGCATCGCGTCCGTCACCGCGCCGCGCGAAAAAGCGGAAACCCGCCGCAAAGTCGTGACCGTCAAGTCGGGGCTCGCCAGGGCCGCCGGATTCGTATGATCACGCTGTGTCGTATCCGTACGGCCCCGCGCCATACCCCCCTTTCGACCCGCGGGGGAGCCTTTCCGGAGTACGCCAGGCGCTGAGTCTCGTGTGGGCGCTGGCCCCGCTGATCACCTGCGGGGCGCTCGCCGTGCCGGTGATGATCTTCGCCGCGATCCGGCTGCGCACCCTCGGCGTGACCCTCGCCACGATCGGGTACACCGTCGGATTCACCACCCCGTTCGTCCTCACGCTCTTCGACGTGCCCGACGTCGCGCTGATGCTGGGGTCGATGCTGCAGACGACCCTCGTCTTCGCCGTCACGGCGCACGCCTTCCTCATCCGGAAGCAGGTCTTCGCGCCGTCCCCGCGCCCGCTCCTCTCCTCCTCGCTCACCACCGGGCTCACTTCCGAGCCGGCGTCGCGGAGCGATCCGGCCCCCGCGAAAAAGGCGCAGCGGACCGAGCCGGCGGCCGCGAAACGGCAGCCGCAGCAGTCCCGGCCGAAGCCCGCCAAGCGGCAGCCGCAGCAGACCCGCCCCGCGTCCGGGAAACGCGCCGCGCAGCAGACCCGGCCGAAGCCCGCCAAGCGGCAGGCGCAGCAGGATCGCCCGGCGTCCGGGAAACGGCGGACCCGGCAGGCCCGCCCGGAGCCCGCCGCCTCCGCCGCGCCGTCCCCGCAGGCCTCCGCGAAGCCGCCCGAGGACGGCACGGCGACGGAGCCGATCCGCGAGCAGGGCGCCACGGTGCCGGAGACGATCCCCGAGCAGGGCGCCACGGTGCCGGAGACGATCCCCGAGCAGGGCGCCACGGTGCCGGAGACGATCCCCGAGCCCGAGCGGGCGCCCGCCCCCGAGGGGCCGTCCCCGACCCGCCCCTACACGCACGCGCCGGCGGCCGCGGCCGGGCAGGGCGCGTCCGACGAGGCCACGAGGATCGCCACCAGGCCGCAGCCCGCCCCGGCCGCCGCGGACGGCGGCAAGCCGGAGGAGGGCCGGTGGTTCGGCCCGTACCTGCTGCTCGACAAGCTCGGCGAGGGCGGGCAGGTCGCGGTCTTCCTCGCCCGGCACCCGGACGGCTCGCTGGTGGCGGTGAAGCTGCTGCACTACCGGATCAACGAGGCCGAGCGGGAGGGCTTCGTCCGCGAGCTGACCGCGGCCCGGCGCGTGCCGTCCTTCTCCACCGCCCGGATGCTCGACGCGGGCGTGCACGACGGCGTCGCGTACATCGTGAGCGAGTACGTCGACGGCCCGTCGCTGCAGCGCAAGGTGCAGCGGTCCGGGCCGCTCGATGGCGACAGCCTGATCCGGCTCGCCATCGCCACCTCGGGCGCGCTCGCCGCGATCCACAAGGCGGGGATCGTGCACCGCGACTTCAAACCGGCGAACGTGCTGCTCGCCCCGGACGGGCCGCGGGTGATCGACTTCGGCGTGGCGAAGGCGCTCGAGCAGACGAGCACGTCGACGGCGATCAAGGGCACCCCGCTGTACATGTCCCCGGAGCAGATCAACGGCGGGCGGATCACGCCCGCGTCCGACATGTTCAGCTGGGCGTCGACGATGATCTTCGGCGGCACCGGGCGGGCGCCGTTCGCCGGGTCGAACACCTACCAGGTGCTCCACCGGATCCTCTCCGACCGGCCGGACCTGTCCGGCCTGCCGGAGCCGCTGGTGGGGCCGATCGCCGCCTGCCTCGACAAGGATCCCCGCAACCGCCCCCGGGCGGCGGAGCTGATCGCGGCCATCACCGGCTGATCCGGCGCCGCACGGGGCGCGGGGCGCGGCGGTGAGCCCGCCCGGGAGTCCCTAGACTCGTGGCATGAGCTCCCCTGCCGTCGAGGTCGTCGACCTGGTGAAGCGGTACGGCCGCCTGACCGCGGTGGACGGTCTGAGCCTCACCGCGGAGTCCGGCGCGGTCACCGCGATCCTCGGCCCCAACGGCGCGGGCAAGACCACCACGATCGAGATCTGCGAAGGGTTCCGGCGGGCGGACGGCGGCACGGTCCGGGTGCTCGGCCTGCCCCCGTCGCGGCGGGAGCTGCGCGCCCGCGTCGGGATCATGCCGCAGTCCGGGGGCGTGCCGCCCGCGATGCGCTGCGGCGAGTGGCTGCGGCTGGTCGCCCGCTTCCACGCCCATCCGCTCGACCCGGACGCGCTGCTCGACCGGCTCGGGCTCGCCGACCAGGCCCGCACGCCGTACCGCAGGCTCTCCGGCGGGCAGCAGCAGCGGCTCTCCCTCGCCGCCGCCCTGATCGGCCGTCCCGAGCTGGTGTTCCTCGACGAGCCGACCGCGGGCATGGACCCGCAGGCCCGCCGGTCCTGCTGGGACCTGATCGGCGAGCTGCGCGCGGCGGGGGTGTCGGTCGTGCTCACCACGCACTTCATGGACGAGGCCGAGAAGCTCGCCGACCACGTCGTGATCATCGACCGCGGCCGGGTGGTCGCCGAGGGCACGCCCGCCGAGCTCACCGGCGCCGAGCGGCAGCTGCGCTTCCGCGCCCGCCCCGGCCTCAACCTCGACGAGCTGCTCAAGGCGCTGCCCGCCGGCAGCGCGGCCAAGGAGTCCCCGGCCGGCCACTACATCATCGAGGGCGAGGTCGGCCCCGAGCTGCTCGCCACGGTCACGGCGTGGTGCGCCGCCGAGGGTGTGACCGCCGAGGCCCTCAGCATCGAGCGCCGCACCCTCGAGGACGTCTTCCTCGAGCTCACCGGCCGCGAGCTGCGGTGACCCGCGACGCCGAGACCTGGGAGGCACCATGACCACGCTCGACCTCACCCCCGCCCCCGGGGCCGCGCCGCTGCCGCGCATGGTCCTCGCCCAGGCGGGCGCGGAGATGCGCGGCATGCTCCGCAACGGCGAGCAGCTGCTGCTCACGATGATCATCCCGGTCCTCGTGCTCGTCGGGTTCTCCCTCGCCCCGCTGCTGGAGGTGCCCGGGGAGCGGATCGCGTACGTGACGCCCGGGGTGCTCGCGCTGGCGATCATGTCCACCGCGTTCACCGGCCAGGCGATCGCCACCGGCTTCGAGCGCCGGTACGGCGTGCTCAAGCGGCTCGGCGCGACCCCGCTGTCCCGGACCGGCCTGATGCTCGGCAAGACGCTCGCGATCGCCGGCGTGGAGATCGTGCAGGTGGTGCTGATCGTCGCGGTCGCGCTCGGCCTGGGCTGGCGGCCGGAGCTCTCCCACGGGCCGGTGGGCCCCGTGCTGTTCGTCGTCGCCGGCACCGCCGCGTTCAGCGGCCTCGGGCTGCTCATGGCCGGGACGCTGCGCGCGGAGGCCACGCTCGCCGCGGCCAACCTCGTCTACCTCGTCCTGCTCGGCCTGGGCGGCGTGGTGTTCCCCGTCGACCTGTTCCCCGCCGCGATGCAGGGCGTGGTCGAGCTGCTGCCGATCACCGCGCTCGCCGACGGCCTGCGCGTCCTGCTCACCGGCGGGTCCCCCTTCCCCTACCAGGAGCTCCTCATCCTGTGCGGCTGGGCGGTGGCGGGGCTCGTGCTCGCCGCGCTCACCTTCCGCTGGGAGTGACCGGGCACAACCCGGCCATAACCCCGCCATCCGGCTGCCGCTACCCTTGCCTGGGCGGCAGTCGCCGGACAGGGGGGTGCGGATGACGGCGCAGCGGGCGTGGGCGGGTGAGCCGCTGCGCGCCCGGCGGTTCCGGCCGGGCGCGGTGCTCCGCCTCGCGGCGGACGCGATCCCGCCACCGGGCCTCGTGCTGCTGTCGGTGCTGTCGGTGCAGCTCGGCGGAGGGCTGGCCAAGCACCTGTTCGCGGTGCTGCCGCCGAGCGCGGTGGTGTTCCTGCGCATCGCGACCGCGGCGATCGTGGTCTGCCTCATGGTCCGGCCCCGGCTGCGCGGGCTGAGCCGTACCGATCTCGCGGTGGGGATCGCGTTCGGGGCGTCGCTCGGCCTGATGAACATGTCGTTCTACGAGGCGCTCGCCCGCATGCCGATCGGGATCGCGGTGGCGATCGAGTTCATCGGGCCGCTCGGCGTGGCGGTGGCGACGTCGCGGCGGCGGCTCGACCTGCTGTGGGTGCTGCTCGCGGGCGTGGGCGTGGTGCTGCTCGCCCCCGGTGGCGGGGGGCGGATCACCTGGGCCGGGGTCGGCTTCGCCGCGCTCGCCGGGCTGTTCTGGGCCGGGTACATCCTGCTCGGCGCGGCGGTCGGGCGGCGCATCCCCGGCCAGACCGGGCTCGGCCTGGCGATGCTCGTCGCGCTCGTGCTGTCCGCCCCGGTCGGGGTGGTCTCCGGCGGCACGGCCCTGCTCTCCCCCGAGATCCTGCTGCTCGGCCTCGGCGTGGGGCTGCTGTCCTCGGTGATCCCGTACTCGATCGAGCTGGAGGCGCTGCGCCGCATGCCGAAGCGGGTGTTCGGCATCCTGATGAGCCTGGAGCCCGCCGCGGCGGCGCTCGTCGGCCTCGTCGTCCTGGGCGAGGTGCTCGACCTGCGGGAATGGGCGGCGATCGGGTGCGTGGTGGCCGCCTCGCTCGGCTCCACCCGCACCGCCGCCGAGGGGTGACGCCGTCCCTCCGCCGTCCCTCCGCCGCCGTCCGGTACCGGTCGGCCCGGCCGGTGCCGGGACCGGTCGTACCCCCGCCTAGCATGAGTGTCGTGTCCCGCACCCATGATCAATCGTCGAACATCGTGGCCCGCCTGCGCCGGTCGGTCTGGTCACCCACCCCCGCCGACATGCACCGCTGGGCGTTCGCCGCGATCGTCGTCAACACGCTGATCACCGTCACGGGGGCGGCGGTCCGGCTCACCGGCTCCGGCCTCGGCTGCCCGACGTGGCCGAAGTGCACGCCCGACAGCTTCGTGCCGGCCCCGCACGACGAACACGCGCCGCTCAACATGGCGATCGAGTTCGGCAACCGGCTGATCACGTTCCTCGTGCTCGCCGTGGCGGTGGCCTGCTTCGTCGCGGCGCTGCGGCTCCGGCCGCGGCGCGACTCGCTGGTCAGGATCGCCGCCCTCCAGCCGCTCGGCGTGATCGCCCAGGCGGTGTGGGGCGGCGTCGTCGTGCTCGCGGTGCTCCACCCGGTCACCGTGGGCGTGCACTTCCTGCTCTCCATCGGCATGATCGCCGCCTCGTACGCCCTGTACGCGCGCTCCGGCGAGGGCGACGCGCCGGTGCACCTCCTCGTCCACCGGCACATCCGCACGCTGGGCTTCGTGCTCCTGGCCGCGGTGTTCGTGCTGGTCGTGCTCGGCGTCGTGGTCACCGGCACCGGGCCGCACTCCGGCGACAAGCTCGCCACCCGGTTCCAGTTCGACATCGAGACGGTGACCCGGCTGCACGCCGACGCGGTGTGGGTGGTGCTGGGGCTGACCTTCGCGCTGCTGTTCGCGGCCCACCTCACCGGCGCCCCCGCGGTGGTACGGCGTGCCCTGCTCACGCTGCTCGGCATCGAGCTCGCCCAGGCGGTCATCGGCGCCGTCCAGTACTGGCTCGCCGTGCCCGCGGTGCTCGTCGGGCTGCACGTGTTCGGCGCCGCCCTCACCTGGATCGCCACGCTGCGGGTGGTGTTCGTGATGCGCGACCGGGACTCGCTCGGCACCGTGCCGAACGCGGAACGGCTGCGCGCCGCGCCCATCTGAGCGCCGTGTCCAGCTGAGCCCAGCATCCGGAACACCGCGCAACCGGCCGGAACCCCGCCGAGGCCGTCGGCGGCCGCGTTACCGCGTCGTCGGCGCCGTCCCTCGGGCCGTCCATCGCGCCGTCAATGGCGCCGTCATGCGCGCCGTCCCGGCCGGTCCGGCGCCCGGGACGCTCCCCGGGGCCGGCCGGGGACGGCCGGCCCGGCCGCCGGACACGCCGCGTCGCGGCCGCAGATCGAAAATTTCACGCCGGGTAACGCCCGGCGCCTCACATCCCGCGCCCGTGGCCTGGTGATTCACCTGCGCCCGCCGGACCCCTCGGCACCGAGCCCTGGGACGGGCGGTCGCCCCGTTGTACATTCCCCTCGTCGTCGGGAGCGTGTCCGGCTCCCCCGCCGACCCCGGGAGGTGAGGCAACCGCTCCGTTCACACGGCAACTCATCCCTCCTCCTAAGGCAACACTCCCTGTTCTCCTGTTCCCGGGGACGCGAGGCGGTCCCTCCTCCTCCTCCGCCTCGCGTTCCCACCCCATCCTCCTCCGGCGCACGGCCGCCGCTTCGCCGCCCGCGCTCCCGTGCGCCTCACCCCTGTGTCCCACCCCGGGCGACCGCCCGCACGCGCATCCCTCCGGCGACCCGCCCTCGGCGGGCCGTGCCGTGCGGGCGGGTCCCGCGGACGGCGGGCGCCGCCCCGGCCCGCCGTACCGGCGGCTCCCCGGCCCTCTCGCCCGATCCGGACCCCGGTGTCACGCATGCCCGGTCGCTTCCCTCTCGGCGGGCATTACACGGAGCACTTTTTATGTGACGTCACGTGTACGTTGGCGGGACGCTGCCGCATATCACCCCCATGAGTCACACGGCTCCCGCCGACCCCATGGAGCACACGACCCAGGACAGCGCGCCGGTACGGCCGGCCGGGTCCGCCGGCACCGCGCCCGGGCCCGAGACCGGCCGCCCCGCGGGCGCCGGCCGCATGCTCGGCGTGGACCTGGCGCGCGCGCTCGCCGTCTACGGCATGTTCGCGGTGCACGTCGGGCCGTCCCCGGAGTCCGTCGACGGCCTGCCCGCGCTGCTGCTCGAGCTCGCGCAGGGCCGCTCGGCGTCCCTGTTCGCGCTGCTGGCGGGCGTGTCGCTGGCGCTGATGTGCGGACGCGCGCCGATCGAGCGGGACACCGCCGGTCGGCTGCTGCGGGCGCGGATCGCCACCCGTGCCGTCCTGCTGCTCGTGCTCGGCACCGCGCTCACCGCGATCGGCTCCACGATCTGGGTGATCATCCCCTACTACGGGCTGTTCTTCCTGCTGGCGCTGCCCGCGCTCGGCCTCGCCACCCCGGCGCTGGCCGGGCTCGCCGCGCTGACCGCGCTCGCCGGCCCGGTGCTCTCCATGGCGCCGCGGGTGGTGCCGCCCGAGTGGCTCGACGCGGTCGCCGCCTACGATCCGCTCAACCAGGTGAGCAGGCACGGGCTGATCGAGCTGGCGTTCGCCGGCGGATTCCCGGCGGTGACCTGGATGGCGTACGTGTTCGCCGGCATGACGCTCGGCCGGCTCGACCTCGCCGCCGAGGCGGTCCGGCGCCGCCTGGTCCGGGCCGGCCTCGCGCTCACCGCGGTCGGCTACGGCGGCTCCTGGCTCGCCTGCACGGTGTTCACCGACGTCCGGGCCACGATGTCCGCCGCCGCGGCCGCGGCCCAGGCCGCGGGCGTCCACTACGACGTGCGCTACCAGGGCACGGCGCTGCAGCGGCTGCTCACCGCCGCGCCGCACAGCGACTCCACGTTCGAGATCACCGGGAACATCGGGGTGGCGATCCTCGTGCTCGTCGCCGCGATCGCCCTGCTGGAGAAGCGCCCCCGGCTGCGCGGCCCGGCCACGCCGCTGCTCGCGGTCGGCACGATGTCGCTCACCGTGTACGTCGTCCACATCCTGCTCATCCGGTACGTGGAGGTGGAGGTGTACCTCGGGTCGCCGACCGCCGTGCTCGCGGTGTTCGCGGTGGCCGCCACCGCGTTCGCGGCGGCCTGGAAGCGGTTCTTCCGCCGGGGCCCGCTGGAGTCGCTGCTCCACGCCGCGACGGTGCGGGTGTCCGAGCTGGTGCGGTAGGCCGCCTTCGCCCCGGCGCTCAGCGCACCGGACCGTACGGGCCGGGCCACGGTCCCGGCCCGCCCTGCGGAGGCCCCTGGGGCGGCGGAGGTGGCGGAGGAGCCGGAGGCGGCGGGTGGCCCGGCGGCCCGGGCGGGTGCGGGTACGGGCCGACCGGCGGACCGCCCGGGGCGTAGCCGGGCGGCACCGGCCCGCCGCCCTGCCCCGGGGGGCGCCGGACCTCGACCGGGAACCGGGACCGGCTCTGGCCCATGTAGGCGAGGAGCGCGTCCCGCTGCCGGTCGAAGGTCGCCTTGTCGATGAGCCCGCGCCGGGCGCGTTCGTGCAGCAGGCCGAGCTCGGTGGCGGCGAGCTGGTAGTCGCGCATCGCGGCGAGTCCCTGCCGCCTGCCGTGCGCCTTCGCCCACTGCCGGGCCTGCCGGCGGCCCTGCAGCGAGGAGAGCATGTGGATGTCGACGGCGTCGACGAGGCCGGTCGAGGCGTACTGCGGCAGGTAACGCTGGATGAGGCCGACGATGCGCCTGCGGTCCCGCACCAGGATGTACAGCTCGGTGAAGAGCAGGGCCATGAGGATCAGGTACGCCACCACGATGCCGGTGAAGCCCTGGTAGGAGGCGAAGCCGTTCCACAGCCCGTGCAGCAGCATCGCGCCGACCCAGCCGGCGGCGATCACCGCCCAGCCCTGGCCGCGCGGGCGCTGCGCCGCGTAGGCGACCGCGATGCCGATCATCGAGGTGAACAGCGGGTGGGCGAACGGCGTGAGCACCCCGCGCAGCACCACGGTGACCGCGAACATCTGCACGGAGTGTTCGCTCGCCAGGGCGGCGAGGTAGTAGCTGACGTTCTCGGTCATGCCGAAGCCGAGGCCCACCATGCTGGCGTAGATGATGCCGTCGGTGGGGCCGTCGAGCTCGTGGCGGCGGAACCGCAGCAGGCCGAGCAGCACCAGGCCCTTGAGCGTCTCCTCCACGGGCGGCGCACCGAAGGTGGCGACGAAGTCGTACGCCGCCTGCGCGTCCTCCAGGTGCCGGGTGAGGTAGACGAGGTTGAGCCGGTTGAGCACGCCGGAGACGAGCACCGCCACCCCCGCGCCCCACACGAACGCGAAGACCAGGTTGCTGCCCGGCTCGGGCTCCATGCGGTCGAGCGCGAGCACCCCGGCGAGCAGCAGCGGCACGGGCGCGAGGGCGAACACGAGCGCGATGAGCGAGTGGACCGGGTCGCCGTCGAGCAGGTCGAACGAGAGTGCCGCGAGCGCACACGCCCCCGTCACGACCAGCCCGAAGATCAGCTTCAGGGACGGGCGTCCCTTAAGCTCCGCTCCCGGATCACGGCTCCTCATGCCCGCGAGCGTAACCGACCAGGCATGACATGTCCGACCTCAGGGCAGGCCTCGCACCTTTTCACCACCACCTCCAGGGCGCCTGAAGATCCTCCGCGGCTCCGGCCGCGGGATGGCCTGGTTGTTCCCCCAAGGCGTCCGGCGACACGGCCCGGTTCGCCGCGCCGCCCGCGATGGGTCACCGCGGCGTGCTCACAGCTTGCGGCCGACCGCGCCGTAGGAGCCGGCGACCGTGCCCTCGGGGATGGGGCGGTCCGGGCGCCACTCGAAGGTGCGCACGAGCCCGGGCTCGACGAGCTCGAACCCGTCGAAGAACCGCTCCACCTGCTCCCGGGTGCGCAGGGTGACGCGCAGCGGCCCGGTGTTGTAGCTGTTCGCCAGCGCGGACATCTTCTCCGGCTCGAAGTCGGCGGTGAGGTGGGTGATCGCCAGGTAGGAGCCCGGGCAGACCGCGTCGGTGTACCGCCGGACCGCGCCCCACGGGTCGTCCTCGTCCCGGATGTGCATGAGCGTGCCGACGATGATGATCCCGATCGGCCGGGAGAAGTCGAGGACCTCCCGGGTCTCGGGGTGGCCCAGGATGCTGTCCGGGTCCCGCAGGTCGGCCTCGATGTAGGCGGTCCTCCCCTGGGGCGTGCCGCGCAGCAACGCCCGCGCGTGCACCATCACGATCGGGTCGTTGTCGACGTACACCACCCGCGCGGCCGGGTTCACGGCCTGCGCCACCTCGTGGGTGTTGCCCGCGGTGGGGATGCCGGTGCCGAGGTCGAGGAACTGGTCGATTCCCTGCTCGGCGATGTACCGGACCGCGCGCCCGAGGAACCGGCGGTTCTCCCGCGCCCCCTCGACCACGCCGGGCGTGGCGGCCATGGCCGCCTCCGCGACCTTGCGGTCGGCCTCGAAGTTGTCCTTGCCGCCGAGCCAGTAGTCGTACACCCGCGCGGGGTGCGGTACCGAGGTGTCGATCCTGGCCAGCAGGTCGGGGTCGAGCCCCGGCCGGTCCGACCAGCGCAGCGGGCTGTCCTGATCTGCCATCGCCACCGCCTCTCGCACGCGGCTCACCCACGGTCTCCTCGGCCGAGATCTTAACGATCACAGGCCCGCCGCACAGGGCTTTGTCCCGATCGTGCCGTGCATGCCGGACGTATCCGGCCGGCGGCCCGGGGCCCGGGTTCAGGACGCTGTGTTCAAGCCGCCGTGTCAGGACGCTGTGCTCAGGACGCTGTGCCGCCGCGTTCGGCCACGTCGACCGCGGCGGCGGCGAGGGCGAGCACCGGGAAGATCGCGTGCGGGGGGACGCGGTAGACGCCGCGTTCCGGCTGCTCCACGAGCCCGGCGGCGGCGAGGGTCTTCAGATGGTGGTAGAGCTGGCCGGGCGAGGTGAGGGCGAGCCGGGACTGCAGCTCGGCGATCGGCATCGGGCCGGCGGCGAGGAGCTGGAGGATCTCGAACCGGGCCGGGTGCCCGGCGGCGGCGAGCACCGCGGCGATCGGCCCGGCCGGCCGCTGCAGCAGCCAGGCGGGCGGGCGGCGGATCTCCCAGGACCACTGGTAGCCCCCGAGGCGGGCGTGGCCGCCGTAGTGGAGCACCCCGGAGTCCTCCGCGTCCGCCTCCTCCGCGCCCGGCGCCCCGGCCTCGCCGGACGCCACGGCGGCGAGCCGCGCCTCGAGAGCGGCGACCCGTTCCTCGAGATCCTTCAGCCGATCCTCGACGCTGGCCAGTGCTGCCCCATTCCGCGGTCTAGCTGAGGGCGGCGCGCACCCGTGCCCGGAACGCGGGGTCGGTCGCCACCTTCAGGATGAACTGCTGATGAGCATAGCTCTGCACCGCGGAGAACCAGGCACCCTCCGGCATCCGGCGCAGGGCGAGCACGGTGTGCCGCGCCCGCTGCCCCGGCAGGACGGTGTACATGGCCTCGCTCACCACCCCGGGCAGCAGCCCGCCCTTGGTGCCGATGACGATCCTCTTCGGGTCGGCGCCGGGCTGGCGCATCGGCCACTCCAGGTGCTTGCGCGCGACCGGGTCCTTGGCGAGCCGGGCGAGCACGTCCCGCAGTACGGCGGGCCGTACCCGGGTCACGGTATCCGCCCAGGCGGCCTGCCGCTCGAACGACGGCAGCACCGGGGTCATGCGCTCGCCCGCGACGTGGCGCCGCAGGCAGGCGTCGGCGGAGCCGCGGCACCCGGCGAAGGCGCGGAGCATCTCGCCGTTGATCGTGCTCACCGGGGTCCGGGCGATCCGGCGGAGCGCGGCGGGGCCCAGCCGGTCGCGCAGCAGGTCGGCGGCGGCGTTGTCGCTCTCCTCGATCATCGCGGAGACAAGCTGGTCGAGCGTGACGGTCGCGCCGGGCTTGAGCCGCTTCAGCGCCGCCTCGTGGGCGCCGCCGTCGGTGCCGGGCAGGTGGTAGGCGTTCCACCGGCTCACCGGCACCCGCTCGCGCGGGCTCACCTTCCCGGCGCGCACCGCGTCGGCGTACGCGGCGAGGTGAATGATCTTGATGGCGGAGGCGACCGGAGCGGGGCGGTCGGCGTTGTGGCGGATGCCCTCGGTGACGAGGGCGACGTCGCGCGGGTGGGCCTTGAGGTAGGCGAGGACCGCCTCGGCGTCCTTGAACTCGTCGGTGGTGGCGGACGCGGCGCCGGTGGGGGCGATGAGGGCCGCGGTGAGCAGGGCGGTGACGATGGCGTTCATGCGCCCGAGCTTACCCGGTATTCCGAATTTTCGGAAGTTTGGAGAATCGCGAGCTGCACGGCGCCCGGGCCGGAGGAGGACGCGGGGGAGGCGCGACCCGCCGCGGCGCGGGCGGCGGGGCCACGCCGTGACGAGCGGCACGGAGAGGCGGGGGCCCCGGGGGCCCTCCCCCGCCCCCCCCCCGCCCCGGCCGGGGGGGGGGCGGGGGGGGGGGGCGGGCCGGGGGCCCCCGCGGGCGGGGGGGCCCCGCAGTGACGGCAAGGCGCGGGAGCGAGGTGCCCGGCGCGCGTGGACGGGCACGCACGCCGGGCACCTCACGCGGCGACCGGCAGACCGGTCACCGCCCTTCGGAGCACCCCGTAGCGGGTCTTAGAGCAAAGAGTCGACGGCGACCGCGAGGAAGAGCAGCGCCAGGTAGGCGTTCGACAGGTGGAAGAACCGCATGGGCCGCAGCGCCACGCCGGTGAGCCCGGCGTTGACGCGGGCGAGCAGGCGGTGCGCCTCCCACAGGAACCCGGCGCCGAGGACCACGGCCGCGACCACGTAGAACGGCGTGGTGTTCGCGAGCGGCCACAGCAGCAGCGAGCACAGCACGGTGGCCCAGGTGTACAGCACGCTCTCGATCGCCACCCGGCGCTCGCTCGCCACCACCGGCAGCATCGGCACGTCGGCCGCGGCGTAGTCCTCGCGGTACCGCATCGCGAGCGTCCAGGTGTGCGGCGGCGTCCAGAAGAAGACGACGCCGAACAGCACGAGCGGGGCCCAGTCGACGCGCCCGGTGATGCCGGCCCAGCCGATCATCGTGGGCATGCAGCCGGCGACGCCGCCCCACACGACGTTCTGCGCGGTGCGCCGCTTGAGCAGGAGCGAGTAGATGAAGACGTAGTAGAGGATCGCGAGCAGCGACAGCCCGGCCGCGAGCCAGTTCACCGTCAGGCCGAGGCCGACGGTGGAGATCACGCCGAGCGCGACGCCGAAGATCAGGGCGGCGCGCGGCGACACCTGGTGCCGGGCGAGCGGCCTGCGCCGAGTGCGGCGCATGCGCGCGTCGATGTCGCGGTCGATGTAGCAGTTGAGCACGTTGGCGCTGCCGGCCGACAGGGTGCCGAACACCATCGTCGCGAGCGCCGTCCACAGCGGGGGGAACCCGTCGGCGGCGAGGAACATCGCCGGCAGCGTGGTGATGAGCAGCAGCTCGATGATCCGCGGCTTGGTCAGCGCGACGTACGCCCCCACCACCTCGGACAGGGTGCGCCGCGAGCCGGCGACCATCGGGTCGAGCGGCTGCAGGGTGGCCACCGAGTGCTTGTTCGTCAGGACCGTCACGGCGCGTCCAAAGGGTGCGGGGTCAACGCCTAACCTCGTGTTTTCGCAGCGGATCCATGGTCTGCGGGCCTTCGGATCAGCCCGGGAACTCACTGTAGTGGCAACGGTCGCCGGGTCTGCATCTGCCCCGGCATTAGCCCCGCCCCGAGCCGTATCGCGCCTGGTCACAACCATTATCAGAGAAGCCCGGCGTGCGACACTTTTTGTGCACGATTCATGCCGTCTGTCAGTACAGGGCGCGGCATGCGCCCTGGGCGCGGGGGCACCGGAAGGCCGGGGAACCGGTGTCAACGCCTCGCATCGCCCGGGGACCCACTAGGGTCCCCTATGGGGCAAGAAACGCTACCCCGGCGCCATGTCACACGACCAGATCTGGAGATCGAGCAGTTGAGCAGCGAACTCGTGCCGTCCCTGGAGTGGGGCGATCTCGACCGTCGGGCCGTCGACGTGGTACGTGCCCTGGCGATGGACGCGGTGGAGAAGGCGGGCTCGGGCCACCCGGGCACCGCGATGAGCCTTGCTCCTGCCGCCTACCTGTTGTTCCAGCGCACGATGCGGCACGACCCCAGTGACCCGACGTGGCCGGGCCGTGACCGCTTTGTCCTGTCGTGCGGTCACTCCAGCCTCACGCTGTACATCCAGCTGTATCTGTCCGGGTACGGCCTCACCCTGGACGACCTGAAGGCGCTGCGGCAGTGGGACAGCCGTACCCCGGGCCACCCCGAGTACGGCCACACGGCCGGGGTGGAGACCACGACCGGGCCGCTCGGCCAGGGCATCGGCAACGCCGTCGGCATGGCGATGGCCGCCCGGCGCGAGCGCGGCCTGTTCGACCCGGACGCGCCTCCGGGCACGAGCCCGTTCGACCACATGATCTGGTGCTTCGCCTCGGACGGCGACATCCAGGAGGGCATCAGCCACGAGGTGTGCGCGCTCGCCGGGCACCAGAAGCTCGGCAACCTCGTCGTCGTCTACGACGACAACAAGATCTCCATCGAGGACGACACCACGATCGCCACCTCGGAGGACGTCGGGAAGCGGTTCGAGGCGTACGGCTGGCAGGTCCTCACCGTCGACTGGACCGAGGGCGGCGGCTACCACGAGGACGTGCACAAGCTGCACGAGGCCCTGGAGACCGCGCGCGCCGAGACCGAGCGGCCCACCCTCATCAAGCTGCGCACGATCATCGGCTGGCCCGCGCCGAACAAGAAGAACACCGGCAAGATCCACGGTTCGGCGCTCGGCCCCGAGGAGGTCGCCGCCACCAAGCGCGTCCTCGGCATGAACCCCGACGTGAGCTTCGACGTACCTGCGGATGTGCTCGAGCACGCACGCAAGGTCGTCGAGCGGGGTCGCGAGGCGCACGCCGAGTGGAACAAGAAGTTCGAGAGCTGGCGCGCCGCCAACCCCGAGCGCGCGGCCCTGTACGACCGCATCTCCGCGCGCCGGCTGCCGGCCGGCTGGACCGAGGCGCTGCCCACCTTCGAGCCGGGCACGAGCATGGCCACCCGCAAGGCCTCCGGTGAGGTGCTCACCGCGCTCGCGCCGGTGCTGCCGGAGCTGTGGGGCGGCTCGGCCGACCTCGCGGAGAGCAACAACACCACGATGAAGGGCGAGCCGTCCTTCATCCCGGAGGAGTACCAGACCAAGGCGTTCCCCGGCGGGCCGTACGGGCGGACCCTGCACTTCGGCATCCGGGAGCACGGCATGGGCGCGATCCTCAACGGCATCGCTCTGCACGGCGGCACCCGGCCGTACGGCGGCACCTTCCTGGTGTTCAGCGACTACATGCGGCCGGCGGTCCGGCTCGCCGCGCTGATGAAGCTGCCGGTCATCTACGTGTGGACGCACGACTCGATCGGCCTCGGCGAGGACGGCCCGACCCACCAGCCGGTGGAGCACCTGTGGTCGCTGCGCGCCATCCCCGGCCTCGACGTGGTGCGCCC
>QGUZ01000295.1 GCA_003242605.1 Actinomycetota bacterium
CCGGCTCTCCAACGGGTCGGTGGTGCACGGCCCGGCGACGGCCCCGCAGCCCGCGTTCGAGACCCGCATCCGGCCCGACGGGCTCGTCCAGGTCAAGCCCATCCACCTGTGACCGCGGTACGGCGGGGCGGTCGGTCGCGCGCTGCGGCTACTCCCGATCGCGGGGGCGGCCGTCGCCGGCGGGGTGCTCGACGAGGGCGAGCACCCGGTTGGACATGAAGCGGGCGGTGCGGACCACGCTGCCGCCCCTGGTCACCTCGCTCACCTCGACGATCCCGCGACCGGTGGTCACCTCGACGCGGCGACCGGCCTTGGTGGCGACGACCTCGTAGGTACGAGGGGTGCCGCCGGCGTCGATCACGATCTCTACCCGATCACCCTTCACAAAGGGTGCATACCCCCACTTTGTAGGGCCTAGCCGTACACCAGTTTGACTATCGCGGCGACGCCGATGCAGAAGATGACCGCCCGGAGCCCGGAGGCGGGGAGCCGCCGGCCGATGCGCGCGCCGAGGTACCCGCCGAGCGAGGAGCCGAGCGCGATCAGCAGCGCCGCGGTCCAGTCGACGTCGGCGAGCGCGATGAACAGCACCGCGGCCACCGCGTTCACCAGCAGGGCCATCACGTTCTTCGCCGCGTTGAGCCGCTGCAGGTCGTCGTTGAGCGTGATGGCGAGCAGGGCGATGAGGATGACCCCCTGGGCCGCGCCGAAGTAGCCGCCGTACACGCCGGTGCCGAGCACCCCGAGCCAGAGCAGCGGGCCGCCGTGCGGGCTGGTGGTGCGCCGCCACGAGTTGAGCCACCGGTTGATCCGCGGCTGCAGCACGACGAGCACGCAGGCGATGGCGATCAGTACCGGCACGATCAGCCGGAACGCCTCCTCGGGCAGCCGCAGCAGCAGCAGGCTGCCCACGATCGACCCGAGGAACGAGGCGCTGCCGAGCCGCAGCAGACGGCCGCGCTGCCCCTTCAGCTCGGCCCGGTAGCCCAGCGCCCCGGCGATGCCGCCCGGCACGAGGCCGACGTTGTTGGAGACGTTCGCGACCACGGGCGGGTACCCGAGCGCCAGCAGGGTCGGAAAGGTGATCAAGGAGCCGGAGCCCACGATCGTGTTGATGCCGCCCGCTCCCACCCCGGCCGCAAAGATCGCGGCCGCTTCCCACGGCGTCACGACTCTCCCCCTCACCTGGTACGCCAGGTAAGGGTACGAGGCACGCCCCGGCAGCCCGACGGCAGGGTCCCGGCGCGCCGGTGCCGGAACGCCGCCGAGCCGGTGCGCCAGGCCGTGGCGGGCAGTACCGGGGCCAGGTTCGCCGGGCGCAGGTGGGCGAGGCCGCCGGGTACGGCGTGCGGGAGCCGGCCGCCGCGCGGGGCGGTGCCCAGGGCGCCGGCTCGGCCGCCGCGCGCTCCCCGGGAGGGCCGGGGTGGCGGCGGCGTTCCGGCCCCGGGCCATGCCCTGCGTCATCGTGCGCGCCGGACGGGCCGCCGAGGCGGATGGCGGGTTCGCCGCGCGACGCGGCCGGTCCGCTCGCCCGAACCGTCTGTCGCCGGGCGGGACGCGTTCCGGCCACCGCGACCGACCGCCGCGCCCGCTACGCGGCGCCGTACCGCCGCGGGACCGCCCGGCGAGGGATGGCCGCGACGCAGGACGGCCGCCCCATCTGCGCCGCAGGCGGCCGGGCCGCGCGTGGCGGCCCCAGCGACCGGCCGCGCGCTACCGGGCCCACCGGCCTGCTCAGCGCGGTCCGGGGCCCGCCCGGCAGCGCGGCCCGCCGTACCGCACACCGGCCACGGGCCACGCCGCGGCGTCCGGCGGGCT
This sequence comes from Actinomycetota bacterium, assembly GCA_003242605.1. Lineage (GTDB taxonomy): Bacteria > Actinomycetota > Actinomycetes > Streptosporangiales > Streptosporangiaceae > Thermopolyspora. Next base: position 1,819 of record QGUZ01000295.1, read on the forward strand.
ACGCCGCCGCGCGCGCGTACCAGCGGCCGTTCGTGTCCCGCTCCAGCTTCAGCGGGAGCCCGAACGTCTGGGAGAGGTTGTCCGCGGTCATCACGTGCTCGATCGGGCCCTGGGCGACCACCGAGCCCTCGCGCAGCAGCAGCGCGTGGGTGAACCCGCTCGGCACCTCCTCCACGTGGTGGGTGACGAGCACCATCGTCGGCGCCTTGGGGTCGTCGGCGAGCGCGGCGAGCCGCTGCACGAGATCCTCCCGCCCGCCGAGGTCGAGCCCGGCGGCGGGCTCGTCGAGCAGCAGCAGCTCGGGGTCCGGCATGAGCGCGCGGGCGATCTGCACCCGCTTGCGCTCGCCCTCGGAGAGCGTGCCGAACCGGCGGCGGATCAGGTGCGCGCAGCCGAGCTGGTCGATGAGCTCGACCGCGCGGGTGACGTCGTGGGAGTCGTACTCCTCGTTCCACCGGCCGAGGATCGCGTACGACGCGGTGAGCACGAGGTCGATCACCTTCTCGTCCGGCGGGATGCGCTCGGCGAGCGCGGCGCTCGCCAGGCCGATGCGCGGCCGCAGGTCGAACACGTTGGTCCGGCCGAGCCGCTCGCCGAGCAGCTCCACCACGCCCTCGGACGGGTAGAGCAGCGCCGCGGCGACCTGCAGCAGGGTGGTCTTGCCCGCGCCGTTCGGGCCGATGACGACCCACCGCTCGTCCTCATGAACGGTCCAGTCGATGCCTCGCAGCAGAGTCGCGCCGTCCCGGCGAACGGCGACGTCCTGGAGGCGCAGCACCTGACCGCCCATCCGCGATCCCCTCTCGTGTCGAATCCGGCGTGTCGTTCGCCAGTGAAACTCGCCCGCCTTTTGAGCAGGTGGCTCCAACCTATCGTTGCGGTGACGCGTATCGTTGACCGGTGCGCCATTCACCGATCTCGGCGACGCTGGTCGCCTGGGGGAACGCCTGGCTCGGCGGGCACGTCGGCCTCGACGAGGCCGCCGACCGCGTCGAACGGGCGGGTGGGCCGCAGCTCGTCGCCGCCGTGGACCTGCCGCCCGGTCCCGGGTACGGCACCGCGCCCGCCGGCGGCGCCGCCGACGCCGAGATCCCGCTGCGCGCCTTCCTCGCCGGGCTGCGGCCGGCGGGCCTGCGCGCGTTCCGGCTCGCGCTGCCGGTGCCCGGCGACCCGCTGGGCCTCACCGGGCCGGCGGGCTTCAACGCGCTCGCCCTCGACGCCGGGCAGGCGGCGATCGCCGAGCTGCCCGGCCGGTGCGTCGGCCTGGTGCCCGCGCGCGACCTGCGCGGCTCCTCGTACGCCGGCACCCGGTGGACCGCGGTGCCCGCAGCCCCCGCCGTACCGGACCTGCCGAGCCTCGGGGAGGCCGAGCGGGAGCTGCGCGAGGCGATGCGGGTCGCGACCGAGGCGCTGGCCGCGGTGCACGGGCCGCCCGTGGACCGGCCCCAGGTCACGCAGGGGGAGGTGCTCGCCCCCGGGTACCCGGCGCGGGCGCACCGCCTCGCCGCCCTGTGCGACCTGCTCGCCGCCGCGCTCCGGGCCGCGGACGACCGCGGCCTCACCGCGACCCAGATCGCCACCCGCCGCGAGGTGCTGCGCGACCTCGACCGCGCGGTACGGCGGGCGGGGGTAGCCCCCCACCACCCCGCCCGCCGCCGAACCGTTTACCCCCGCCGCGGCCGGGCAGGCGGGGGCCGGGCCCACCCGCCGGGGCGGGGGGGCCCCCGCCCGCCCGGCGGCCGGCCCCTGACCTTTTCCCCGCGGCCGGGGCCGGGGGGGTGGCGGCGGGCCGTACCGGCCGTGGCGGGCCGTGCCCGGCTCCGGCCCGGAAGTCCGTATCGTGATTTCGGACATCGATGCGCATCGCCGCCCAGGTCAAGCGAAACGCGCCGGGATCTCCGCGACGTTCGGGGCGTGTCCGGTCCCCTGGCGCGCGAGCACGAATCATGGGCAAGTACCTTTGATTGTGGTCACCGTCCTCGACCGCGTTTCCAACTCGAATCCATGACGCCGGCCGGGCCGTGCGGTCCGCCGGCGCCCCGGATGGCCTAAGGAAGCCTCGCCGAATGAATCAGCGCACCCTGTTGATCACATTGACCGGCCCGGACCGCCCCGGGGTGACCTCCCGGCTGTTCTCCGTCCTGGCCGACTTCCCGGTCACGGTCGCCGACATCGAGCAGGTCGTGATTCGCGGCAGGCTCACCTTGGGAGTCCTCGTCGCCTACGCGGGCGGACCGCCGAGCGGGACCGGCCGCACGATCGGCGCGCTGTGGACGGCGCTGGAGCAGGTCGCCGAGGAGCTCGGCATGGAGATCGAGCTCGCCACCGGCACCCAGGTGAAGGAGAAGCGGCGGCGCGGCAGGCTGCACGTCACGGTGCTTGGCATGCCGCTGCAGCCGGCCGCGATCGCCGGGATCGCCGGGCGCATCGCGGCCGCGGGCGCCAACATCGACCGGATCGAGCGCCTCGCCCACGACCCGGTGACCTGCATCGAGATGAGCGTGTCCGGCGCGAACCCGCAGACGCTGCGCGCCGCGCTCGCCGCCGAGGCCGCGCTGCAGCAGGTCGACGTGGCCGTGGAGCGGGCCGGTCTGCACCGCCGGGCCAAGCGCCTCATCGTGATGGACGTCGACTCCACGCTCATCCAGGCCGAGGTGATCGAGCTGCTCGCCCGGCACGCCGGCGTGGAGGAGGAGGTGGCGAAGGTCACCGAGGCGGCGATGCGCGGCGAGCAGGACTTCGCCAGCTCGCTGCGGGAACGGGTGGCGCTGCTGGAGGGGCTGCCCGAGGAGGTGTTTGAGGAGGTCCGCAAGGAGGTCGTGCTCACCCCGGGCGCCCGCACGCTGGTGCGCACCCTCAAGCGCCTCGACTACCGCTTCGCGCTGGTGAGCGGGGGCTTCACCCAGATCACCGACCACCTGGCGGCGGAGCTCGGCATCGACTACTGCGCCGCCAACACGCTCGAGGTGGTGGACGGCCGGCTCACCGGGCGGCTCGTCGGCGAGATCATCGACCGCCCGGGCAAGGCCCGCGCGCTGGTCCGGTTCGCCGAGCAGGCCGGGGTGCCGCTCAGCCAGACGATCGCGATCGGCGACGGGGCGAACGACCTCGACATGCTCGCCGCGGCCGGTATGGGCATCGCGTTCAACGCCAAGCCCATCGTGCGCAAGGCCGCCGACACCGCGGTGAACGTCCCCTACCTGGACGCGATCCTCTACCTGCTCGGCATCTCCCGCGAGGAGGTCGAGGCCGCCGACGCCGAGGACGCCGCCCTGCAGGGCTCCTGACCGGGGCCGCCGCGGCCGGTCACGCCCCGGCGGTGACCAGGCCGCCCTTCGGGGTCCAGCGGGCCACGGTACGGGCGTCGCCCGGCCACAGGCGCTCCCACTCGGCCTCGGTCTCGACGACCGCGAAGGCGCAGGTGGGGAAGCCGGGGTCGGCGTCGGCCGGGGTCGCGGTGAGGCTGAGGAACAGCTCGTGGAGGCCCGGGTTGTGGCCGACGACCAGCAGGGTGGCCACGTTGGAGTCGGTGCGCTGCACCACGGCGAGCAGCTCCTCCGGGGACGCCAGGTACATCTCGCGCTCGAAGTACACGGGCGTGTCGGGCGCGAGCCCGGCGAGGACGAGCTCGGCGGTCCGGCGGGTGCGCTGCGCGGGCGAGCAGAGCACCAGGTCGGGGACGAGCCCCAGGCCGGCGAGCACCTCTCCGGCGCGGCCGGCGTCGCGCTCGCCCCGCTCGGTAAGCACCCGGTCGATGTCCGCCTTGCCGGGGACCTGCTCGGCCTTGGCGTGGCGAAGGATGATCAGCTTCCGGTTCGGCATTGGTTCCGCCCACGATCGTCGGGATGCCGCCCAGGATAGACGGGCGGGTACGGCCGGGCCGGGGCGGCCGCCCGCCGCCGCGGCGCCGGGGCGGGCGCGGTCCGGACACGCGGACGGCCGCCGCCCCGTTCGCCCGGGACGGCGGCCGTACCGATGACCGTCTCACCCACCGGCCGGGGCGGTCGCCCGCGGCCGGAGTGGCGCTCTGATCAGCGCGCGACCGGCTCGGCCGTGCGCTCTTCGACGCCCTCGGCCGGGGCGATGTTCGACGAGCGCCGCTTCGCCACGACGATCGCCGTGACCACGATGAGCACGGCGACGATGGCGATGGCGATGCGGAGCGCGACGTTGTCCGCCCAGATCACCACGGCCGGGGCGATCAGCAGCGCGACCAGGTTCATCACCTTGATCAGCGGGTTGATCGCCGGGCCCGCGGTGTCCTTGAACGGGTCGCCGACGGTGTCGCCGATCACCGTGGCGGCGTGGGCCTCGGAGCCCTTGCCGCCGTGGTGGCCGTCCTCGACGAGCTTCTTGGCGTTGTCCCAGGCGCCACCGGAGTTGGCGAGGAACACCGCCATGAGCGTTCCGGCCGCGATCGCGCCGGCGAGGAACGCGCCGAGCGGGGCGTAGCCGAGGGCGAAGCCGACGGCGATCGGGGTCATCACGGCGAGCAGGCCGGGCGTGGCGAGCTCACGCAGCGAGTCGCGGGTGCAGATGTCGACCACGCGGCCGTACTCCGGCTTCTCGGTGCCGTCCATGATGCCGGGC
>QGUZ01000564.1 GCA_003242605.1 Actinomycetota bacterium
TCGGCGGCACGGGCGTGTCCTGCCCCGTCGGCCTCACCACCGGCGAGGCGTGACCGGCCGGGAATCCTGAACCGTCTGTGACCGCTAGGCCCGGTGCTCCGTGGGGGCGGAGTGCCGGGCGTCGTAGTCGTCGCGGGCGCGCATGACCTCTTCGATGTGGGTCTCGGCCCAGTCCTTGATCGCCTGGACCACCGGGAGCAGGGTGGCGCCCAGCGGGGTGAGCGCGTAGTCGACCCGCACCGGGACGGAGGGGGTGACGGTCCGGGAGACGAGGCCGTCGCGTTCCAGGTCGCGGAGGGTCTGGGTGAGCATCTTCTGGCTGATGCCGGCGACGGTGCGGGACAGGTCGCTGTACCGCCTGGGGCCGTCGGCGAGGGCGTTGAGCAGGAGGCTCACCCACTTGCCGCTGATGCGGTCGAGGAGCTGACGGGCCGGGCAGGTGGCGAGGTAGGCGTTGTAGGCCGCGCGGGCCTGTTCACGTCGCTGGGCGGCGGTCAGCGTGGGCATCGCGGGCTCCTTCGCGTGCGGTACGCACTTTCAGGTACGTACTCCCCAAAGGAGAGTAGCGCTCCTACGGTCGGTGGGCGAGCACAGCGGAACCGAGCGAAGGAGGTAGCGCGTGCGTGCCGTGGTCATCCGAGACTTCGGCGGGCCCGAGGTGCTGGAGGTCGCCGAGGTGCCGGTGCCCGCCGTGGGGGCGCGTCAGGTGCGGATCCGGGTCGAGGCGGCGACGGTGAACCCGGTCGATCTCGCCACCCGGTCCGGAGCGCTCGCCGCCGCGGGCATGCTGCCCCGGCGCGATCAGATCGGCCTCGGCTGGGACGTCGCGGGCGTCGTCGAGGAGGCCGGCCCGGAGGTGTCCGGCGTCGTGCCCGGGCAGCGGGTGGTCGGGCTCTCCGACCGGCTCGACGTGCCGCTCGGCACCCAGGCCGACCAGGTGGTGCTCGACGCCGACGCGGTGGCCCGCGTGCCGGAGGGGGTCTCCCCGGTGGCGGCGGCCACGCTGCCGCTGAACGGCCTCACCGCGGCGCAGGCGCTCGACCGGCTCGGCCTGCGCGCGGGGGAGACGCTGCTCGTCACCGGCGCGGCCGGGGCGGTGGGCGGCTTCGCGGTGCAGCTCGCCGCCGCCCGCGGCATCCGGGTGGTCGCGGTCGCGGGCGCCGAGGACGAGCCCCTGGTGCGGGAGCTCGGGGCGGAGCTCTTCGTGCCCCGTACGGCACGGCTCGGCGAGGCCGTCCGCGCCCTGGTACCCGGCGGCGTGGACGCCGCGCTCGACGCGGCCGTGACCGGGGCGGCGGCCCTCGACGCGGTGCGGACCGGCGGCGCGTTCGCCGCGCTGGTGGCGGGCGGGGCACCGCCGGGGCTGCGGAACATCCGGGTGTTCTCGCACTGGATCCACGCCGACGGCGCCCGGCTCGCCGGCCTCGTCTCGCTGGCCGAGGCGGGCACGCTCACCCTCCGGGTGGCCGAGACCATGCCGCTCGACCGGGTCGCCGACGCCCACCTGCGCCTCGCCAAGGGCGGGCTGCGCGGCCGGATCGTGCTCGTGCCCTGACCCCCGCGGCTACCCGGCGGCGACCTCGTCGATGCGGTCGCCGTCCCACAGGCGGCGCAGCGGCGGGCAGGCGGCGAGCAGCTCGCCGAGCGGGCCGCATCCGGCGACCCGGCCGCCGTCGAGCACGACGACCTGGCCGGCCTGTTCCAGCGCGGCCCGCCGGTGGGAGACCACGAGCAGCGTCGCGGGCCCCTCCCCGGTGCGGGCGGCCTCGGCGAGGCGCCGCCAGAGCG
>QGUZ01000296.1 GCA_003242605.1 Actinomycetota bacterium
TCCCGCCGGACCCGTTCACGGTGATCTTCCGGGCGCCGGACCTGGGCGTGCCCGACGACGAGGAGGAGTACGCCGCGCCGTCGGCCACGCCCGAGCGCAGCGGCGGCTCCCGCCGCCGGCGCCGCCGCCGCTAGCCGCGGCCCGCGCCCGGCGGTCCCGCGCGCCCGGCCGGGTGGAACGGCGCCGAGGGTCGCCCGCCGTACCCCGGCACGGCCCTCGGCCGCCGCGCATCCGCCCGGCCGCCCCGCCGCCCGCTGCGGGCCGGTTCCGCGGCGGCGGCGCGGCCCGCTTCCACTGAGGGCGTACCGTTCGATGGTGTCCTCGTGAAGCGGGCTGGGTATTGTGGTGCCACGTGAGTACGCCGCGCTTCCTGACGTTGCCGCCCGGGGTCAAGCCGATCCGGATCGAGACGCCCGCGGGCTGGTTCGCCGCTCTCGAGGCACTGCCGGTGACCGGGGTCGCCGAGCGATGGCCGGCGCTGCTCGTGCCCGGCTACACCGGCAGCAAGGAGGACTTCATCGCGGTCCTGCAGAGCCTCGCGGACGCGGGGCGCCGCCGGGTGATCGCGATCGACATGCGCGGCCAGTACGAGACGCCCGGGCCGGACGACCCGGCCGCCTACACCTGCGCCGCGCTCGGCGCGGACGTGGCCGCGGTGGCCGCCGTGGTGGGTGAGGGCGAGCCGGTCCACCTGCTCGGCCACTCGTTCGGCGGGCTCGTGGTGCGCGAGACCGTGCTCGGCGGCGCGACCAAGGCGGCCTCGCTCACCCTGATGAGCTCCGGGCCGGGCGCGATCGTGGGCCCGCGCGAGCAGGCCGCCCGCTCGCTGCTCAGCCTCGTCCCCGAGGTGGGCCTGGAGCGCATCTGGGAGAACCACCTGGAGCCGGAGGCGGTGGCGCAGGGCGTGCCCGACGAGATCCTCGCCTTCCTGCGCAAGCGCATGTTCGCCAACAACCTCGTCGGCATGCAGACCATGGGCGAGCAGGTGCTGAACGCCCCCGACCGGGTCGACGAGCTCGCCGAGGCCGACGTGCCCAAGCTCGTGCTGTACGGCGAGCACGACGACGGCTGGCCGCCGGGGCTGCAGGCCGAGATGGCCACCCGGCTCGGCGCGGAGTGCGTGGTCGTGCCCGGCGCGCTGCACAGCCCGGCCGTCGAGGCGCCGGAGACCACCGCGGCCGCGCTCACCCGGTTCTGGAACGCGGCCGAGCACCGCTTCGTGCAGGCCTGACCGCGCCGCGGCCGCCGCTCAGCCGGCGTCGATCTCCTCGGCGATCTCCTCCTCCGCCAGGCCGTCCCACGGCCGCCGGGCGGGCGCCGCGGCCCGCCCCTCCGGGCAGTGCCGGCGGTAGTCGCACCAGGAGCACAGCGGGCCCGGCCGGGGCGCGAAGATCGCGTCGATCTCGGCGGGCACCTCCGGCGGCGCGCCGTCGCCGCGGCGGCCGGCCGTACCGGGGCGGCTGCGGGCCCACTCGCGGTACCGCTCGTCGGCCTCGGCCGCCTCGGCCGCGATGTGCTCGGCCCGGCGCAGGTGCCGGGCGAGGGACTCGGCGGTGTGCTCGGCGGCGGCGACCCGGCCGGTCGGCAGGTGGTGGAGCTCCACCCGGCGGCAGGGCAGCCGCATCGTGCGGGCGGCGGCGGCCGCGTAGACGGCGAGCGCGAGCGAGGAGCGGGCCTCGTCCTCGTCCGGGGGACGGCGGCCGGTCTTGTAGTCGACGATCACCAGTTCGCCGCCGCGCCGGTCGATCCGGTCCACCCGCCCGGACACCGCGATCACATCGGTGCGGGTGGCGACCTGCCGTTCCACGCCGACCGGCTCGGCGGACGGGTCGAGGCCGGCGGCGTACTCGGTCACCATCGCGCGGGCGCGCTCCCGCCACCGGGCCGACTGCTCCGCGTCGCGGAACCCGTCGCCGATCCAGCCGGTGACCACGAGGTGGCCCGCGACCTCGGGGGTGCGCCGCTCGTACGGCTGCCGCCACCAGTTGGCGAGCGCGTTGTGCACGGCGGCGCCGACGCTGTTGTGCGCCCAGGGCGGCCCCTTCGCCGGTGCCGGCCGGTCGAGGTAGGTGAACCGGTAGCGGCGCGGGCAGTCGAGCCAGGTGTTGAGCCGGGACGGCGTGCACGCGTACAGGCGGCGCGGCATGCCGTCGAGGGGAAGCTGGCTCACGCCGGGCTAGTCGTCGTCGAGGGAGAGCTTGATGCCCGCGGCCTTGGTGCCGTCGACGAGCGGGGTGGCCTTCGCCGGGTCGGCCTCGCTCTCGTTCTCGGTGCGGGTGAGCGAGCCGGACACCCAATCGTCGAAGTGCGGCTCCAGGTCGCCGATCGTCGCCTCCTCGCCGTGGTTCGGCAGGATCCGGGTGGCGCCGGGCAGCGTGAACAGGCGGGAGCCGATCGAGGTGAGCTGGTCGGGCAGCGCCGGGTACACGCCGCCGAGCTTGCCCGGGCCGTCGGCCAGCAGCGACTTGCCGGTGAACACCACGTCGAGCGCCTCACAGTAGAGCGAGATGCCGCCCGGCGTGATCCCCGGGGTCTCCAGCACCTCCAGGCGCACCCCGGCGACCTCGAAGTAGCCCTCGTCCTCGACCTCGATGTCCGGCCAGGTCTCCGGCCAGGTCTCCCGCCACAGCTTCTTGTCCTTGGGGTGCAGGCAGACCATGGCCTCGTCGCGGGCGGCCACCTCGATCGCCGCGCCGACGTGGTCGGGCAGGCCGTGGGTGCAGATCACGGCGAGCACCTCGCGCTCGCCGACCTTCTCCATGATCTTGTCCGCGTCGCGGGCCGGGTCGATGACGATGACCTCGTCGTCGTCGCCCACGATCCAGGTGTTGTTCTCCACCTTGTGCTCGGTGCCGTCGATGTCGACGACGCCCGACGTCACCACTCGCTCGATACGCGCTGTCACGTCTGTAAACCCTACCGACTGCGGTGCCGCCCTGGCCCGTGTGCGCCGCGCCGGGCCGGTCAGCGGTCGATCTGCAGCCGGGGGGAGAACGCGCCGTACGGCAGGTCGAAGATCTGGTCGGGGTCGCTCAGGTCGCGCAGGTCGAACTCGGTGAGCGCGATGAGGCAGCCGACCTCGGCCGGCCAGGCGATCGCCCACAGCCAGTTGCCGAGCGCCTCGCCGACGTAGACGGCGCGGTCCGGCGGCACCCCCTCCACGCACCAGAGCGGGGTGGGGTGGCCGCGGATGTCCGCCTTGGCGTGCGGCGGCCCGTCGCCCACGCCGCCCCCGGGGTCGGGGCCGGGCAGCCCCGCGTACGCCGCGCCGAGGCCCACGCCCGGCTCCTCGGCGATGAGCAGCATGTCGGCGGGTCCCCAGGTGACCGACGGGCCGGACAGCGCGACCACGGTGGCGACCCCGCCGGAGCGCTCGTCCCCGGCCTCGGCGAACCCGGTGACCAGCCAGCCGGCCGGCAGCGGCCAGGGCACCCACACCGGGACCCGGGCCATGCGCCGGACGGCGTCGAAGGCGGCGTCCGAGGGCCGGTGGGTGTGCAGGGGCGGGACGTCGCCGTGCACGCCGCACCGCCAGGCGCTCGACCAGGCGCTCGGTGCGTGCAGCGGCCCGAAGCACCGCGGGCAGACAGGCGCGGCTCTCACAACTCCTCACCGTGCGGCGGGACACGCCCATAAGTCAAGGCCACCGCCGTTATCCAGCCGTAATCTTGGTCATGTGCGGATAAAGTGTGTCGGCGCGATCGTCCTCGACGACGCGGGCCGGCTGCTCCTGATACGGCGGGGCAGGCCGCCCGGGGAGGGCCTGTGGTCGCTGCCGGGCGGCCGGGTGGAGCCGGGCGAGACCGACGCCGAGGCGGTCGTGCGCGAGGTCCGCGAGGAGACCGGCCTCGTGGTGCGGGTCGGCCGGCTCGCCGGGACCGTGGACCGCCCGGCCCCGGGCGGCGGCGTGTTCGAGATCAACGACTATCTCGCCTCGGTCGCCCACGGCACCCTCGCCCCGGGCGACGACGCGACGGAGGCGGGCTGGTACGGCCCGGCCGAGCTGCGCCGCCTCCCCCTCACGCCGGGCCTGCTCGACGCGCTCACCGAGTGGCGCGTGCTCCCGCCGGGCTGACCCGCGGGCTCACCTGGTCACGGTGGTCCGCCACAGCGTGAGGTGGTCGTCGGTGTAGGTGGCGGAGCGGCCGAGCGCGACCACCCGGTCGCCGAGCGCGGCCACCGTGCCGAGCCACTGGCCGCCCTCGCCGGCGAGGCCCTCGCCGCGCAGCGGCCGGTGCCGCCACCGGCGGCCGTCGGCGGAGATCCAGGCCGCGGCGTCGCCGGGCGCGCCGTACGAGCCGACCGCGACGAGCGCCGAGCCCGCGGCGGCGAGGTCGAGCACGGTGGCGGAGGTCTCCGCGGGCAGCCACGTGTAGGTCCAGGTGCGGCCGTCGTCGGTGGAGCGGGCGGCGAACGGGCGGCGCCCCTCGGCGGTGACCGCGGTGCCGACCGCCACCAGGCCGCCGTCGGCGGCGAGCACGCGGCGCAGGTGCGCCGAGCGCGCGCCCTCCGGGATGGGCCGGGCGCGGCCGGTCCAGCTGCGCCCGTCGGCGGACGTCCACACCACGCCGGTCTCCCCGTCGACCGGGCCGGAGCCGCCGACCGCGACGTACCCGGACGGGGTGGCGGCGACGTCGTGCAGCCGCACCTCGGCCGACGGCAGCTCGCCGACGCGCTCGAACCGGCGCAGGTCGCGGGTGTACCAGAGCACCGCGGTGCCGTCGGCGCCGGACCGCTGCTCACCGGCGATCACGTAGCCGGAGCGGCCGGCCGCGACCGCGTGCGGGACGAGGTGGTAGACGCCCTGCGGCACGGCGAGCGCCTCCGACTCGGCGACGCGGCGCCACCGGGTGCCGTCCGGCGAGGTCACCAGCAGCGGCCGGGCGACGGCCGGGTCGGGCATGGTGCCGCCCACCGCGAGCCAGCCCTCGGGCCCGTGCGCCACGTCCGCGAGCGCCTGCCGGCCGGGGCCGCGGAGCGCGCGGGCCCCGATCACGGTCCACCGGGTGCCGTCCGGGCTGGTCCAGACGCCCGCGTCGCCCTGGGCCGTGCCCACGGCGACGAACAGGTTCCCGCCCGCGGCGATCCGGGAGATCTCCCGCGCCGACCGGGTGAGCCCGGCGATCTCGTCCGGCGGCACCGACCGCGCCCGCTCGCCCCGGCGGGCGGTCATGAGCACCGGCACGTTGTCCACGTCGCCGGCGGGCTCGTCCCCGCCCGCGACGAGGGTGCCCTGGTCGGTGATGGCGACGCCGCGCAGGGTGCCGCGGATCCTGCCGAGCTCGGCGCCCTTCGCCCAGGTGGCGCCGTCCTCGCTGGTGAAGACGGTGTACTCCTGCCAGCCGGTCTCGGCGACCGCCGCGAGGCCCGCGGCCGAGGAGGCGAGGGAGCGCACGCCGAGGCCCTCGGAGCCGAGCGGCCCGATCTCGCCGCAGTCCCGCCACGACTCGCCACTGCGCGAGCAGTACACGGTCACCCGCCCGTCGCTCACCTGGCGGGTGGGCACGAGCACGAACCCCTCGCCCGCGACGGCGAGCGCGCCCGACTCCAGCCGGTCGTCCGCCGGGGGATCGCCGCTCTGCCAGGTGCGGCCGCCGTCCGCCGAGCGCAGCACCGTCACGGCGGGGTCCTCCGGCCCGGCGTCGGCGAGCGCCACGACCCGGTCGCCGTCCGCCACCACCGCGCGGATGCCGCGCACGCCGGAGCCGATCCCGGAGAGGTCGGCCCGCGTCCAGTCCTGCCCGTCGGCGGAGACCCAGGCCGCGGGCCCGGTACGGCTCTCGCCGAGCCGGGCGGAGCCGACCGCGACGAAGCCGCTCGCGGTGCGGGCGAGGTCGGCGATGCGGTCGCCGGGCCCGAACACGGTCAGCCGCGCCGGGTCGACCGCGGTCCACGAGCGGCCGTCGGTGCTCGTCCACATGCCGCGCGCGGTCACCCCGGAGGGACCGGCGAGGCCGAGGCCGGCGCCGCGCGCCCCGGCGCTCGCGGGCGCCTCGGTGCCCGCGGCGAGCCACAGCCCGCCGCCGCCGGTCACCCGGCCCGCCGTACCGGCCCGGGCCTCGACGCCCGCCGGGCCGGTCACCTGGCCCAGCTCCCAGCTGGCGCCGCCGTCGGTGGAGACGAGGAAGAGCGGCCGGGGCACCGGGCCGGTGGTGTCGCTCCCCACGGCCACGACCGTGGAGCCGGCCGCGGTGATCGCGTTGAGCACCTGGCTGGAGCCGCTGCCGGCCGTGCCCGGCGGGGCGAGGAAGACGTCGTCGGCCGCGCTGCCCGCCCCGGCCGCGAGCCGTACCTCCGCGGGGGCGGGCCGCTGCAGCATGCTCACCGCGGCGAAGCCGAGCCCGGCGGCGGCCGCGAGCACGGCGAGCACGGCGACGGGCAGCAGCAGGCGCCGGCGCCGGCGCCGC
>QGUZ01000297.1 GCA_003242605.1 Actinomycetota bacterium
AACGAATTTAGTACGGTTTCGTGAGGTCGGAGAGTTGTAAAAGAGACAGCCCCGACCCCTGGCCTTACGGGGGGGGTGGGCCCCCCGCGCCCCGGCGCGCCCACCCCCGCCCATACCGCGGAAACGCGCGGAACGCGCCTCCCCCGCCGCTCGCCCCCACGCCCCGCGCGGTGCCCGGCAGGTAGGCGTTTGCCGCCGCCGTTCCCCGGCCCGCCCGCCGGGTGAAGCCGCCACCCCGCCCGGTCCTCGCCTCCGGCCGGGCGCACTCGTCACCCGGCCGCCGGGCGTCCGGCGGGCTCAGGGCACGAGGCCGGCGCGGTGGTGCGGGCCGGTGCCGAACCCGGAGCCGGGCGCCGTGCCGTACCCGGTCCGGCCGATCGAACGCCCGCGCTCCCACTCGAGGTACCGCCCGCTCTCGCCGAGCAGTGCGGCGAGCAGCCAGAGCAGGACGCCGAAGTCGTCGACCGCGCCGATCACCGCGAGGAACTCGGGCACGAGATCGATCGGCGACAGGATGTAGGCCAGGGCGAGCCCCAGCATGCCGATCTTCGACGCGCTCAGGTGCGGGTAGTCGCCGCGCAGCGCGCCGCGCAGCATGCGCGGGATCGCCCGCACCCGGGACAGCACGCCGGGCGTCCCCGGCCGCTGCGCCTCGCGCAATACGCGCCACACCGCGAACGCCCGTGCCGCCTTCTTCATCGGCCGCTCACCATCCCCTCGTCCGGTCCCCCGTTGCCGAAACGAAACGTGCCGACATGGACGTAACGAACGGGCGGTCCGCTGCGTGCCCGGGGTCACGGTGCTGTGTCCTCCGGGCCGTCCCCGTGGCGGGCCGGGCCGCCGGGCCCGGGGGCATGCGGCGTCGTCCGCGCGCCCCCACATTCACCACTGTGCGGCTATCGCCCCCGTCAGGTCGATTCGTCCCTCGGTCAACACCTGTCCCGATGATCGCCAGGTTCCCACAAAGATCAACCGGATTGAGGGATCAGTCCCGGTCTGCCGTGGGATCGATGTTTCAGCGTTTGGATCCGCCTGATGAGGAACCGCTCATGGAAACTCGTCCGTTACGGCGAGAGCGCGCCCGCATGTCCGCGGCCGCGCTGCTCACCGTCCAAATGGCGATCACGGCATTCGTGCCGGGGGTCGGCGTCCCGGCGTCACCGGCGGCCGCCCACCCCGGCGATCCCATCGACCCGCACCGGCGTTCGGCCACGGGACCGGCCGACCGGCTCCGCGGCGGCCCGGCGCACCGCACCGGCCACGCGGCGGCGCGCCTCGCGCGGGGCCGTACCGGCGCGGCCCGCGTCGCGACCGGCCCGGTCGGACCGGTTCGCGTGCCCGGCGCGCGGTTCGCCCCGATCATCGGGGCCGACCGCATCGACGCGTACTCCGGCGGGTACGGCCGTGCCGGCGGGCTGGTGCGGCTGCTGAGCATGTCCGCGAAGTCGGCGGCCCACGAGCAGCCGCAGCGGCGGGTGCGGAACCCGTTGTTCCGGTCGTACGTGCGGCTGTCGCACCGCTTCGTCGCCCAGCGGCTGCGCGCGGCCGGCATCAAGCGGCGGTCGTCCGGAAAGTGCGCCAGCAAGCACCGGCCCACCTGCACCTCGTACGCCGGAATCCGCGCGAACACGGTGGCGAAGCTGATCCGGCTCAAGCGGCGCAGCGGCTGCCCGGTCGTGGTCACCGGCGGCACCGAGGTCGGCCACGCGCCGGGGGTGCACAGTCACGGCAACGGCTACAAGGTGGACGTGTCGCGCAACAAGTGCCTCGACGCCTACATCAAGCGCAAGGCCCGGTACGCCGGCGTGCGCTCGGACGGCGCCCGGCTGTACGCCGACGGCGTCGACACCTACGCCCTCGAGGGCAACCACTGGGACATCACCTTCCGGTGAGCCCGCTGCGGCGCGCGGCACGGCACCGGAGAACCCCCCTCCGGCCGCCCCTCCCGGCGGCGGAGATCCACCAGGGGTACGGCTCACCGGCTTCCCGGCCCATGTCGTGGCCGGCCACGAACCGACGCCGATCCATGGCGCGCGGCCGCCACGCGCATCCGGCCGCCGCGCGAGACGGCCGGATGCGGGGTACGGCGTGCGGCCTGGGGCTCAGGAGGTGAGCTCGGCCGCGACCAGCTCGGCGATCTCCGCGGTGTTGAGCGCCGCGCCCTTGCGCAGGTTGTCGCCGCAGATGAACAGGTCGAGCGTGTTCGGGAAGTCCAACGCCTGCCGGATCCGGCCCACGTAGGTGGGGTCGGTGCCCACGACGTCGGCCGGGGTCGGGAAGACGTTGTTCTCCGGGTCGTCGAGGACCACCACGGTGGGCGCGGCCTCCAGCACCCGCCGGGCCCCCTCGACCGTGACCTCCTTGGCGAAGGTCGCGTGGACCGCGAGCGAGTGGGTGGTGACCACCGGCACCCGCACGCAGGTCGCCGACACCTTCAGGTCCGGGATGCCGAGGATCTTCCGCGACTCGTTGCGGACCTTGAGCTCCTCGGAGAACCAGCCGTCGCCCTTGTACGAGCCGGCGGCCGGGACCACGTTGAGCGCGATCGGCGCCGCGAACGGCGAGTCGGCAAGGTCCGGCACGGCCTTGCGCACGTCACCGGCGACGGTGCCGAGCGTGCGGTCGCCCGCCACCGCCTCCAGCTCGTCGTACAGCCGCCGGGTGCCGGCCACGCCCGCGCCCGACACCGCCTGGTAGGAGGCGACGACGAGCTCGCGCAGGCCGTACTCGCGGTGCAGCGCGCCGAGCGCGGCCATCATCGACAGCGTCGTGCAGTTGGGGTTGGAGATGATCCCCTTGGGCCGGTTGCGCACCTGCTCGGGGTTCACCTCCGGCACCACCAGCGGCACGTCCGGGTCCATGCGGAAGGCGCCGGAGTTGTCGACCACGACCGCGCCGCGGGAGGCCGCGATCGGGGCCCACTCGGCCGACACCTCGTCCGGGACGTCGAACATCGCCACGTCGACGCCGTCGAACACCTCGGGGCTCAGCGCCTGGACGGTCACGTCCTCCCCGCGCACCCGCAGCACCTTGCCCGCGGAGCGGGGCGAGGCGACGAGGCGGATCTCCCCCCACACGTCCGGGCGGCCCGAGAGGATGTCGAGCATCACGGTGCCGACCGCGCCGGTGGCGCCGACCACGGCGAGGGTGGGCTTGCGTTCGCTCATCGTCCGGTACCTCCGTAGACCACGGCCTCCACCTGGTCGGCGTCGAGGTTGAACGCGCGGTGCGCGGCGCTCACCGCGGCGTCGACGTCGTCCTGGCTCACGATCACCGAGATGCGGATCTCGGAGGTCGAGATCATCTCGATGTTGACGCCGGCGTCCGCGAGCGCGCCGAAGAACTTCGCGGTCACGCCCGGGTGCGAGCGCATGCCGGCGCCGATCAGCGACACCTTGCCGATCCGGTCGTCGTAGAGCAGCGACTCGAACCCGACGTCCCCCTGGATCTTCTTCAGCGCGTTGATGGCGGTCGGCCCGTCGGTCGCGGGGAGGGTGAACGAGATGTCGGTCCGCCCGGTCGACGCCGCCGACACGTTCTGCACGATCATGTCGATGTTGATCTCGGCGTCGGCGAGGGCTTTGAAGATGGCAGCGGCCTCTCCGACCTTGTCGGGCACGCCGACAACGGTGATCTTGGCCTCGCTCCGGTCATGCGCGACGCCGGAGATGATCGGCTGCTCCATCTCGCCTTCCTCACTGACGGGGTCGGCAACGACCCACGTGCCTTCCTTGTTGCTGAACGAGCTTCTGACGTGGATCGGCAGGTTGAACCGGCGGGCGTACTCGACACAGCGCAGGTGCAGGATCTTCGCGCCGCATGCGGCCATCTCCAGCATCTCCTCGTAGGAGATGCGCGGGATGCGGCGCGCCGTCGGCACGATGCGCGGGTCGGCGGTGAACACCCCGTCCACGTCGGTGTAGATCTCGCACACGTCGGCGTTGAGCGCCGCCGCGAGCGCAACGGCCGTCGTGTCCGAGCCGCCGCGACCGAGCGTGGTGACGTCCTTGGTGTCCCGGGACACCCCCTGGAACCCCGCGACGATCGCGATCTGGCCCTTGTCGATCGCCTCCCGGATCCGGCCGGGCGTGACGTCGATGATGCGGGCCTTGCCGTGCGTGGAGTCCGTGATCACGCCGGCCTGGGAGCCGGTGAACGACCGGGCCTCGACGCCCAGGTTGCCGATCGCCATCGCCAGCAGCGCCATCGAGATGCGCTCGCCCGCGGTGAGCAGCATGTCGAGCTCGCGCGGGGGCGGCATCGGCGAGATCTGCTGCGCGAGGTCCAGCAACTCGTCGGTGGTGTCGCCCATCGCGGAGACCGCCACGACGACGTCGTTGCCGGCTTTTTTCGTCGCGACGATCCGCTGCGCGACCCGCTTGATGCAGGCAGCATCGGCGACGGACGAACCACCGTATTTCTGGACAACGAGCGCCACGACTTGTCTCCGAAGGTCAGACTGCGGACGTCTCAGTTTACTGAGGCCCGGGCAGAGAACCGCAGGTCCGCCCAGTATGTGGACACCCGCGGGCATGCCGCCTGACCTGTCCGGTTGCGCGGCCCTCCGACGCGGCCACCGGTTTTCGCCGCGGACCACCGGTCCCCGCGCCCCGGTGTGAAATCGATCACGAGACCGTCACGGCGCCCGCACGGCGGCCGCCGCCCGGCCGTACCGCGGGGCGTGCGGACCCCCGCCGGGACGCGCCGCCGTGTGCCGCGTCGCCGTCCCCGCCGGCGGTCAGACGGGGGTCTTCTCCTCCTCCACGTCGAGGCGGGTGTGCGCGACGATCGCCTGCAGGGCGCGCAGCGCGGCGCCGGCGTGGTTGCCCCAGGAGTTGAAGTAGGAGTACTGCAGCCACCACAGCGCCTCCATCGGCCGCCCGGCCCGGTAGTGGCGCAGCCCGTGGGCGAGGTCGGCCGCCACCGCGGCGAGGTCGTCGGAGAGGCGGTACGGCGTGACCTTGGTGTCCTTGTACGGGTCGAACACCTCGACGTAGTCGTCGACCGGGCCGAGCCGGGCCGCCAGCGCGGTGCGCAGCGGGTCGATGTCGGGGTCGGGGCCGATCGGCGGCTCGAAGTTGCCGGGCAGGATGACGTCCTCGGTCGCGGCGAGCTGCGCCCCGGCGAGGCTGAGCTGGGAGACCTCCACGAGCAGCAGCGGCAGGAACGCGTCGCCGCCCTCCCCGTTGGCGAGCCTGGTCAGACCGTCGAGGAAGTTCTGCGCGTGCCCTGCGACCCGGTCGGCGAGGGCTTTCCACTCGTCATACATCCAGCAGTCTCCGTCCTTCGAACGCACGACCCAGCGTGACCTCGTCGGCGTACTCCAGGTCGCCGCCGACGGGCAGCCCGCTGGCGAGCCGTGTCACCTTCAGACCCATCGGTTTGACAAGCCGGGCGAGGTAGGTCGCGGTCGCCTCGCCTTCCAGGTTGGGATCGGTGGCGAGGATCAGCTCGGTGACCTGACCGTCGGCCAGCCGCGTCATGAGCTCCTTGATCCGAAGATCGTCCGGGCCGACGCCGTCGATCGGGCTGATCGCACCGCCCAGCACGTGGTACCGCCCGCGGAACTCGCGGGTGCGTTCGATCGCGACGACGTCCTTGGGCTCCTCGACGACACAGATGACGTGGGGGTCGCGCCGCGGGTCGCGGCAGATCCGGCACTCCTCCTCCGCGGCCACGTTCCCGCACACCCGGCAGAAGCGCACCTTCTCCTTCACCTCGAGCAGCACGTGCGCGAGCCGCTTGACGTCCGCCGGGTCGGCGGCGAGCAGGTGGAACGCGATGCGCTGCGCGCTCTTCGGACCGATGCCGGGCAGCGTGCCCAGCTCGTCGATCAGGTTCTGGACGACCCCTTCGTACATCGCCGACGTCCGTGCTCAGACCCCCGGAAAGGCGCCGCCGAAGGCGCCCCCCAGCCCCTGGGTCAGCGGGCCCAGCTTCTCCTGCTGGAGTTCGGCCGCGGCCCGGGTGGCGTCCCGCACCGCCGCGATCACCAGATCGGCGATCGTCTCGGCGGTCTCCTCGGGGTCGTCGGCGTCGATGACCTTCGGGTCGATCTTCAGCTCGAGCAGGTCACCGCCGCCGCTGACGGTCGCCACGACGAGCCCGCCCCCGGCCCGGCCCTCGACCTTGGCCTCGCTGAGCTCCTGCTGGGCGTTGACGAACTGCTGCTGCATGAGCTGGGCTTGCTCCAGCACCTGCCGCAGGTTGATGTCCCCTGGGTTCACGATGGTGCGCTCCTCGGTGGCTCGCTTGTTCTCCCGAGCCTACGGCGTTTGCCGTCGGAGTTACACCGGGGAGGGCGCCCGTGTTCCGCGTCGCCCGCTCCGCCGCTTGCCGTACGGTGCCCGTGCGGTGCCCGTTCAGTGCCCGTGCGGTGCCCGT
>QGUZ01000298.1 GCA_003242605.1 Actinomycetota bacterium
TCCCCCCCTCGTCGACCCCCCCCCGCACACCCCCGCCCCCCCCACCCCGATCGCGCGGGCCACCCCCGCGACCGGCAGCGCGGCCAGCGCGGCGCCGGCCGCCGCCGCGGCGCCGCCCGGCCGCGGGCCGGCGAGCCGGTGGCGGGCGGGCGCGGGCCCGCCGTCCGGCACGTGGCCGCCGCCGGGTACGGCGGCGCCGTCCGGGCCGGCGGGGACGGCGTCGGCGGCGGGCGGCGGGGCCGGTGCAGGGGCGGCGAGCGGCAGCATCGCGAAGAGGCGGAACTCGGTGCCGGACCGGCGGTGGTCGACCAGGCCGCCGAGCGGGGCGACCCGCTCCCGCAGCCCGCGCAGGCCGTGCCCGGGCCGCGGGCCGGGTGTCCCGGCGGGCGCGGCGGGCGCCGGGTTGACGATCTCGATGAGCAGGGCGTCGGCCTCCCACTCGATGGTGACGGTGACCGGCGCGCCGGGGGCGTGCCGGGCGGCGTTGGTGAGCCCTTCCTCCACCACCCGGTAGGCGGCGGCGTCCGCCGCGGCGGGCAGCGGCCGTTCCGCGCCCCGGCGGCGGAGGGTGACCGCCGCGCCCGCCGCGCGGTACTCGCCGACCAGGCCGGGGATCGCGGCGACGCCCCGGCCGGCCGGTTCCTCGTCCGCGGCGCGCAGCGCGCCGACCACCGCGTGCAGCTCGTCCACGGCGTCGCGGGCCGCGGCGGCGAGCCGCCGTACCGCGGCCGCCTGCTCCGGCGGGAGCGGCGCGACCTCGAGGGCGGCGGCCTGGATCGCGACGAGGCCGAGCCGGTGGCCGAGGGAGTCGTGCATGTCCCGGGCGATGCGCAGCCGTTCGCGCAGCCGTTCCCGCTCGGCGAGCAGCTCCCGCTCCCGGCGCAGCCGCCGGTTGCTCGCCGCCAGCGCGGCCACCAGCCGCTCGTGCTGGGCGACGTACCGGCCGACGAGCAGCGGGAGCACCGCGAACACGAGGGAGCACGCGATCAGCGCGCCGGGATGCCCGCCGCCGGGCAGCCGGGCGGCGAACGCGGCGACGGTGACGGCGGCGACGGCCGCGGCCCGGCCCCGGGAGCCGACGGCGCGGCCGGTCCGGTAGGAGATCCACAGCAGCAGGATGAGGCCCGCGCCGCTGAGCACGCCGAGGCCCTGCGCGGCCGCGAACGCGGCGACGGGGGCGCGGCGCTGCCATGCCATGAGCGCGATCACCGCGGCCGGGTAGGCCACGGCCGCCCACACCGGCGGATCACCCCGGTGCACCGCGAGCAGCAGTACCGCCTCGGCCGCGACCACGACACCGGCGAGGAGATGTCGGCCCATGCCCAGCAGCGTACGTGCCGCACGCCCGCCCTGCCCGGCCGCACCCGGCCCGCGCGGCCGAGCCCCCGCCGCCACGCCGGGTCGTCGCCGGGCGCGGCGGGTCAGGGTCATCCCGCGCCCGCCCCGGCGGTTCCGTCCGCGGCCCGGCGGACCGCGGGGAGACACCGGGCCGGACCGGGCGAGGGCCGCCGCGCACCGGACGGGAGCGGGCGACGGCCGCTTTCCCCCGTCCGTTTTCCCGTCCGCTCTCCCCCTCCGCCTTCGCCGACCGCTCTTCGCCGTCCGCTTCTCGTGGTGCGCCGTCGACTTTCGTCGCGGATCGCGGCGACGAAAGGGGACTGTGCCGGGCGAGCGCGATTCCTACCCTGCTCCGCATGATCGAGGTACGTGACCTTGCGAAACGCTACGGGAGCACCGTCGCGGTCGACGGGATCTCGTTCACGGTGCGGCCCGGCGCGGTGACCGGATTCCTCGGCCGGAACGGCGCGGGCAAGTCCACCACGATGCGCATGATCCTCGGGCTCATCCGGCCCACCCGCGGCACGGCCCTCGTCTGCGGCCGGCCGTACCGGGAGCTCGCGGACCCGCTGCGGCGCGTGGGCGCGCTGCTGGAGGCCCGGTCGGCGCACCCGGACCGCACCGCCTACCACCACCTGCTGTGGCTGGCGCGGAGCAACCGCATCCCCACGGCGCGGGTGCACGAGGTGCCCGGCATGGCCGGACGGGAGCCCGCGGCCGGCCGCCGCGCGGGCGGGTTCTCGCTCGGCATGGCGCAGCGGCTCGGCCTCGCCGCGGCGCTGCTCGGCGACCCGGAGGTGCTCGTGCTCGACGAGCCGATGAACGGCCTCGACCCGGACGGCATCCGGTGGCTGCGCGGCCTGCTGCGGGACTACGCGGCGCAGGGTCGCACCGTGTTCGTGTCCAGCCACCTGATGGGCGAGGTGGCGCAGACCGCCGACCGGGTCATCGTGATCGACGGCGGGCGGCTGGTCGCCGACACCACGGTGGCCGAGCTGACCGCCGGCGGCTCGCTGGAGGACGCGTTCTTCCGGCTCACCGAGGGGAGGCGGGAATGAGCGTGGCCGCGGCCGCTCGCGCGGAGTGGGTCAAGATCCGCACCCTGCGGTCGACCGTGGGGGCGCTGCTGCCGGTGGTCGTGGTCGGCGTCGGGCTCGCCCACCTCGCGGGGACCTCGATGCGCGACGCGCGGGCGGACGGGCCGCCGCTCGATCCGCTGTTCCCGGCGTTCTACGGCCTCACCCTCGCCCAGCTCGGCGTGGTGGTGTTCGCGGTGCTCACCATCGGCTCCGAGTACGGCACGGGCACGATCGCCCCCGCGCTGCTCGCGACGCCGCGGCGCGGCGTGTTCTACGCGGGCAAGGCGATCGCCGCCACGCTCGCCGCGGCGGCGGTCGCGCTGGTCACCGTGCCGGGGGCGTTCGCCGCCGCCCAGGCCGCGCTCGGCCCGAAGGGGGTGGGCGTGACCGCCGAGGGGGTGCCGGAGGCGTTGGTGGGCGCGTTCCTGTTCCTGACGCTGATGTGCCCGTTCGCGCTCGGTGTGGCCACGATGCTGCGCAGCACGGTGCGCGCGCTCGCCATCCTGCTGCCGGTGTTCTTCCTCGGCTCCCAGGGCATCGCGAACGTGCCCGCGCTCAAGCCGGTGCTGCAGTACATGCCGGACCAGGTCGCCTGGGTGATCATGCACCTGACCGGCCCGCCGGGTGATCCCCGGTTCGCCCGCGACTACGGCCCGTGGGAGGGTGTCGGCCTGCTCGTGCTGTGGACGGCGGCCGCGCTCGCCGGCGGCTACCTGGTGCTGCGGCGCGCCGACGTCTGACGCGCGGCGCCCGGGCCACGCGGCGCTACCGGGCGGCGGGGAGGGCGGCGAGCAGGTAGGCGAGCCGGGCGGCCGCCCCCTCGATGTCGTCCACCGAGCCGAGCCGGTACCCCCAGGAGGTGACGAACTCGCCGTCGGCGTTGCACGCCACCTCCTCGGAGAGCCGCTCGCTGAACCGGTTGCGGACGTGCACGTAGGGGGGCGTCGCGTACTTCACCCGGACCGACAGGTCAATGTGATTCCGCGTGGCCTGGGCGAAGCGCTCAAGGCAGGACATGATGTCCAGCGTCATGCTTACCTCCGCAAGCCGCTCCCGGGGGCAAAGGATTGCATGATGCAAAGGTTTTCGGCAAGCAATTGCCGGAATCAACCCGCCGATTGTTTCGCATATTGGTCGAGGGCCCGGATGATGACGGCACGCGCCGCATCGCCGTACACGGCGACCTCGCGGTACTCCTCGAAGTTCTTGATGTAGAACTCCACGTCGTCCGGGCTTTTCAGGATGAGCTCCTTGGTCCGGGTCGCCGCGACGACCATGCGCTGGTCGTAGATCCAGTACCCGTTGAGCGGCGCGGAGGGCAGCTGCGCCTCGAACGGCAGCACCCCGAACTCGACGTTGGGCAGCGAGGTCACCGCGAGCAGCCGGTCGAGCTGGCCGCGCATCACCTCGGGCGGCGCGAGCCGGTAGTGCAGCACCGCCTCCGGCATGATGAAGTGGAACGTGCGCTCGGGGTCGTACAGCACCTCCTGGCGCTGCATGCGCACCCGGATCGCCGAGTCGATCTCGTCGGCGCCGCCGTACATGCGCCGCACCTTGGTGAAGATGTGCCGGGCGTACTCGGAGGTCTGCAGCAGGCCGATGACGATGCCCGGCTCGAACACCCGGAACACCCGGGTGCCCAGCTCCAGGTCGCGGAAGTTCTCCTGGCTCGCGGTGAGCCCGCCCCGGTGCCGCTGCCGCCACGAGTTGTACTGCTCGTCCATGGTGGCCATGACCGCGAGCAGCTCCTCCATGACGTCGGGGGCGGCGCCGACCGCCTGCCCCCACGCCAGGACATCGTTCTCGCTCGCGGTCTGCCGGGCGTTCTCGATGCGGGAGACCTTGGACGGCTGCCAGCCGAGCCGCGCCGCGAGTTGTTTGCCGGACAGCTTCGCGTCCTCACGCAGTTGCCGTAACCGCGCGCCCAGCTCGATGCGGGCCTGCTGAAAGCCGCTCACGCCCACCTCCCCGGAACCGCTTGGCAGCGTAATCGCCGTGCGCGGCCGGGGCCATAGGGAACTCCCCAAAGATGATCAGCCAAGGACCTTGCGCGCGACGTCCACCAGCAGCTCCCGCGGCACCTCGACGGCGGTCTCGCCGTCGAGCACGTGCCGCAGGTCCGCGAGCGCCTCGGGGTCCACCACCTGCATCCCCTGGACGACGATCGTCCCCCGATCGGTCTCGTAGAGCGAGGGGCAGGCGCCGGCCTCGGAGGTGGACCCCAGGAATCGCAACCGCATGGCAACCCCTCTCTACTACTGCAATTGCGCGCAATAGTACTGGAGTCGCCGGAGAAAGTTCCTGAATGTCAAGAATCGTTCTTGATCATTCTCTTCACTCCCGGTGGACGCCGATTGCACGGTTACCCCACCCCGCTCCCGCCCGCGGGTCCCCGCGGTCACCGGCCGCGCGTCACCCGCCGAGCAGCGCCATCGCCGCGTTCCGGCCCGGGATGCCGCTCACCCCGCCGCCGCGCCGCGCCCCCGCGCCGCAGAGCAGGATCCGCGGCCACCGGGTCGCCACGCCCCAGCGCGCCGCGGCCGGGTCCGCCCCTTCGGGCGCGTCGTCCGGCTCGGCGTACGGCCAGGCGAGGGGCCGGTGGAAGATGTGACCGCCGGGCAGGCCCGCCTCGGCCTCCAGGTCGAGCGGCGTCTTCACCTCCAGGCACGGCTCGCTGTCCGGGCCGCGCAGCAGGCAGTCCTCGATCGGCTCGGCGAGCACCGAGTCGATCGAGGCGAGCGTGGCCCGCAGCGCCTGGCGGCGGGCGCCGTCGGGGTCGGCGCGGAACAGCCGGGCGGGCATGTGCAGCCCGAACAGCGTCATCGTGTGCGCGCCCCGCTCGCGCAGCTCGGGCCCGAGGATCGACGGGTCGGTGAGCGTGTGGCAGTACACCTCCGCCGGGGGCAGCTCGGGGATGCGGCCGGCGGCGGCCTGCGCGTAGGCGGCGGCGAGCCGATCGCGGCCCTCGTTGATGTGGAAGGTGCCGCTGAACGCCTCCTCCGGCCGCACCTTGGGGTCCTTCAGCCGGGGCAGCCGGGCGAGCACGATGTTGATCTTGAGCTGGGCGCCCTCCGGCGCGGGCCCGGGGTCGGCGCCGACCAGCCGGGCGAGCACCGCGGGCGGCAGCGCGGCGAGCACGTGCCCGCCGGTCACCGTGTGCTCCCCGGCGGCGTCCCGGAAGGTCACCTCCCCGCTGGCCGGGTCGACGGCGAGCACCTCGGCCCCGGTCCGGATCTCCGCGCCGTGCCGTACCGCGGCGTCGGCGAGCGCCTGGGACACCGCGCCCATGCCGCCCACCGGGACGTTCCACAGCCCGGTGCCGTCGCCGATCACGTGGTAGAGGAAGCAGCGGTTCGCCTGCAGGTCGCGGTCGGGGTCGGCGAAGGTGCCGATGAGCGCGTCGGTGAGCACCACCCCGCGCACCAGGTCGGAGGCGAACGCCTCGGCCACGGTCTCGCCGATCGGCCGCTCGAACAGATCCCGCCAGGCGGTCTCGTCGCCGACGATCCGGCGCGCCTCCTCGCGGGTGGGCAGCGGCTCGAGCAGCGTCGGGGCGAGCCGCCGGGCCACCTCGCCGACCATGCCGTAGAACCGCCGCCAGGCGTCGAACTCGGCCCGCCCGCCGGTCACCGCGGCGAACGACTCCGCGGTGCGGGCCTCGTCGTCGTTGTCGACGAGCAGCCCGGTCGCGCCGGACGGCGTGTAGGAGGCGAACCGGCGGCGGCGCAGCCGCAGCGGCAGCTCCAGCTCCCGCACGATCCGCGTGGGCAGCAGGCTCACCAGGTAGGCGTAGCGCGACAGCCGCGCGTCCACCCCCGGGAACGGCCGCGCCGAGACCGCGAGGCCGCCCACGTGGTCCTGCCGCTCGAGCACGAGCACGCTGCGCCCGGCCCGGGCGAGGTACGCCGCGGCGGTGAGCCCGTTGTGGCCGCCCCCGGCCACGACCACGTCATAGCGCATG
>QGUZ01000299.1 GCA_003242605.1 Actinomycetota bacterium
CCCCCGGAGGGCCCGCGCCCCCCCCGCGGGCGGGCCGGCCGCCGGCCGGGGGGGGGGGGGGGGGCAGGGGAGGGGGGGGGGGCGGCCCCTGGGGGGGGACAAATTCCTCGTCGATCCCCCCGCCGAGGGCCCGCTGGGCGCCCGCCGCCCCCGCCTGCGCGACGCGCAGGTCGGGGAACCGCCGCTGCACGTCCGCGACCGCGTCGAGCACCTTGCCCACCCGGTCCGCCGCGGTCTCCGCGTCCCCCTTCATGGTGAACTGCACCAGGGCGGTGCCGCGGTCGGCGGTGACCGGGGCGGGCGGGGTGTCGTACGGCGTGCGCACGTTCTCCGCCTCGCCGGTGGCGAGCACGGCCCGCCGTACCGCGTCCACGGCGGCGCGGAACCGCTCGTCGTCCACGGTGAGCCGGTCGTCCCGGCGCTGCACCAGCACGGTCTCGGCGGTCACCTCGGGGAACCCGGCCCCGTCGAGGATCTCCTCGGCCGCCCGCGAGTCGCCGTTGAGGCCCTCGTAGGGCCGCATCCCCACGGTGCCGACGGTGTTGCCGGCCACGGTCGCCACCGCGACGAACGCGATCCAGACGAGGATCGCGGCCCAGCGGTGGCGGGCGCTCCATCCGCCGATCGTCGCGGCGAGGTTCCTGGGTCGCCTCATTCCGCTCCTCTCCGTGTTTTTCTGTGACGGTAGAAAGCGGAATGCGGCCGGAGCATCGGCCGGAAAAGCCATTTGCGCCGTCCTTCGCGCGAAGGAGCGACGGGCGGTGGCGTCGTTCAATCGGCGGAGGGAAACTCCTTCCGCGGCGGATGGCCCCGCATCCGCCGCTCGGCGTTCCGGCGGGGAAACGGGCCCGGCGCGCCGGGTGACCAGGGACGGCGCGCCGCATTCGGACATCGCCGCACCGGGCATGTGCGCCCGCTGTGCGTTAGCGTCTGCCCTATGGCGGATGACGCACGGGGGAATGATTCGCGTGACGGCCGCTTTTCGGATACGGACGCGTACTATGCGGGACTCGACAAGGTTCTGGTGGGCACCGGCGCGTTTCTCACCGACCCGTCCGGCCGCGTGCTGCTGGTGAAACCGAACTACGTCGACCACTGGGGCTGGCCCGGCGGCCACGTCGACGCGGGGGAGACCCCGGAGGCCGCCTGCGCCCGCGAGATCCGCGAGGAGCTCGGCATCACCCCGCCGGTCGGGCGGCTGCTCGTCGTGCACTGGGTCCCGGTGCTGCCGCGGCGGCCGTACCCGCTGGTGCACTTCCTGTTCGACTGCGGGGTGGTCCACGATGCGGGGAGCATCGTCCTCCAGGAGGAGGAGCTCGACGGCTTCGGGTTCTTCACCCCGGACGAGGCCGACCGGATGATGCCGCCCTACCTCGTGCACCGCCTGCGCACGGCGATCGAGGCCCGGCGCGAGGGCGGCACCGCCTACCTGTCGCCGAGCCCGGCCCAGGCGGTACGGCGGGGCGCGGCGGGCCGCTGACCGCGAGTTTGGATCGCGGGGGCCCGGGGCAGCGTGCGCGTATGCGTGTAGTCGTCGTTGGAGGCACGGGCAACATCGGCACGAGCGTGATCAGCGCGCTCGCGGCCGACCCGGCGGTGACGTCGATCCTCGGCGTCGCCCGCCGCCGCCCGGACTGGCATCCGGACAAGACCGAGTGGGCCACCGCGGACGTGGCCGTCGACGACCTCGCCCCGCTGTTCGCGGGCGCGGACGCGGTGGTGCACCTCGCCTGGCTGTTCCAGCCGACGCACAACCCGCGCATCACCTGGCGGACGAACGTCATCGGCACCTCGCGGGTGCTCGACGCGGTCGCCCGGGCGAAGGTGCCCGCGCTGGTGTACTCCTCGTCGGTGGGCGCCTACTCGCCCCGGCCGCAGGACGACCGGCCGGTGACCGAGGACTGGCCGACGAACGGCTGGCCGACCGCGTCGTACGCGGTGGAGAAGGCGTACGTGGAGCGGCTGCTCGACATCTTCGAGCGGGACCACGGCGGCGTGCGCGTGGTGCGCATGCGCCCGGGCTTCATGTTCAAGCGGGCGTCCGCGGCCGAGCAGATGCGCCTGTTCGGCGGCCCGCTGGTGCCGCGCCGCCTGGTACGGCCCGGCCGGATCCCGGTCGTGCCGGACATCCCGGGCCTGCGCTTCCAGGCGCTGCACTCCGACGACGCCGGGGAGGCCTACCGGCTCGCGGTGACCCGGGACGTGTCCGGGGCGTTCAACCTCGCCGCCGACCCGGTGATCCACATGAGCGACATGGCCCGGCTGCTCGGCGCCCGGCTGGTTCCGGTGCCGCGCCCGGTGGCCCGGGGCGTGCTCGCCGCGGCCTGGGGCGCCCGGCTCGTGCCCGCGTCGCACCACATGCTCGACATGGCGCTGCACCTGCCGCTGCTCGACGTCGCCCGGGCCCGCACCGAGCTCGGCTGGACCCCGCGGCACTCCGGCCTGGACGCGCTGCGGGAGCTGATCGAGGGCCTGACCACGGGCTCCGGCGGCGCCACGCCGCCGCTCGAGGCGACCAAGCGGCCGGGCCTGCGCCCGGGCGTGGGCGCCCGGCCGTAGCGGGCGCCCTCCGCGCCGGTCGCCGGCCGGTCAGCGCCGCGGGGTGCCCTCGCGGTGACGGCCGATCGAGACCAGCCGGTCGATGAACCCGCGGTGCTGCACCGGCTCGGTGTGCTCCGCGCCCCGGCCGGCCGGGTACCCGGGCCGGTCCTCGGCGTACCCGCCCTCGCGGGACGCGCCCGCCCGCTCCTCGGCCGGCGCCGCGGGCTCGGCACGCCGTACCGGCTCCTCGGCGGCGGCCCGGCGGCCGGTCGGCGGGGCCTCGCGGGAGGACGCCTCGCGGGACGGGGCGCCGCCCTGCAGACGGCGCTGCAGGTCGCGGTTCTCCTCCTCGAGCCGGGCGAGCCGGTCGCGGCCCTCCAGCCGTGCGTACCGCAGCTCCTTCCGTCGCGCCCCGGCGCGCCGCAGGCCGTTGAGCAGCAGCGCGAGGCCGATCAGGAACAGCGCGGTCGTGATCACGCCCAGGACGAACATCTGGGTGGTCGACACCTCGAAGGGCCGGCCGAACACCGTGATCGTCGTGGCCGTGGCGGGCTCGTTCACCAGGACCGCGATCGCCGCCGCGATCGCGAGCAGGATCATCAGGATGCCCAGCACTACCATCGCTCTCACCTCACCGTCGTCTCCGGCGTCCGCCGGAGGCACCCTCCGACTGCCCGGGGAGCGACGGCCTATGCGGGCGCGCGCCTGCGGCCGGGCCCGCGCGGCGGCGGACCCGGCCCGCCCGATGCGGTCCGCGCGCTAGGTGAGCACGAGCTCGACCTGGTCGCGGTTGGTGTGCACGTCCCAGTAGAGCGCCGCGATCGCGTCCGCGTGCGCCGGGGGCACGGGGGTGCCGAGCGCGATGTGCGCGGCGTGCACCCCGGTGCCGATCAGCTCGGCGTGCAGGCTGTGCACCCAGCTCCGCAGCCCGGCCGCGGCGATGCCGGGAACGGCGAGGCCGGGGACGGGGTGGAGGGACGACAGCCCGGTGGTGAAGATCAGCGTCCCGTTGTCCCGCTCGATCATGCGGGGGAGCACCGGGCGCACCACGTTGATCGCGGCGCCGAGGCAGCGGTCGAGGTGGGGCCGGAGCGCCTCCAGGGTGACGTCGGTGGCTCCGACCGCCGGCGCGTCCGGGGCGGGCGGATGCGCGATCGCGGAGTACTCCAGGACCTCGATCTCGCCGAAGCGATCGGTGACCTGCTCGAGGGCGGCGCGCGCAGCGGCCGGGTCGAGCACGTCTGCGGGGAAACCGGCGGCGGTGACGTGCTCCGCACCGAGCCGGGCGGTCAGGTCATCCAGCTTGGATGCGTCCCGCCCGATCAGCGCCACATTGAACCCCTTGTGGCCGAAGACCTTGGCGATCTGCAGTCCGAGCCCGTTGCCTGCGTCGACGATGACGATGGTGGACATCGGGTGATCTCCCTCGGCTACTCCGCTGCTCCTACGGCCATACGTACCCGAAAGAATTCCGGTATGTGCGCCTTATACCGTTTATGACTTGTTGTGCTGCTTCGTGTGGCGAAGTTCAGCGCGGCGGCAGCCAGATGACCCAGTCGGCCCGGCCCGGCACGGGCACCCGGTGCGGCCGCCAGCCCGCGTAGTCGGCGGTGGGCCTCCCGCGGCCCCGGGTGAGGTAGGCGACGTCGTCCCCGCGCAGCGGCGGCGTGGGCCGCCGGGTCGCGTACCGGCAGCCCGCGGCGTACGCGAGCGGCAGCGACGCGCCGGGCCCGCCGACCCGGCAGGGCGGGCGCACCCCGAGCGCGTTGATCGCCCGGCCCGTGGCCAGCTCGCCCGCGCGCAGCTGCGCGATCCCGTTCGCCCGCACCACGAGCACGAGGTGGTGCACCACGAGGAAGAGGGCGAGGGCGGCCACCACGGCCGCCCGCCATGCGATGCTCCGCCGCGCCGTCCACGTCAGCAGGTACGCGACCGGCAGCGCGAGCAGCGCGTACGCGGGGATGAGGAAGCGCGGCGCGGCGTACCCGACGAGGAACAGGTACTGCGCGGCGAGCGCCGCCGCGGCCCCGGTCGCGAGCGCGTGCGGCCCGAGGTCGGCGGTACGGCGGGCCAGCCACAGCGCGCCCGCCACCGCGAACGGGATGGCGAGCCACCAGACCGACAGGATCGGGTACTTCAGGTCCACGGTGCAGGGCCGGCACAGCAGCGGCCCGTGCAGTGCCTTGAACTCGTACCAGAACCCCACCGTGGGCCGCAGCCGCCCCTGGATCTCGCTCGCCCCCTCGATCCGGGCGAGCAGCCCGCCGAACCGGGTGTACGCCTCGATCACCCACGGGGCCGCGCCCGCGGCCGACCCGGCCACGACCGCGACCGCGATCGCCGGGCGCCGCCACGGCCGTACCGCGAGCCAGGCGATGCCGAGCGCGGCCGCGAGCCACAGCGCGTCCCCGGGCCGGATCGCGGCCACCGCGGCGAGGCTCAGCGCGAGCCCGGCGCAGGCGCCCCGCGGCCGGGGCGTGCGCGCGGCGAGCAGGAGGAACCCGGTGGCGGCCACCGCGCCGTACGCCACGTACAGGTTCGGCATGACCGCCGCGAAGTAGAACCGCACCACCCACAGCCCGGCGAGCAGCAGCGCGGCCCCGGCGACGATCAGCGAGCGCCCGGGTGCCCGCAGCACCCGCAGCCAGGGCAGGTAGCAGAGGAACAGCCCGGCCGTGGCGAGCGCGGTCATCCACAGCCGCACCGGAACCGGCTCCGCGGTGAGCCAGGCAACCGGCGCCGCGAGCCAGGTGATGCCGCGCGCCCGGGGCGCGCTGAAGTCGGCGTCCGGCAGCGCGCTCACCTGGCTGAGGTAGACGATCTCGTCCCAGCCCCAGGGCAGGCGGTGCAGCCCCATGACGAGCTGCAGGGCGCCGAAGAGGAGCGCGACCACGCCGAGGGGCGCGGCCGGGTGGCCCGCGACCCGCCGGGCCGGGCCGGGGCCGCGCCGTACCGGACGGTCGGCGCGCTCCGCCTCGGCCGCCCGGCCCGGTGCCGTGGCCGCCTGCGGTTCGGGCCGGACGTGCACTCCGTCCGCCGCCGCCCCGCGCGAGGCCGTTCCGTGCGGTCCGTTCGCCCCCGTCCCGCTCCTGCCGGGCTCGCCCAGCCCCCGTTCGTCCGATGTTCCTCCGGCACGCCTCACTTTCGCGATCTTTCCCAGTGTGTCCCGGGCGGCCGCCGGACGTGATCGGTCTTGACGCGCCCGAGCCCGCCCCCGTACCCGCGCGCCGCCGGGGTAACGCGCGGCCCAAGCCCGCCCCCGCCGCTCCCCCCGGAAAACACTTTGACCTCAACCAAGGTTGAGTTCCTAGGCTCGCTGCGTACCCTCCGGAACCGCCCGTTCGCGCGGCGTACGACCTGTGTGGTGATCGTGATGAGCATGGAGATGACGGCCTGGCACCAGCTGTACACGGCCACGCACGCGACGAGGGAGAAACGCCCGTTCTCCCGGGCGACGTTACGGCGCATCGCCCACTTCGTCCGGCCGCACCGCGGGCTGCTCGCGTGGTTCGTGGCGTTGAGCACGGCCGGGTCGGTGCTGGGGGTGGCCACGCCGCTGCTCGCCGGGCGGGTGGTCGACGCGATCGTGCACGCCGAGCCGGTGGACACCGTGGCCGGGCTCGCCGTACTGATCGCGGTGATCGCGCTGGTGGAGACCGGGCTCGGCCTGCTCACCCGTTACCTGTCGGCGAGCATCGGGGAGAACCTCATCCTCGACCTGCGCCGCGCGGTCTTCGACCACGTGCAGCGCATGCCGGTCGCGTTCTTCACCCGGACGCGCACCGGCGCGCTGGTGAGCCGGCTGA
>QGUZ01000300.1 GCA_003242605.1 Actinomycetota bacterium
CACACCCGGGGGCGCGCCGTCGACCCCGGCCCCGGCCCCCACCCCCCCGGCGGGCCGGGCCGGCCGCGGCAGCGGGCGCAGCCCCGAGAACCCCGGGGCCGCGTCGGGCGGGGCGAGCCCCGCGCCGAGCAGCAGCGCCGACCGCCAGTCCAGGCCGAGCGGGCCCACCGTGCACGCGGCGAGCACCACCACGCTCACCCCGACCCCGACCGTGGCGAGCACGATCGCCGCCGGTACGGCCGGCCGTACCTGCCGCCAGTTCGTGGTCAGCCCGCCCTCGGCGAGGATCACCGCCAGCGCGACGAGCCCGATCTCCCGCGCCAGCTCGGCGTCGTCGAAGCCGATGCCGAGCCCGTCCTCGCCGAGCAGCAGCCCGAGGCCGAGGTAGATGAGCAGGCTCGGCAGCCCGGTGCCGTGCGCGATCCGGACCGCGACGATCGCGGCGATCACCACGCCCGCGCCGAGGAGCAGCCAGACGTCGAGACGCACCCGGCCCCTCCTTCCCGCCCGGACCCACCGGCCGCGGGCTTCCGCCGTCGCCCGGCCACTCCGCCGCGGGCCACGTAATTTCCGTTACGTCGCCGCCTCGACCCGCCCGACCCTCACGATTCCCGAGGGGAGCGCGGCGTACCGGACCGGCTGGTCGTGGGGCTCGGCGGGGACGCCGTCGATCAGCTCGCCCTCGTGCAGCAGGGCCACCGTGGGCACGTTCGGGCCCACCCGCGCCAGCGCCCGGTCGTACGAGCCGCCGCCCCGGCCGAGCCGTACCCCGGTGGTCCGGTCGACCGCGAGCGCGGGCACGATCACGAGCGCGGCGGTGCGGATCGCGTCCACGCCGCGGCGCGTGTCGACCGGCTCGAGCAGGCCGTTTCGCCCCGGGGCGAGCGAGTCCGGGCCGTCGTAAACGGCCCAGTCAAGATCGTTGTCAGGGCGGAGAACGGGCAGCATCACCGTCGCGCCGTGCTTCCACAACGCGTACACAAGGCCGTGGGTCGACGGCTCGGTGCCGAAGGACCAATAGCACGCGACAAGCCCCGCCATCTGCACCCACGGCTGGTCGAGAAGCGACTCCCTGATCGCCGCCGCCGCGCGCTGCGGGTCCTGCACTGTGGCCCGTCTCTCAAGAATCCGGCGACGCAGCTCCCGCTTCTCCATAAGCCCCTCCATTAAAGTCAATGCATGGCTGACTTCGACACTGTGACGAAAGCCGTCATCCCCGCGGCGGGCCTCGGAACACGATTCCTCCCCGCCACGAAGGCCACGCCGAAAGAGATGCTGCCCATCGTCGACAAGCCGGCCATTCAGTATGTGGTCGAGGAGGCGGTGGACGCCGGGCTCCTCGACGTGTTGCTGGTCACGGGCCGGAACAAGCGTTCCATCGAGGACCATTTCGACCGAGCGTACGAGCTTGAGGAGGCGCTCGCCGCAAAGGGGGACGAGGTACGGCTGTCACAGGTGTTGGAGACGGCCGACCTCGCCACCGTGCACTACGTACGGCAGGGCGAGCCGAAGGGCCTGGGCCACGCCGTGCTGTGCGCCAAGCAGCACGTGGGCGACCACCCGTTCGCCTGCCTGCTCGGTGACGACCTCATCGACCCGCGTGACCCGCTGCTCAAGCGCATGATCGAGGTGCGCAAGCGGTACGGCGGCAGCGTGGTGGCGCTGATGGAGGTGCCCAAGGACCAGGTCTCGCTGTACGGCTGCGCCGCGATCGCCCCCACCGAGGAGGAGGACGTGGTGCGGGTCACCAACCTGGTGGAGAAGCCCGCGCCCGAGGACGCCCCGTCGAACTGGGCGGTGATCGGCCGCTACGTGCTCGACCCGGCGATCTTCGCGGTGCTGGAGGAGACCAAGCCGGGCCGCGGCGGCGAGATCCAGCTCACCGACGCCCTGCTCACGCTCGCGGGACGGGACCGTGACGAGGGCGGCCCCGTCCACGGCGTGCTGTTCCGCGGCCGCCGCTACGACACCGGCAACAAGGCCGAGTACCTGCGTACCGTGGTGACGTTCGCGGCGGAACGCGAGGACCTCGCGCCCGAGTTCCTGCCGTGGCTGCGCCGCTTCGTGGAGGAGCGGGTGCGGTAGGCCACAATAGGCACGTGCACGATCCCCGACGCCCCGGTGACGGCGTCCCGCTCAAGCCCGTCGACCGGCACCTGGAGGAGATCCTCGCCACCGTGCGAGCGGTCACCCCGCTCGAGCTCGATCTCGACCAGGCCCTCGGCACCGTGCTCGCCGAGAACGTCACCTCGCCGCTGCCGCTGCCGCCGTTCGACAACTCCGCGATGGACGGCTACGCGGTGCGGGCCGCGGACGTGGCCGGCGCGTCCGAGACGAGCCCGGTCGTGCTGCCGGTGATGGACGACGTGGCGGCCGGGGACGGACGCACGTACGCGGTGGGCCGCGGCATGGCCGCGCGGATCATGACCGGCGCCCCGGTCCCCGGCGGCGCCGACGCGGTCGTGCCGGTGGAGTGGACCGACGGCGGCACGGTGCGCGTGGCGATCCGCCGCGCGCCCGAGCCGGGCAACGCGATCCGCCGGGCCGGCGAGGACGTACGGCCCGGCCAGGTCGTGCTGCCCGCCGGGACGCTGATCGGCCCGGCCCAGCTCGGCATCCTCGCCGGGGTGGGGCGGCGCCGGGCGCGGGTGCTGCCGCGCCCGCGGGTGGTCGTGATGTCGACCGGCGCCGAGCTCGTGCCGCCGGGCGAGCCGCTCACCCCCGGCAAGATCTACGAGTCGAACAGCTACACCCTCTGCGGCGCGGTACGGCAGGCCGGGGCCGAGGCGTACCGCGCCGAGGCCGTCACCGACGACCCGGCCGAGTTCCTCGAGCGGCTGGAGGCCCAGCTCGTCCGCGCCGACGTGGTGATCACCAGCGGCGGGGTGTCGATGGGCGCCTACGAGCCGGTGAAGGAGGCGCTCGGCCCGCTCGGCACGGTGCGGTTCGACAAGGTCGCGATGCAGCCCGGCATGCCGCAGGGGTTCGGCGTGGTCGGCGAGGACCGGGTGCCGATCTTCTGCCTGCCCGGCAACCCGGTGTCGGCGTTCGTGTCGTTCGTGCTGTTCGTCCGGCCCGCGCTCGACAAGATGCGCGGCCTGCCCGCAGGCCCGCCGAGGACCGTGCCCGCGACCGTGGACGCGCCGCTGCGCTCGCCCAAGGGCAAGCGCTCGTTCCTGCGCGGCGTGCTCGACGGCGACGTGGTGTCGCCGGTGCGCGGCCAGGGCTCGCACCAGCTCGGCGCGCTCGCCGGGGCGAATGCGCTCATCGTCGTGCCCGAGGACGTCACCGAGGTGCCCAAGGGCGCCACGGTCCGGGTCATTCCCCTCTGAGCCCGCGCCCCGCGTACGATTTGGGGTACTCGTACGGCTGAGCGACTGCCGGCGGCGGCCGGTCAGGAGGGCGACATGCGTGGGCTGACCCATATCGACGAGACCGGCGCGGCCCGCATGGTCGACGTCTCGGCGAAGGACGTCACCGTGCGCACGGCGCGCGCCACCGGCCGCGTGCTGCTGTCGCCGGAGGCCGTGGCGCTGCTCCGCTCCGGCGAGGTGCCCAAGGGGGACGCGCTCGGCGTGGCCCGCATCGCGGGCATCCAGGGGGCCAAGCGCACCCCGGACCTCATCCCGCTGTGCCACCCGATCGCGCTGCACGGGGTGAACGTCGACCTGACCGTGGTCGACTCGGGCGTGGAGATCACCGCCCGGGTGAAGACCGCCGACCGCACCGGCGTGGAGATGGAGGCGCTCACCGCGGTGAGCGTGGCCGCGCTCGCGCTCATCGACATGGTCAAGGCCGTGGACCCGGCGGCGGTCATCACCGACGTGCGGGTGGAGGAGAAGACCGGCGGCAAGACCGGCGTGTGGACCCGGGAGGCCGCCGCCGAGCGGCCGGAGGCGTCCTCGTGAGAGCGCTCGCGATCACGGTCTCCAACCGGGCGGCCAAGGGCATCTATCCGGACAGGTCCGGCCCGCTGCTCGTGTCGCTGCTCAAGGAGGCCGGGTGCGAGCAGGTGGACGGCCCGCTCGTCATCCCCGACGGCGAGCCGGTGGAGGCCGCGCTGCGCGACGGCGTACGCGACGGCTACGACGTGATCGTCACCACCGGCGGCACCGGGCTCACCCCCACCGACCTCACCCCCGAGCTGACCCGGCGCGTGCTCGACCGGGAGATCCCCGGCATCGCCGAGGCGATCCGCCAGGTGAACCGGGAGAAGGTGCCCACTTCGATCCTGTCGCGCGGCCTCGCCGGCGTGGCGGGCCGCACGCTGATCGTGAACCTTCCGGGCTCCTCGGGCGGCGTCAAGGACGGCATGGCCGTGCTCGCGCCGATCCTGCGGCACGCGGTCGACCAGATCCACGGCGGCGACCACCCCAGAGGCTGAGCGGCCGGAGGCTGCGCGCCGCCGCCCCGAAACGGGGAGAATCCGAGCAAAGGAGGACGGCGTGGCGGATCGGCGGTCGCAGAGGGATGATTGACAGGTGGATCGACTTCGCGGTTGGCCGGTGACCCTGACGGAGGGGCCGGTCGGCCTACGGCCCATCCGGTTCCGTGACGTACGGGTCTGGCGGGAGACGCGGCTGCGCAACATCGAGTGGCTGCGCCCATGGGAGCCCACGAACCCGGAGACGCCGCTGTACCGCACCGGCCTCGGGCCGTACATCGCCATGGTCGGCACGCTGCGCCGGGAGGCGCGGCAGGGCCTCGCCATGCCCTGGGTGGTGACCTACGAGGGGCGCTTCGCCGGGCAGCTCACGATCGGCGGCATCACGTGGGGAGCCGCCCGCTCCGCCCAGGTCGGTTACTGGATCGACCGGGAGCTCGCCGGTCGCGGCATCATTCCGACCGCGCTCGCCATGGCCGTGGACCACTGTTTCTTTACCACGGGTCTACATCGTTTGGAGGCCAATATCCGTCCGGAAAACCACGCCAGCCGTAGGGTGGTGGAGAAGCTCGGTTTCCGGGAGGAGGGCCTACGCCGACGTCAACTGCACATCAACGGCGCCTGGCGAGACCACATCTGCTACGCGCTGACGCTGGAGGACGTTCCGAACGGCCTTTTGGCGCAGTGGCGGCGTACCCGGGAGGCGGCTGCGCGCGACGGCTCCTGAATGACCAGGGCGTTAACGGCTTTGCCGATCTCGCGACACACCGCACCGAATACTCGTCAAACAATCACACACGGTCTTACGGTGCGTGACGTGAGCACATCGGTGACGGCAAAAGACCCAGGATGTGTTCACGCTGCCCGGAGGCGGTGTCATGGGTAGCGTATTCCTTTATCTCGCCATCGTCCTGATGTGGCTGTGCGTCCTGGTGCCGATGTGGCTGCGCCGGGACCGCGGCCACGAGGACGAGTTCGTGCCCGCCTTCGGCGAGGACACCGCCGGCGACGCCGCGGGTGACACGGGCGGCTCCACCCGCGACGATATCAGTGATCGGTCCCGTGACGAGACCTCCGAGGAGATCCGTGACGACAGCGGCGGCGACACCCTCGTCGACGACGACGCCCCCGCCTCGGCCGCCCGGCCCTCCGCCGGGTCCGCGGCGCACGCGATGGGCGCCTCCGGGTCCGTCACCGCCCGGGCCGGGGACCGGGCCGACGCCGGCTCCGCCGTGAGCCCCGGCCTCGGCTCCGCCACCGGGTCCGCCGCCGACGTGGACACCGCATCCGACGCTGTATCCGACGCTGTGTCCGACGCTGTGTCCGGCACTGTGTCCGACGCTGTGTCCGGCGCAGGGAGCGACACCGCATCGGAGGCCGGTTCGGACCCCACCGCATCCCAGGCCGCCTTCTCCCCCCAGTCCGGCGACAAGCCCTCGACCACGCCGCCCATGTCCTCCCGAGCCGCCCGCCGCCGCGCCGCCCAGCGCCGCCGCGCCCGCATCATCGCCCGCCGCCGCAGGCGCCTGTTCTACTCCGTGCTCCTCGTGATCGCGTCCACCGTGACCGCGGCCACCGGCGTGGTCTCCTGGTGGGGCGTGATCCCGTCCGTCGTCATCCTCCTCGGTTACCTCGTCATGCTCCGCGTCGCCGCCCGCATCGACGCGGAACGCCGCGCCCACGCCGCCCGGCTCCGCGCGGAGCGCGCCCGGCGCCGCCGCGAGGCCCTCGCGGCCCGGCAGACCACCGCTGACGTGCTCGAATTCCAGGGTCCCCGGCGGGCCGAGCTGTTCGACCAGTACGCGGATCCGCCGCGCCGCGCCGTCGGCGACTGAAAACCGTGGCGCAAGCACCCCGGAAAGTTTGCTACTCTGGTCGCGTCCTTGGGGCTATAGCGCAGTCCGGTAGCGCACCTCGTTCGCATCGAGGGGGTCAGGGGTTCAAATCCCCTTAGCTCCAC
>QGUZ01000565.1 GCA_003242605.1 Actinomycetota bacterium
TGCGCATCGGGTATCCGCCGCCGCAGGGGTGGCTCGCGGGCGGCATGGCGGCCTGGCGCACCTCGGGACGGCCGGTCGGGTTCCTGCCGCAGCTCACCGTCGAGGAGCTGTACGGCCGGCTCGACCGGGACGAGACCGACCTGCTCGACGTGCGCCAGCCCGCCGAGTGGGCCGGCGGGCACGTGCCGGGCGCGGTGCACGTCACCGGCGCCGAGCTGCCGGGCCGCGTCGGCGAGGTGCCCGGATCCCGGCCGCTCGCCGTGATGTGCGGCAGCGGCTACCGGTCCTCGGTCGCGGCGAGCCTGCTCGCCCACCGCGGCCGCACCGGCGTGCACAACGTCACCGGCGGCATGGCCGCGTGGACCGCCGCGGGGCTTCCCGTGGTGCCGCCCGGCGCGCGGTGACCGGGTCGGCACGCCGTACGGCACGGGCCTCCGGTCACCGGATCCCCGAAACCCGGGGGTGGTGACCGAGTGGATCGGTCTGTGTTAGGTTAGCCTTGCCTTACTTGATCCTTCTTGGAGGTTCCGTGCGCCCCCAGCATCTCATGCGTCGTCTGCGTGCTGTGCTGCTGATGCCCGCTCTGCTCGTCCTTGCCGCGTGCGGCGGCCAGGGCGCCGACTCGGCGGACGCCGCCGCGGGCGGGCGGCAGGCCGTGGAGAAGGTCACCGTCGCCCACGCCCAGGGCAGCACCCCCGTGCCCAAGAACCCGCAGAAGGTGGTCGTGTTCGACGTGGGCGTGCTCGCCACCCTCGACGAGCTCGGTGTCAAGGTCGCCGGGGTGCCCACGGTGGAGAACCTCCCGGACCACCTCGCCGAGTACGCCGGTGACGGGTACGCCAAGGTCGGCTCGCTGTTCGAGCCGGACTACGAGAAGGTCAACGCGCTCGAGCCCGACCTGATCATCGTCGCCGCCCGCTCCGCCGCCGCGTACGGCGAGCTGTCCAAGATCGCCCCCACCGTCGACCTGAGCGTCGACTACACGGACTTCCTCGGCAGCTTCCGGCAGCGCATGGAGGCGATCGGCACCATCT
The DNA here is from genome assembly GCA_003242605.1 of Actinomycetota bacterium. GTDB lineage: Bacteria > Actinomycetota > Actinomycetes > Streptosporangiales > Streptosporangiaceae > Thermopolyspora. Next base: position 1,035 of record QGUZ01000565.1, read on the forward strand.
TCGGCAAGGAGGCCGAGGTCAAGCAGCGGCTCGACGCGATCGACGCCGCCGTGCAGGAGGCCAAGGCGAAGGCCGACGACCGCACCGGGCTGATCGTGCTCACCACCGGCGGCAAGATGAGCGCGTTCGGGCCGGGCTCCCGGTTCGGGCTCATCCACGACGTGATCGGCGTCAAGCCCGCCGACCCGGACATCAAGGCCGACACCCACGGCGAGGCGATCACGGCCGAGTTCATCGCCAAGGCCGACCCCGACATCCTCTACGTCATCGACCGCGACTCGGCGATCGGCGAGAACGGCCAGGCCGCGCAGCAGGTGCTGGACAACGCGCTCGTCAACGGCACCAAGGCCGCGAAGAACAACAAGATCGTCTACCTGGAGCCCTTCACCTGGTACGTCGCCCCGAACGCGCTCGGTTCGGTGGAGAACATGGTGAAGGCCGTCGCCGACAGCCTGTCGTGATGGCGCGCCGGCGATCCGCCGGCCGGCTGCGCGCGTGGCATCTGGCGGCCGGGGTGGTGACGCTCACCGTCCTGGCCGCCGCCTCGCTGCTGGTCGGCGTCGGCGACGTGACCCCGGCCGGGCTGCTCGCCGGGCGGGCCGAGGACCTCCACCTGCTCGTCGAGTCCCGGCTGCCGCGGCTGCTCGCCGTACTGCTCGCCGGGACCGCGATGAGCGTGGCCGGCCTGATCATGATGCACATCACCGGCAACCGGTTCGTGTCCCCGTCGACCGCGG
>QGUZ01000028.1 GCA_003242605.1 Actinomycetota bacterium
CCCAGCAGCCGCTGGGCGGTAAGGCCCAGTTCGGCGGCCAGCGGTTCGGTGAGATGGAGGTGTGGGCCCTGGAGGCGTACGGCGCGGCCTACGCTCTGCAGGAGCTGCTCACCATCAAGTCCGACGATGTGCCGGGACGGGTGAAGGTCTACGAGGCGCTCGTCAAGGGAGAGAACATCCCCGAGCCGGGCATCCCCGAGTCCTTCAAGGTGCTGATGAAGGAGATGCAGTCGCTGTGCCTGAACGTGGAGGTGCTCTCCAGTGACGGCGTCACCCTCCAGATGCGTGACAGCGACGAGGACGTATTCCGCGCCGCGGAGGAACTCGGCATCGACCTGGCTCGCCGCCCCAACGAAGGTGCGATGAGCGTCGACGAAGTCTGATCCTGATCTGGAAGCTGAGGGGATATCAAGAGTGCTCGACGTCAACTTCTTCGACGAGCTTCGCATCGGCCTGGCCACGGCCGACGATATTCGTCAGTGGTCGCACGGCGAGGTGAAGAAGCCGGAGACCATCAACTACCGCACCCTCAAGCCGGAGAAGGACGGGCTCTTCTGTGAGAAGATCTTCGGCCCGACCCGGGACTGGGAGTGCTACTGCGGCAAGTACAAGCGGGTCCGGTTCAAGGGCATCATCTGTGAGCGTTGTGGCGTCGAGGTGACCCGGGCCAAGGTGCGCCGCGAGCGCATGGGCCACATCGAGCTTGCCGCCCCGGTGACCCACATCTGGTACTTCAAGGGTGTTCCGTCCCGGCTCGGGTACCTGCTCGACATCGCCCCGAAGGACCTGGAGAAGGTCATCTACTTCGCGGCGTACATGATCACCTGGGTCGACACCGAGGCGCGCGAGCGTGACCTGCCGTCGCTCGAGGCGAAGATCTCCGTCGAGCGGCAGCACATCGAGCAGCGGCGGGACGCCGAGATCGAGGCCCGGCAGAAGAAGCTCGAGGCCGACCTGGCCGAGCTGGAGGCCCAGGGCGCCAAGGGCGACCAGCGCCGTAAGGTGCGCGAGGCCGCCGACCGCGAGATGCGGCAGATCCGCGAGCGGGCGCAGCGCGAGCTCGACCGCCTCGAGGAGGTCTGGACCCGGTTCAAGAACCTCAAGGTCCAGGACCTCGAGGGCGACGAGCTGCTCTACCGCGAGATGAAGGACCGGTTCGGCCGCTACTTCCGCGGCGGCATGGGCGCCCAAGCGATCAAGGAGCGGCTGGAGAGCTTCGACCTCGAGGCCGAGGCCGAGAAGCTGCGCGAGATCATCCGCACCGGCAAGGGCCAGAAGAAGGCCCGCGCGCTCAAGCGGCTCAAGGTCGTGGCCGCGTTCCTCAACACCCGCAACTCGCCCATGGGCATGGTGCTCGACTGCATCCCGGTGATCCCGCCGGACCTGCGGCCCATGGTGCAGCTCGACGGTGGCCGGTTCGCGACCTCCGACCTCAACGACCTCTACCGCCGGGTGATCAACCGGAACAACCGGCTGAAGAGGCTGCTCGACCTCGGCGCGCCGGAGATCATCGTCAACAACGAGAAGCGCATGCTGCAGGAGGCCGTCGACGCGCTGTTCGACAACGGCCGCCGCGGCCGTCCGGTGACCGGCCCGGGCAACCGCCCGCTGAAGTCGCTGTCCGACATGCTGAAGGGTAAGCAGGGCCGGTTCCGCCAGAACCTGCTCGGTAAGCGTGTCGACTACTCCGGCCGTTCGGTGATCGTCGTCGGCCCGCAGCTCAAGCTGCACCAGTGCGGTCTGCCCAAGCAGATGGCGCTGGAGCTGTTCAAGCCGTTCGTGATGAAGCGCCTGGTCGACCTGAACCACGCGCAGAACATCAAGTCGGCCAAGCGCATGGTGGAGCGGGCCCGCCCGGTCGTGTGGGACGTGCTCGAAGAGGTGATCGCCGAGCACCCGGTGCTGCTCAACCGGGCGCCGACCCTGCACCGCCTCGGCATCCAGGCGTTCGAGCCGCAGCTGGTCGAGGGCAAGGCGATCCAGATCCACCCGCTGGTCTGCACCGCGTTCAACGCGGACTTCGACGGCGACCAGATGGCGGTGCACCTACCGCTGTCCGCCGAGGCGCAGGCCGAGGCCCGCATCCTGATGTTGTCGACGAACAACATCCTCAAGCCTGCGGACGGCAAGCCGGTGACGATGCCCACCCAGGACATGGTCATCGGCCTGTACTGGCTCACCACGATGGAGGAGGGCGCGCTCGGCGAGGGCCGTGCCTTCTCCTCGGTGGCCGAGGCGCTCATGGCGTACGACCGGCGCGAGCTCGACATGCAGGCCAAGATCAAGGTCCGCATGCGCAACGCGGTCCCGCCGCGCGACTGGCAGCCCCCCGAGGGCTGGCAGCCGGGCGACCCGTTCACGCTCGAGACCACGCTCGGCCGCTGCCTGTTCAACGAGACGCTGCCGGACGACTACCACTTCGTCAACCAGCAGGTCGGTAAGAAGCAGCTGTCCCAGATCGTCAACGAGCTCGCCGAGCGGTACCCGAAGGTGCAGCTCGCCGCGGCCCTCGACGCGCTCAAGGACGCCGGGTTCCACTGGGCGACCCGGGCCGGCGTCACGATCGCGATCGAGGACGTCGTGGCCCCGCCGCGCAAGGCCGAGATCATGGAGGAGTACGAGCGCCGCGCCGACAAGGTGCAGCGTGAGTACGAGCGCGGTCTGATCACCGACGAGGAGCGCCGCCAGGAGCTCATCGAGATCTGGACCCACGCGACCAGCGAGGTCACCGAGGACATGACCAAGGCGTTCCCGCGCAACAACCCGGTCTGGATGATGGTCCAGTCCGGTGCGCGAGGGAACCTCATGCAGGTCCGCCAGATCGCCGGCATCCGTGGCCTGGTGTCGAACACCAAGGGTGAGACGATCCCGCGGCCGATCAAGTCCTCGTTCCGCGAGGGCCTGTCGGTGCTGGAGTACTTCGTCTCCACCCACGGCCAGCGGAAGGGTCTCGCCGACACCGCGCTGCGGACCGCGGACTCCGGTTACCTCACCCGGCGTCTGGTCGACGTGGCGCAGGACGTCATCGTCCGCGAGGTCGACTGCGGCACCGACCGGGCCATCCCGCTGCGCGTGGCCGAGCGCGACTACCGGGGCAACCTGGTCAAGGCCGAGGCCGTGGAGAACAGCGTCCACGCGCGCATCCTCGCCGAGGACGTCGTGGTGGACGGCAAGCTCATCGCGGCGAAGGGCATCGACATCAACGACGCGATCGTCACCGCGCTGGTCGAGGCCGGCGTGGAGCAGGTCCGGGTGCGCAGCCCGCTGGTCTGCGAGTCGAAGATCGGCGTCTGCGCGATGTGCTACGGCCGCTCGCTCGCGACCGGCAAGCTCGTCGACGTCGGCGAGGCGGTCGGCATCATCGCCGCCCAGTCGATCGGTGAGCCGGGTACCCAGCTGACCATGCGGACCTTCCACACCGGTGGTGTGGCGGGTGCCGACATCACCCACGGTCTGCCGCGTGTCACCGAGCTGTTCGAGGCGCGGGTGCCGAAGGGTGTCGCGCCGATCAGCGAGGCCTCCGGCCGGGTGCGCATCGAGGAGACCGACAAGAGCCGGAAGATCGTCATCGTTCCGGACGACGGCTCGGACGAGGTCTCCTACCCGGTCTCGATGCGGGCCCGCCTGCTCGTCAACGACGGCGACCACGTCGAGGTCGGCCAGCAGCTCGTCGCCGGTGCGGTCAACCCGAACGAGGTGCTGCGCATCCTCGGTCCGCGGGCGGTGCAGATGCACGTCGTGGCCGAGGTCCAGAAGGTGTACCGGTCGCAGGGTGTCTCGATCCACGACAAGCACATCGAGATCATCGTGCGCCAGATGCTCAAGCGGGTGAACGTGCTCGAGTCCGGCGACACCGACCTGCTCCCCGGCGAGCTGGTCGAGCGGCCGAAGTTCGAGCAGATCAACCGCGAGGTGGTCGCCCAGGGCGGTCAGCCCGCGTCCGGCCGCCCGGTGCTCATGGGCATCACCAAGGCGTCGCTCGCGACCGAGTCCTGGCTGTCGGCGGCCTCCTTCCAGGAGACCACCCGGGTGCTCACCGACGCGGCGATCCACGCCAAGTCGGACCAGCTGGTCGGCCTGAAGGAGAACGTCATCATCGGTAAGCTCATCCCGGCCGGCACGGGCATGCCCCAGTACCGGAACATCCGGGTCGAGCCGACCGAGGAGGCGAAGGCCGCGATGTACACCGTCGGCGGCTACGACGGTTCGACGTCCGACTACACCTTCGGCTCGGGCACCGGCGAGGCCGTGCCGCTGGAGGAGTACGACTTCGGTCAGTACAACCGCTGATCCGTGAGCCGGACCGCCCGGGTTCGGCGACGGCGTCCGGAACGCCCGGCCCTGCCACAGGGCCGGGCGTTCCCGTTTGCATACGTCTTTATATAGGTGTCTTTGCCGCCGGGGCGCGGGCACGCGCGCCGCCGCCGTGCCGCCCGGGCCGCGCGAGGCGCCGGCGGCCCGGGCGGCACGGATCTCCGCGATTTTTGCCGGCGGCGGTGTTCCGTTATCCGGATGTCGCCATTTGTACGCCGGGGGGTTGCGTGCGAATGCGTGTGGGAGGGGCGGAGTGCCGCTACACTTGACCCGAGCCCATAACGTCCGGTGTCCATTGAGTGCCTCAAGGGCGCCGGCGGTGAACCACAACACGGCGGGATCCACTCGGATACCGTCGTTTTGACGCGATGCGAAGCCCTGGGTAGGCTTTTCCTTCGTGCCCGTGAGTTCATGGGCTCGCATGCGTGCGCTCGCCGCGGTCTGACGAGACCGGCGAGCACCGTGTGTCCCTCCTCCGCTCGACAGGTCTCGGTTCAGACGTGTCGGCAACTGCCGCGACACGCCCGAGCGCGGGGGTCGGGGGAGACCACAAACCTGCAGGTCACGACACCGGCAGCACCTGCGAAAGCACAAGAACGAACTACCGGCGAATGCACGAACGGAGACGCGGTGCCCACGATTCAGCAGCTGGTCCGCAAGGGCCGCCAGGCAAAGGTCAGTAAGACCAAGACCCCGGCGCTCAAGGGGAGCCCGCAGCGGCGCGGTGTCTGCACGCGCGTCTACACCACCACCCCCAAGAAGCCGAACTCGGCGCTCCGCAAGGTGGCCCGTGTGCGGCTCTCCAATGGCATCGAGGTGACCGCCTACATTCCCGGGGTCGGCCACAACCTCCAGGAGCACTCGAACGTGCTGGTGCGCGGCGGTCGTGTGAAGGACCTGCCGGGTGTTCGTTACAAGATCATCCGCGGTGCGCTGGACACCCAGGGTGTCCGCAACCGCAAGCAGGCCCGCAGCCGTTACGGCGCGAAGAAGGAGAAGAGCTGACATGCCGCGGAAAGGCCCCGCTGGTCGCCGTCAGTTGGTCGCGGACCCGGTGTACGGCTCGCCGTTGGTGACCGCGCTCATCAACAAGGTGCTGCTGAACGGCAAGCGTTCGCTCGCGCAGCGCATCGTGTACGGCGCTCTGGAGGGCTGCCGGGAGAAGACCGGGAACGACCCGGTCGTCACCCTGAAGCGGGCCCTCGACAACGTGAAGCCGACCCTCGAGGTGCGCAGCCGCCGGGTCGGTGGCGCCACCTACCAGGTCCCGGTTGAGGTGCGTGCGGCTCGCAGCACCACGCTGGCGCTGCGCTGGATCGTGCAGTACGCCCGGCAGCGCCGGGAGAAGACGATGACCGAGCGGCTGATGAACGAGCTGCTCGACGCGAGCAACGGCCTCGGCGCCAGCGTGAAGCGGCGCGAGGACACCCACAAGATGGCCGAGTCCAACAAGGCCTTCGCCCACTACCGCTGGTAGCGCCACGAGCCGGAATGGCGGGGACGAAGCCCTGGCCGGCCCGGGTGAGAACAACGAGACGAGGACGCGAGACAAGTGGCCACTACGACCGCAATTGACCTGGCCAAGGTCCGCAACATCGGGATCATGGCCCATATCGACGCGGGCAAGACCACGACGACCGAGCGCATCCTGTTCTACACCGGCATCAACTACAAGATCGGTGAGACCCATGAGGGCTCGGCCACCATGGACTGGATGGAGCAGGAGCAGGAGCGTGGTATCACCATCACCTCCGCTGCGACCACCTGCTCCTGGCTCGGCCACACCATCAACATCATCGACACGCCCGGCCACGTCGACTTCACCATCGAGGTGGAGCGCTCGCTCCGCGTCCTCGACGGCGCGGTCGCGGTGTTCGATGCCGTCGCCGGTGTGGAGCCCCAGTCCGAGACGGTCTGGCGTCAGGCCGACCGGTACGGCGTGCCCCGCATCTGCTTCGTGAACAAGATGGACCGGGTCGGCGCGGAGTTCCACCGCTGCGTCGACATGATCGTGTCCCGGCTGAACGCCACGCCGCTGCCGATCCAGCTCCCGCTCGGCGTCGAGGCCGACTTCCGGGGCGTCATCGACCTGGTCAAGATGAAGGCCCTGGTGTGGCGGCCCGAGGCGGTCAAGGGCGAGATGTACGACACCATCGACATCGACGCCGACCACATCGACGCCGCCCGCGAGTGGCGCGAGAAGCTGCTCGAGACGGTCGCCGAGAACGACGACGAGCTGATGGAGCTCTACCTCGAGGGCACCGAGCCCACCGAGGAGCAGCTCATCGCGGCGATCCGGCGCGCCACCATCGCCAACAAGGTGACGCCGGTGCTGTGCGGCAGCGCGTTCAAGAACAAGGGCGTGCAGCCGCTGCTCGACGCGATCGTCAACTACCTGCCGGCTCCGACCGACATCCCGTCGATCAAGGGTCACGCGGTCGGCAACGAGGACGAGGTGATCGAGCGGCACTCGGACCCGAACGAGCCGTTCGCCGCGCTCGCCTTCAAGATCATGAGCGACCAGCACCTGGGCCGTCTCACCTACATCCGGATCTACTCCGGCAAGCTCGAGAACGGCATGCAGGTGTACAACTCGGTCAAGGGCAAGAAGGAGCGCATCGGCAAGATCTTCCAGATGCACGCCAACAAGCGCGAAGAGCGCCAGTCGGCGTCCGCCGGGCAGATCGTCGCCGTGATGGGCCTCAAGGACACCACCACGGGTGACACGCTCTGCGACATGAACGACCCGGTGGTTCTGGAGTCGATGACGTTCCCGGCCCCGGTGATCAACGTCGCGATCGAGCCCAAGTCCAAGGCCGACCAGGAGAAGCTGTCGACCGCGATCCAGCGCCTCGCCGAGGAGGACCCGTCCTTCCAGGTCCGCCGCGACGAGGAGACCGGGCAGACGGTGATCTGGGGGATGGGCGAGCTCCACCTCGAGATCATCATCGACCGCATGCGCCGCGAGTTCAAGGTCGAGGCGAACGTCGGCCGTCCCCAGGTCGCGTACCGCGAGACCATCCGCCGCAAGGTGGAGGGTGTCGAGTGCACCTTCAAGAAGCAGACCGGTGGCGCCGGCCAGTACGCCAAGGTGGTCATCGACCTTGAGCCGCTGGGCGAGGGCAACGACGGCTACGAGTTCCAGAACAACATCACCGGTGGACGCATCCCGCGGGAGTTCATCCCGTCGGTGGACGCGGGCGCCCAGGAGGCCGCGGAGTTCGGCGTGCTCGCCGGCTACCCGATGGTCGGCGTGAAGGTGACCCTGCAGGACGGCGCCTACCACGAGGTCGACTCGTCGGAGATGGCCTTCAAGATCGCCGGCTCCATGGCCTTCAAGGAGGCCGCCCGCAAGGCGGAGCCCGTGCTGCTCGAGCCGGTGATGTCGGTGGAGGTCACCACCCCTGAGGAGTACATGGGCGACGTCATCGGCGACCTCAACGGCCGCCGGGGACAGATCCAGGCCATGGAGGACCGCGCAGGGGCGAAGGTGATCCGCGCTTTGGTCCCGCTGTCAGAGATGTTCGGGTATGTGGGTGACCTGCGCAGCAGGACCCAGGGCCGGGCGGTCTACAGCATGCAGTTCGACTCCTACGCGGAGGTGCCGGAGGGCATCGCCAAGGAGATCGTCGCGAAGGCCCGCGGCGAGTGAGTAACCGTCCGGGCCGGACGTAACAGCGCAAGTCCAGTCAGAAATCTCTAAGGAGACAGATCCAGTGGCCAAGGCCAAGTTCGAGCGGACCAAGCCGCACGTGAACATCGGCACCATTGGGCACATCGACCACGGCAAGACCACTCTGACCGCGGCGATCACCAAGGTGCTCCACGACCGTTACCCGGAGCTGAACGAGGCGACCCCGTTCGACAAGATCGACAAGGCGCCTGAGGAGAAGGCCCGCGGTATCACCATCTCCATCTCGCACGTCGAGTACCAGACCGAGAAGCGGCACTACGCGCACGTCGACTGCCCCGGTCACGCCGACTACGTGAAGAACATGATCACCGGTGCCGCCCAGATGGACGGCGCCATCCTCGTGGTCGCCGCGACCGACGGCCCGATGCCGCAGACCAAGGAGCACGTGCTCCTCGCCCGCCAGGTCGGCGTGCCGTACATCGTCGTCGCCCTCAACAAGGCCGACATGGTCGACGACGAGGAGATCATGGAGCTCGTCGAGCTCGAGGTCCGCGAGCTGCTCAACTCCCAGGACTTCCCGGGCGACGAGGTGCCGGTGATCCGCGTCTCCGCGCTCAAGGCTCTCGAGGGCGACCCGAAGTGGGCCGACTCGATCATCGAGCTCATGAACGCGGTCGACGAGCACGTGCCGGAGCCGACCCGCGACATCGACAAGCCGTTCCTCATGCCGATCGAGGACGTCTTCTCGATCACCGGTCGCGGTACCGTGGTGACCGGCCGTATCGAGCGCGGTACCGTCAAGGTCAACGACACCGTCGAGATCATCGGTATCCGCGACAAGAGCCTCACCACGACCGTCACCGGCGTGGAGATGTTCCGCAAGCTCCTCGACGAGGGCCGCGCCGGCGACAACGTCGGTCTGCTGCTCCGTGGCGTGAAGCGCGAGGAGGTCGAGCGCGGCCAGTGTGTCATCAAGCCGGGCACGACCACCCCGCACACCGAGTTCGAGGCGCAGGTCTACGTCCTCGCCAAGGACGAGGGTGGCCGGCACACGCCGTTCTTCAACAACTACCGGCCGCAGTTCTACTTCCGGACCACCGACGTCACCGGTGTGGTTCACCTGCCCGAGGGCGTCGAGATGGTCATGCCGGGCGACAACACGACGATGCGGGTCGAGCTCATCCAGCCGGTCGCGATGGAGGAGGGCCTCAAGTTCGCGATCCGTGAGGGTGGCCGTACCGTCGGCGCCGGCAACGTGACCAAGATCATCAAGTAGTTCGACCGCGGGGCGGCGGTCGGCCCCATTCCGGGGCCGACCGCCTAACCATGGGAGAGACGGCCGAGCCGGGCTCGCCGAGGCGCCCGTCAGGATCGCGCGCCATGGGGCACCGCCCGCAGGACGACTCACAACAACCGGCGGCAATCAGACCGCGTGAAGCTTCTACAGGACGACAGCGAAGGACACCGAGGCCACTATGGCGGGACAGAAGATCCGCATCCGGCTTAAGGCCTATGACCACGAGGTCATCGACAGCTCGGCCAAGAAGATCGTTGAGACGGTGACGCGGACCGGAGCGAAGGTCGCGGGCCCGGTGCCGCTGCCGACCGAGAAGAACGTGTATTGCGTCATCCGCTCGCCGCACAAGTACAAGGACAGCCGCGAGCACTTCGAGATGCGCACGCACAAGCGGCTGATTGACATCATCGACCCGACGCCGAAGACGGTCGACTCGCTGATGCGGCTCGATCTGCCTGCGGGCGTCGACATCTCGATCAAGCTCTGAGGGAACGCACTGACATGGCTAAGCAGATCAAGGGCGTCCTGGGCAAGAAGCTCGGCATGACCCAGGTCTTCGACGAGAACAACCGGGTCGTCCCGGTCACCGTCGTCGAGGCCGGTCCGTGCGTGGTCACCCGCGTCCGCACTCCCGAGCGGGACGGCTACTCGGCCATCCAGCTCGGCTATGGGCAGGTGGATCCGCGCAAGGTCAACAAGCCGCTCGGTGACTACCTGCGCAAGCACAACATCACTCCGCGTCGCTACTTCGCGGAGATCCGCACCGACGACGCCGCCGAGTACCAGATCGGCCAGGAGATCCGCGTCGACATCTTCCAGCCCGGTCAGTACGTCGACGTCACCGGCCGGAGCAAGGGCAAGGGCTTCGCCGGCGTCATGAAGCGGCACGGCTTCGGCGGTCTGGCCGCCTCGCACGGTACCCAGCGCAAGCACCGTTCGCCCGGCTCCATCGGCGCGTGCGCCACCCCCGGCCGCGTGTTCAAGGGTCTGCGCATGGCGGGCCGCAAGGGCAACGCCCGTACCACCGTGCAGAACCTGAAGGTGCAGGCGGTCGACGCGGAGAAGGGGCTCATCCTCGTCAAGGGTGCCGTGCCCGGCCCGAACGGGAGCCTCGTCCTCATCCGCACCGCTGTCAAGAAGGGAGCCGTGGCCAAGTGACGACGACGATCGACGTCCGGGACGCCAGCGGCGCCACGACCGGCACGGTGGAGCTGCCGGACAGCATCTTCGCCGCCAAGGTGAACGTCCCGCTGATCCACCAGGTCGTGGTCGCGCAGCTCGCGGCGAGCCGGCAGGGCACGCACAAGACCAAGACCCGGGGCGAGGTCTCCGGTGGTGGTAAGAAGCCGTACCGGCAGAAGGGCACCGGCCGGGCCCGGCAGGGTTCGATCCGGGCGCCGCAGTTCACCGGCGGTGGCACCGTCCACGGCCCCGTGCCGCGGGACTACGCCCAGCGCACCCCGAAGAAGATGAAGGCCGCCGCGCTGCGCGGCGCGCTGTCGGACCGGGCCCAGGCGGGCCGCGTCCACGTGGTGACCGAGCTGATCTCCGGCGACACCCCCAAGACCAAGGAGGCGCTCGCCGCGCTGCGCCGGATCACGCAGGCCAAGACCGTCCTGGTCGTGGTGGACGAGGGCGACCGCACCACCTGGCTCAGCCTGCGCAACGTCCCGGAGGTGCACCTGCTGGACGCCGGCCAGCTCAACACCTACGACGTGCTGTGCAACGAGGACGTGGTCTTCACCCGGGCGGCCTATGAGAAGGTCGTGGCCCGGCTGAGCAAGAGCGGGAAGGACAGCGAGTAATGGAGAAGATCGCCGACCCGCGCGACATCATCATCAAGCCGGTCATCTCTGAGAAGAGCTACGGCCTGATCGACGAGTACAACAAGTACACGTTCCTGGTCCACCCGGACGCGAACAAGACGCAGGTGAAGATCGCCGTCGAGAAGATCTTCGGCGTCAAGGTCAAGGGCGTCAACACCATCAACCGCAAGGGGAAGCGCAAGCGCACCCGGCGCGGTGAGGGCAAGCGCCCGGACACCAAGCGCGCGATCGTCACCCTCGCCGAGGGCGACCGGATCGACATCTTCGGCCCGGTCGGCTGAGCCGGGGGACGACCCGCAGGGGAGCGCCGGTCCGCCACCGGACCCCGGCGCCCTCGCCGCGACGCAGCAGCCCTCCACAGGGTTCCAGAGGCGTCGTAACCGAACACGAACAGGGATGAACGAAAAAGATGGGCATCCGTAAATACAAGCCGACGACGCCCGGTCGTCGCGGGGCGAGCGTCTCGGACTTCGCCGAGATCACCCGCAGCCGACCGGAGAAGTCGCTGCTCCGCCCCCTGCACAGTAAGGGCGGACGGAACGCGCACGGCCGCGTGACGGCTCGCCACCAGGGCGGCGGCCACAAGCGTGCGTACCGGATCATCGACTTCCGCAGGAACGACAAGGACGGGATCCCGGCGAAGGTCGCGCACATCGAGTACGACCCGAACCGCACCTCCCGTATCGCGCTGCTGCACTACGCGGACGGCGAGAAGCGCTACATCCTCGCCCCGGCGGGGATCAAGCAGGGCGACCGGATCGAGAACGGTCCGGGTGCGGACATCAAGGTGGGCAACTGCCTGCCGCTGCGCAACATCCCGACCGGTACCTTCGTCCACGCGGTGGAGCTGAAGCCGGGCGGGGGCGCTAAGCTCGGGCGTTCGGCCGGCGCGCAGATCCAGCTGCTCGCCAAGGAGGGCATGTACGCCACGCTGCGCATGCCGTCCGGCGAGGTGCGCATGGTCGACGTGCGCTGCCGCGCCACGATCGGCCAGGTCGGCAACGCCGAGCAGTCCAACATCAACTGGGGCAAGGCCGGCCGTATGCGGTGGAAGGGCAAGCGCCCCAGCGTCCGTGGCGTGGCGATGAACCCGGTCGACCACCCGCACGGTGGTGGTGAGGGCAAGACCTCCGGTGGTCGTCACCCGGTGAACCCGAAGGGTAAGCCCGAGGGCCGTACCCGCCGGGCCAAGAAGCCCAGTGACCGGCTGATCATCCGTCGTCGGGCCAAGAAGAAGCGGTAGGAGCAGCCGACATGCCACGTAGCCTCAAGAAGGGTCCCTTCGTGGACGATCACCTGATGAAGAAGGTGATCGCGCAGAACGAGAAGGGCACCAAGAACGTCATCAAGACGTGGTCGCGGCGCTCGATGATCGTGCCGGAGATGATCGGCCACACGATCGCCGTGCACGACGGCCGCAAGCACGTCCCGGTGTTCATCACCGAGCAGATGATCGGTCACAAGCTCGGTGAGTTCGCGCCCACGCGGACGTTCCGCAGCCACGTCAAGGAAGAACGGCGCAGCCGACGGTAACAGCCAGGTAGCGAGGAGATAGCCATGGAAGCCAGGGCCACGGCGCGGTACGTCCGCGTCACGCCCCGGAAGGCCCGCCGCGTGGTGGACCTCATTCGCGGGCTGCCCGCATCGGAGGCGCAGGCCGTGCTGCGGTTCGCTCCCCAGCGGGCCAGCGAGACCGTGTACAAGGTGCTGGCGAGCGCGATGGCGAACGCCGAGCACAACTTCAAGCTCGACCGCGACACGCTGTGGGTCAGCCGCGCGTGGGTCGACGAGGGGCCGACGCTGAAGCGGTACCGCGCCCGCGCGCAGGGCCGCGCGTTCCGGATCAACAAGCGGACGAGCCACATCACCGTTGTCGTCGAGTCCCGGCCCGAGGCCAAGGCGGGCCGTGGCAAGCCGAAGGGAAGGACCCGCTAGTGGGGCAGAAAGTCAACCCGCACGGGTTCCGCCTCGGGATCACCACCGACCACAAGAGCCGGTGGTACGCCGACAAGCTGTACAAGGCCTACGTGGCCGAGGACGTCGCCATCCGCCGCATGCTGCAGCGGGGCATGGAGCGGGCCGGGATCTCCAAGGTCGAGATCGAGCGCACCACCGACCGTGTGCAGGTGGACATCCACACCGCGCGGCCTGGCATCGTCATCGGGCGTCGGGGCGCCGAGGCGGACCGTATCCGTAGCGACCTCGAGAAGCTGACCGGCAAGCAGGTCCAGCTCAACATCCTCGAGGTGAAGAACCCCGAGATCGACGCGCAGCTCGTCGCCCAGGGGGTGGCCGAGCAGCTGTCCAGCCGTGTCTCGTTCCGCCGCGCCATGCGGAAGGCGATGCAGTCCGCGATGAAGAGCGGCGCGAAGGGCATCCGGGTGCAGTGCTCGGGCCGTCTCGGCGGCGCCGAGATGTCGCGCTCGGAGTTCTACCGCGAGGGCCGGGTGCCGCTGCACACGCTGCGCGCCGACATCGACTACGGCTTCTACGAGGCCCGCACCACCTTCGGCCGGATCGGCGTGAAGGTGTGGATCTACAAGGGCGACGCCCCGGCCACCCGCGCCGAGCGTGAGGCCGCCGCGGCCGGCGCCCGGGCCGGGCGCCGGGACGAGCGCCGCCCGCGCCGTGAGCGTCCGCGCCGGAGCCGTGGCGAGCGCCAGGCCCGGTCCACCGAGGCGGCCGCCCAGGCCGCCCCCGCCGAGGCCGCGCAGGCCGCACAGCAAGGGGAGGCAAGCTGACATGCTGATCCCGCGCAAGGTCAAGCACCGCAAGCAGCACCGGCCGAAGCGGAGCGGCATGGCCAAGGGCGGCACCAAGGTGCACTTCGGTGAGTACGGCATCCAGGCGCTCGAGCACGCCTACGTCACCAACCGGCAGATCGAGGCCGCTCGTATCGCCATGACCCGGCACATCCGCCGTGGCGGGAAGGTGTGGATCAACATCTTCCCGGACCGCCCGCTCACCAAGAAGCCGGCCGAGACCCGTATGGGTTCCGGTAAGGGTTCGCCGGAGTGGTGGATCGCCAACGTCAAGCCGGGCCGTGTGATGTTCGAGCTCGCCGGTGTGTCCGAGCCGGTCGCCCGTGAGGCGCTGCGGCGTGCCATGCACAAGCTCCCGATGAAGTGCCGCTTTGTGAAGCGGGAAGTGGGTGAAGCCTGATGGCTAAGGGCCTGACCGCGGAGGAACTGCGGCCGCTGGAGCACGACGAGCTTGTCCAGAAGCTGAAGGAGGCGAAGGAGGAGCTGTTCAACCTTCGCTTCCAGTCGGCGACCGGGCAGCTGGAGAACACCGCCAGGCTGCGTCAAGTCCGTCGCGAGATCGCTCGAATCTACACCGTGATGCGCGAGCGTGAGCTCGGGATCGTCAAGATCGAGAAGGAGGAGAGCGAGTGAGCGAGGCTGCGCAGCCGGCCACGGGTGGCGCAGTGGCCGAGAAGGCCGCGAGGACGCGGAGCCACCGCAAGACCCGCGAGGGCGTGGTGGTCAGCGACAAGATGGACAAGACCGTTGTGGTCTCCGTCGAGGACCGCGTCAAGCACCCGCTGTACGGCAAGGTCATCCGCCGTACCAAGAAGTACAAGGCCCACGACGAGAACAACGCCTGCCGGGTCGGCGACCGCGTGCTCCTGATGGAGACCCGGCCGCTGTCCGCCACCAAGCGGTGGCGCGTGGTCGAGATTCTCGAGAAGGCCAAGTGACGGTGCGGGGCCGCCAGGCCCCGCCACCCCCCTTCTCCAAGGGGGTTCGGACAGAGTTGGTTCCGCCAGGCTCAGAAATGAGAACCGGCGTGACACACGGGAGTTTGACGTGATCCAGCAGGAGTCGCGACTCAAGGTCGCCGACAACACGGGTGCGAAGGAGATCCTCTGCATCCGGGTGCTCGGCGGCTCGGGTCGGCGCTACGCGGGTATCGGCGACGTCATCGTCGCGACGGTGAAGGACGCCCTTCCCGGCGCCGGTGTCAAGAAGGGTGACGTGGTCAAGGCTGTCGTGGTGCGCACCACCAAGGAGCGCCGCCGCCCCGACGGCTCCTACATCCGCTTCGATGAGAACGCCGCCGTCCTGATCAAGGACAACGGCGACCCGCGTGGCACGCGTATCTTCGGCCCGGTCGGCCGGGAGCTGCGCGAGAAGAAGTTCATGCGCATCATCTCGCTCGCCCCGGAGGTGATCTGATGCCGCCGAAGCTGCACGTGAAGAAGGGCGACTACGTCCAGGTCATCGCAGGCAAGGACAAGGGGGCCAAGGGCCGGATCATCGCCGCCTACCCCCGCGAGCAGCGTGTGGTGGTCGAGGGCGTCAACATGATCACCAAGCACTCGAAGGTGACCCACCAGGGTCCCCGTGCCGGCCAGGGCGGCGTGCGGCGGATGGAGGCCCCCATCCACGCGAGCAACGTCAAGAAGCTCAAGGAAGAGCCGCCGAAGAAGGACGACGACAAGCCCGCGAAGAAGACCTCCAAGAGCGAGGCCGACGAATCGGGTGAGGACAGCTGATGACCGCCACCGTAACCGAGGTCGCCTACGACGGGCCTCGCCTCAAGCACCGCTATCGCAATGAGATCGTGCCGAAGCTGCGCGAGGAGTTCGGCATCCGCAACATCATGCAGGTCCCCACGGTGACCAAGGTCAAGGTCAACATGGGGATCGGCGAGGCGGCCCGGGACTCCAAGCTCATCGAGGGCGCGATCCGCGACCTGGCCGCGATCACCGGGCAGAAGCCGGCGATCGCCCGGGCGCGCCGTTCCATCGCCCAGTTCAAGCTGCGTGAGGGCATGCCGATCGGCGCGCACGTCACGCTGCGCGGTGACCGGATGTGGGAGTTCCTCGACCGGCTGCTGACGCTCGCGCTGCCCCGGATCCGGGACTTCCGCGGCCTGTCGCCGAACCAGTTCGACGGCCACGGCAACTACACCTTCGGCCTCACCGAGCAGGTGATGTTCCACGAGGTCGACCAGGACCGCGTGGACCGGCCGCGTGGCATGGACATCACGGTCGTGACGTCGGCGCCGAACGACGAGCAGGGCCGGGCGCTGCTGCGGCACCTCGGCTTCCCGTTCAAGGAAGCGTAGAAGAGGAGAGACGATCATGGCGAAGAAGGCGCTGATCGCCAAGGCGGCGCGGAAGCCCAAGTTCAAGGTCCGGGCCTACACCCGGTGCACGCGGTGCGGGCGTCCGCGCGCCGTGTTCCGTAAGTTCGGCCTGTGCCGGATCTGCTTCCGCGAGATGGCGCACCGCGGCGAGCTGCCCGGCATCACCAAGTCGAGCTGGTAAGCCGAGCCGACACTCGGCGTTCCGGAGGAGTTGTTAGACGCAGGACGTGGCCGGAGCGGGCCGTGGGAGAGCGAACCGCCCACGCCGGCCCCGGTGACGTCCGCCTGGACACCGCAGGTCCTGCAAGAGGGAAACCGCGGTGAGGAAGGCCAGCGGCCATGACGATGACCGACCCGATCGCAGACATGCTGACGCGTCTGCGTAACGCGAATGCGGCATATCACGACACCGTGACCATGCCGTACTCGAAGATCAAGGCGCACATCGCCGAGATCCTCCAGCAGGAGGGCTACATTCAGAGCTGGTCCGTCGAGGACGGCAAGGTCGGCAAGAACCTTGTGGTCGAGCTCAAGTACGGCCCCAGCCGTGAGCGGGCCATCTCCGGCCTGCGGCGGGTCTCCAAGCCCGGCCTGCGGGTGTACGCGAAGAAGGACAACCTGCCGCGGGTCCTCGGTGGCCTGGGCGTCGCGATCATCTCGACGTCCCACGGCCTGATGACCGACAAGCAGGCCAAGAAGCGCGGAGTGGGCGGGGAAGTCCTCGCCTACGTGTGGTGACGAGGGGAGGAGGCAGAGCATGTCGCGAGTCGGACGGCAGCCCATCCCCGTACCCGCCGGCGTGGACGTCACGATCGACGGCCAGCAGGTCACGGTCAAGGGCCCGAAGGGCACGCTCACCCACACGGTCGCCGAGCCGATCAAGGTGACCCGTGCCGAGGACGGCACGATCCGGGTCACCCGGCCGAGCGACGAGAAGAAGGTGCGCGCGCTGCACGGGCTGTCCCGCACCCTGATCGCCAACATGGTGACCGGGGTGACCCAGGGCTACACGAAGTCGCTGGAGATCCACGGCGTCGGCTACCGCGTCCAGGCGAAGGGCCCGAAGCAGCTCGAGTTCTCGCTGGGCTACAGCCACCCGATTATCGTGGACGCCCCCGAAGGCATCACCTTCCGCGTCGAGAAGCCCACGCTGTTCCACGTGGACGGGATCGACAAGCAGAAGGTCGGTGAGGTGGCCGCCAACATCCGTAAGCTCCGCAAGCCCGATCCGTACAAGGGCAAGGGCGTGCGGTACGTGGGCGAGGCCATCCGCCGTAAGGTCGGAAAGGCTGGTAAGTAGTCATGGCCTTCACGTACGGCAAGGTCAGGAAGCGCACCGCCCCGCGTGCCGTCGCGCGCCTTCGTCGCCACCGGCGGGTCCGCAAGAAGGTCGTGGGTACGCCCGAGCGGCCGCGCGTCGTCGTCAACCGCACCGCGCGTCACATGTGGGTGCAGGTGATCGACGACACCGTCGGTCACACGCTGCTGAGCGTGTCCACGCTCGACCCGAGTCTGCGGAACGCCGAAGGCACCAAGACCGAGAAGGCCAGGAAGGTCGGGGCCCTGCTCGCCGAGCGGGCCAAGGCCCGCGGCATCCAGAAGGTCGTCTTCGACCGTGGCGGCTACCGGTACGCCGGTCGTATCGCCGCCCTGGCCGACAGTGCCCGTGAGGGTGGGCTGGAGTTCTGAGATGATGCCCACCCGTACCGAGAACGAGAAGAGGAACCACTGATGGCTGCAGCTCCGCGGCGCGGTGCCGGCGGTGGTGAGCGGCGGGACCGTCGCGAAGATCGCCGCGGTGGTGCCGCAGACAAGGGCGTCTCGTACATCGAGCGCGTAGTCAAGATCAACCGAGTGGCGAAGGTCGTCAAGGGCGGCCGGCGCTTCAGCTTCACCGCCCTGGTCGTGGTCGGCGACGGCAACGGCATGGTCGGCGTCGGCTACGGCAAGGCCAAGGAGGTGCCCGCGGCTATCGCCAAGGGCGTCGAGGAGGCCAAGAAGCACTTCTTCCGCGTGCCGCGCATTCAGGGCACGATCCCGCACGCGGTGCAGGGCGAGGACGCGGCCGGCGTCGTGCTGCTGCGTCCGGCGGCGCCCGGTACCGGTGTGATCGCGGGTGGTCCGGTGCGCGCGGTGCTGGAGTGCGCGGGCATCCACGACGTGCTCTCCAAGTCGCTCGGCTCGGACAACCCGATCAACATCGTGCACGCCACTGTGGCGGCGCTGAAGCAGCTCAAGCGTCCGGAGGAGATCGCGGCTCGCCGCGGCCTGCCGCTTGAGCACGTCGCCCCGGCGGCGATGCTGAGGGCTCGTGCGGAGGGCCTCGCCGAGGCCGCCGCGGCAAGGGCGGTGAGCTGACATGGCGCGACTGAAGATCACGCAGGTCCGCTCGAAGATCGGGGGCAACAAGAGCCAGCGCGAGTCGCTGCGTTCGCTGGGCCTCCGTCGTATCGGTCAGGTCGTCATCAAGGAGGACAAGCCCGAGATCCGGGGCATGGTCGCCGTGGTGTCGCACCTGGTGACCGTTGAGGAGGTCGACTAGGCATGCCGGAGAACGCTCCGCTGCGCATCCACGACCTGCGGCCGGCCCCCGGCGCCCACCGGCCCAAGACCCGCAAGGGTCGCGGTGAGGCGTCCAAGGGCAAGACGGCCGGTCGTGGTACGAAGGGTACGAAGGCCCGTAAGTCCGTGCGCCCGGGCTTCGAGGGCGGCCAGATGCCGCTCCAGCGGCGGGTGCCGAAGCTGAAGGGCTTCTCCAACGCGCTGTTCAAGACCGAGTACCAGGTCGTGAACCTGGACAAGCTGGCCGAGCTGTTCCCCGAGGGCGGCGAGGTCACGGTGGAGGCGCTGGTCGCCAAGGGCGCGGTTCGCAAGAACCGGCCGGTCAAGATCCTCGGCACCGGCGACGTCTCCGTGGCGTACAACGTCACCGCAGACGCCTTCTCCGCCAGCGCGAAGGAGAAGATCACCGCCGCCGGTGGCACGGTGACCGAACGTTAGGTCCGATCCCGGGTGGCCGCACGCTGCTACGAGGCGCGGGAGCTCATGGTGAGCTCCCGCGCTCGTGGTGCGTTAGAGTTCTAGAGTTCGCCGGACGGCAGGCGCCGGCCCGGCGCCGTTCGCTGACCGAAAACATATCGATGGGCGCTCGCCCCATCGCCGACCGATACCGCCGCACAGGCGCGCAGGAGGGACCGTGATTTCCGCGATAGCCCGGGCGTTCAAGACGCCCGACCTGCGCAAGAAATTGCTGTTCACGCTCGGGATCATCGCGCTGTTCCGGCTGGGTTCGGTGGTGCCGAGCCCGGGTGTGCACACCGAGAACGTCACCCAGTGTCTGGCGGACGCGCAGGCCGGCGACGCCGGCACCATCTACGGAATGGTGCAGCTCTTCAGCGGCGGCGCCCTGTTGAAGCTCGCGATCTTCGCGCTCGGCATCATGCCGTACATCACGGCGAGCATCATCCTGCAGCTGCTCACCGTGGTGATCCCCCGGCTGGAGGCCCTGAAGAAGGAGGGCCAGGCCGGCCAGCAGAAGATCACCCAGTACACGCGGTACCTGACGGTCGGGCTGGCGGTTCTCCAGTCGACCGCGTTCGTGGCTCTTGCGCGCAGCGGGCAACTGTTCCCGCAGTGTAACCTTCCGATCCTCGTCAACCAGGATCTGCTCACCATCGTCACGATGGTGGTCACGATGACCGCCGGCACCAGCGTGATCATGTGGCTCGGCGAGCTCATCACCGACCGGGGCGTCGGCAACGGCATGTCGATCCTGATCTTCACTCAGGTCATCGCGGTGTTCCCGTCGTACCTGTTCGGCATCTACCGAACCCAGCCGCTCGCCTTCTGGATCATCATGGCGATCGGCGTCGTGCTCGTCGCCGCGGTCGTCTTCGTCGAGCAGGCCCAGCGGCGCATCCCGGTGCAGTACGCCAAGCGCATGGTGGGCCGGCGGATGTACGGCGGGACGTCGACCTACATCCCGCTGAAGGTGAACCAGGCCGGCATCATCCCGGTCATCTTCGCCTCGTCGCTGCTCTACCTGCCCCAGCTGTTCGTCACGCTGTTCGGCAACCGGCCCGATCCGCACCCGGTCATCCAGTGGCTGTCGCAGAACTTCGCGCAGGGCAGCGAGCCGGCGTACATCGTCACCTACTTCCTGCTCATCGTGTTCTTCACGTACTTCTACGTCGGCATTACCTTCAACCCCGTTGAAGTGGCCGACAACATGAAGAAGTACGGTGGGTTCATCCCAGGCATCCGCCCGGGACGGCCGACTGCCGAGTACCTCCAGTACGTGCTGTCGCGCCTCACGGCGCCCGGCTCGCTCTACCTGGGGGTGCTGTCGCTGATCCCGATCATCGCGTTCGCGTTGCTCGGGGGCGGCGACCAGTCGACGCTGGTCAACTTCCCGTTCGGAGGCACGAGTATTCTGATCATGGTTGGCGTGGGACTGGACACCGTGAAGCAAATCGAGAGCCAGCTGCAGCAGCGTAACTACGAGGGCTTCCTGAAGTAGTGCGCGTCGTCCTGGTCGGGCCCCCCGGAGCGGGTAAGGGGACGCAGGCCCAGTTCATCGCGTCTCACCTGTCGATCCCGAAAATCTCGACAGGTGACATCTTCCGTGCCAACGTTTCCCGTGGCACGCCCCTCGGCAAGCTGGCCAAGGAGTACATGGACCGGGGGGACCTCGTCCCCGACGAGGTCACCATCGCCATGGTCCGGGACCGGCTTTCCGAGGATGACGCCCAAGCAGGTTTCCTCCTCGACGGTTTCCCCCGGAACGTCCCCCAGGCCGAGGTGCTCAAAAAGATGCTGGCGGACTGGGGGCAGGCGCTCGACGCCGTGCTCGAGCTCAAGGTCGACGACGAGGAGGTCATCCGCCGGCTCTCCGGGCGGCGCACCTGCCGGTCCTGCGGCAAGGTGTGGCATCTCGTCTTCGACCCGCCCTCGACCGAGGGCGCCTGCGACGCATGCGGGGGCGAACTGTTCCAGCGTGACGACGACCGGGAGGAGACGATCCGCCGTCGCCTGGAGGTCTACCAGGAGCAGACCGCTCCGCTGATCTCCTTCTACACCGACGAGCAGATCCTCGTGAGTGTGGACGCGACGGGCCCGGTGGAAGAGGTCACCCAGCGGGCGATGGCCGCACTGCGGCGCTTTGTCGGCTGAGTGGCCGGGCACGCGGTTGCGCACGCTCTGGGGGAGAATCGGAGGAATTGGACTTTCCCGTTCGCCGTTGGTCTCCTCCAGGGGGTGCACGCGTGTTCAAACGGAACCGGCACGGCATTCAGATCAAAACGCCTGAGCAGCTCGAGAAGATGCGGGCCGCCGGGCTCGTGGTGGGCCGGACGCTCGAACTGCTGAGGCGCAGCGTGGAGCCGGGGATCACGCCCGCCGACCTCGACGCGATCGCCGAGAAGGCGATCCGGGAGGAGGGCGCGATCCCGTCGTTCAAGGGGTATCAGGGATACCCCGCCACGATCTGCGCCTCGGTGAACCACGAGGTCGTCCACGGGATCCCCACGGACCGGCGGCCTTTGCGTGAGGGCGACATCATCTCGATCGACTGCGGGGCGATCCTCGACGGCTGGCACGGCGACTCCGCCATCACCGTGCCGGTGGGGGAGGTGGCGCCCGAGCTCACCGAGCTGATGCGGGTGACCGAGGAGGCGATGTGGCGCGGCATCGCCGCGCTCACCGTCGGGCGGCACCTGTCGGACATCGGCTACGAGATCGAGCGGTACGTGCGCTCCCAGGGCCGCTACGGCATCCCCCGGGAGTACGGCGGGCACGGCATCGGCACCGAGATGCACATGGAGCCGTGGGTGGCGAACCACGGCCGGCCGGGCCGGGGGCCGCGGTTCGAGCCCGGCATGTGCTTCGCGATCGAGCCGATGGTGAACCTCGGCACGTCCCGGACCCGGGTCCTCGACGACGAGTGGACCGTCGTCACCCTCGACGGCAAGCCGTCCGCGCACTTCGAGCACACCGTCGCGGTGACCGATAATGGGCCGTGGGTGCTCACCGCGCTCGACGGGGGGAAGGCGCGTCTGGCGGAGCTGTCGGCGACGGCGGAAAGTGGTGGCGATGACGTCCCCGGAGATGCGGGCCTCTGACCGCGACCGAGACCTGGTCGCGGACACGCTGCGCGAACACATGGCCCAGGGCAGGCTCACGGTCGAGGAGTTCAACGAGCGGCTGGAACAGGTCTACGCGAGCAAGACCTACGGGGAGCTGGCGAAGATCACCGCCGATCTGCCCGACATCGACCTGGAGAACCTGCCCGCCCAGCGCCCGGCTGCGGATCGCCGCCCGGCCAAGCGCGTGGACAAGGGCCTGAAGGCCGCCTGGGCGGCCTGGGCGATGGCGAGCTCGATCAACTGGGTGATCTGGCTCCTGGTGAGCATCACCAGCCTCGAGCTGATCTATCCATGGCCGCTGTGGGTGATGGGCCCCTGGGGCGCGGTGCTGGTCGTCACGACGATCTTCTCCCGAACGGGCGGAGAGCAGAAGGACACCGACTGACCCCGAGGCGCCGGCGGGCGTGGATCGGGGCCCGCGGCCGGGCCCCTGCGCCCGCGGACGCCGGATAAGACGGCGGGCGGACCGGGCCGGCCGTGCCGTATCGCCCGGGATGGGCGTCGGGCCCGGTAGGAGCGGGGTTCCGCGGCGGGCGCCGGGATGCCGGACCGGTGGGGAAGTTCCCGGATCGGCCTGTCCGGACGGCCCGCGCTGAGGTACCGTGTTAAGGGTTGTGCCCTCGTACCCGGCCTCCGTTTCGCTTTTCGTCGTCGGGTGCCGTAGACTTCTTTGTCGGCTCACTATGACCATTGCGCGTAGGCGGTCCGATCAGGCCGTCCCTCTCACGAACGCGTCGGTGGTCGCGGCTGCGTAGTGAGGCGATACCACTCTGACGACCGATCAGTGAAACGCGAGGGACATGCCCAAGAAGGACGGCGCCATCGAGATCGAGGGCACTGTGGTCGAGACGCTCCCGAACGCCATGTTCCGGGTGCAGCTCGACAACGGGCACAAGGTCCTGGCCCACATCAGCGGCAGGATGCGGATGCACTACATCCGAATCCTGCCCGACGACCGGGTTGTCGTCGAACTGAGCCCTTACGACCTGAGTCGCGGGCGGATCGTCTACCGATACAAGTGAGGCCCCGGATTTTAGGGACATGAAGGTCAAACCGAGCGTCAAGAAGATCTGCGACAAGTGCCGGATCATTCGCCGGCACGGTCGCGTGATGGTGATCTGCGAGAACCTGCGCCACAAGCAGCGTCAGGGTTAGTCGCGCATCGTCCGGCCCCAGGCGGGTCGGTCCGCGGCGCCCCGCGAGGGCGCCTTGGATAGTTGTACACCGTAATCGCGCGTCACACCCGCGCAGGCGGCATGGCGAGGTCCTCGGACGGCCGGTGACGGCCGCCGGGGGCGGGCGCAAGCCGTACCACGCGGGAGACCCCCGGTCGGAGGCCGGGGCCCTCACCCCGGGCATGGGGAGGGGTCGTGCCGCGTAGGACCTCCGCCAGAACGAAGGAGAATGCCCGACCATGGCTCGCCTGGTTGGCGTTGACCTCCCCCGCGACAAGCGGTTGGAGATCGCTCTCACGTACATCTACGGAATCGGCCGCAGCCGCGCGAAGGAGATTCTGCAGGCCACCGGCATCAGTGGCGACCTGCGGGTCCACCAGCTCACCGACGCGGAGTTGGTGCCGCTGCGTGACTACATCGAGGCGAACTACAAGGTCGAGGGTGACCTGCGCCGCGAGGTCCAGGCCGACATCCGGCGCAAGATCGAGATCCAGTGCTACCAGGGCATCCGGCACCGCAAGGGTCTTCCGGTGCGTGGTCAGCGCACGCAGACCAACGCCCGTACCCGCAAGGGCAAGAAGAAGACCGTGGCCGGCAAGAAGAAGCCCGGTAAGAAGTAGTCCCCGAGCAGGACCGATCACCTCAGGAGTCAGGCCAGATGCCTCCGAAGAGTCGCCAGAGCGGCACCCAGAAGAAGGTACGCCGCAAGGAGAAGAAGAACGTCGCTCACGGGCACGCCCACATCAAGAGCACGTTCAACAACACGATCGTCTCGATCACCGACCCGCAGGGGAATGTGATCTCCTGGGCCAGCGCCGGCCACGTGGGGTTCAAGGGCTCCCGCAAGTCCACCCCGTTCGCGGCGCAGATGGCCGCCGAGAACGCCGCCCGCCGTGCCATGGAGCACGGCATGCGCAAGGTCGACGTCTTCGTCAAGGGCCCCGGTTCCGGGCGCGAGACCGCGATCCGGTCCCTGCAGGCCACCGGCCTGGAGGTGGGCTCCATCCAGGACGTCACCCCGGTGCCGCACAACGGCTGCCGTCCGCCGAAGCGTCGCCGCGTCTGAGCAGCAGGAGATAGACAACAATGGCCCGTTACACCGGAGCGGACTGCAAGCTCTGCCGCCGCGAGAAGACCAAGCTCTTCCTCAAGGGCTCCAAGTGCGAGTCCGCCAAGTGCCCGATCGAGATCCGCCCGTACCCGCCGGGTGAGCACGGCCGCGGCCGGCCGAAGGAGACGGAGTACCAGCTCCAGCTCCGGGAGAAGCAGAAGGCCCGCCGGATCTACGGCGTGCTCGAGCGGCAGTTCCACAACTACTACGAGGAGGCGAGCCGGAAGGCCGGCAAGACCGGTGAGAACCTCCTCCAGATCCTGGAGAGCCGGCTCGACAACGTGATCTACCGCGCGGGCTTCGCCGAGTCGCGCGACGCCGCCCGCCAGCAGGTGCGCCACGGCCACATCCTGGTCAACGGCAAGAAGGTCAACATCCCGTCCTACCGCGTGCGCCCGCACGACATCATCGAGGTCAAGGAGAACAAGCGGAACCTCATGATCTACGAGGTGGCGCGCGCCCGGGCGGGCGAGCGGAACGTGCCGGCCTGGCTGGGCGTCATCCCGGAGAAGATGCGCATCCTCGTGCACCAGCTCCCGACGCGGCAGCAGATCGACACGCAGGTCCAGGAGCAGCTGATCGTCGAGCTCTACTCCAAGTAAGTAGCAGCTCATGCCCGCCGTACGGCCCGGCTCGGCGTGTGGGCCAGGCCGTACGGCGAACGCGTTTTCGCCAGCGGCGTCATATAGCGGGCGTCGCGGAACACAGGGGAGAAACCAATGCTGATCGCTCAGCGCCCATCCCTAGTCGAAGAGCCCATCGACGAGTACCGGTCGCGGTTCATCCTCGAGCCGCTGGAGCCCGGCTTCGGCTACACCATCGGTAACTCGCTGCGCCGCACGCTGCTGTCCTCGATCCCGGGGGCCGCGGTGACCAGCATCCGCATCGAGGGCGTGCTGCACGAGTTCTCGACGGTGCCGGGGGTGAAGGAGGATGTCACCGACATCATCCTGAACCTCAAGGAGCTGGTGGTCTCCTCCGAGCACGACGAGCCCGTGGTCATGTACCTGCGCAAGCAGGGCCCGGGCGAGGTGACCGCCGCCGACATCGCGCCGCCCGCCGGGGTGGAGGTGCACAACCCCGAGCTGCACATCGCCACCCTGAACGGCAAGGCGAAGCTGGAGATGGAGCTGACGGTCGAGCGTGGTCGCGGCTACGTCTCCGCCGCCCAGAACAAGCAGCAGGGCCAGGAGATCGGGCGCATTCCGATCGACTCGATCTACTCGCCGGTCCTCAAGGTCACCTACAAGGTCGAGGCGACCCGAGTCGAGCAGCGCACCGACTTCGACCGCCTCATCCTCGACGTCGAGACCAAGCCGTGCATGAAGCCGCGCGACGCCGTGGCCTCGGCCGGCAAGACCCTCGTCGAGCTGTTCGGGCTCGCCCGCGAGCTCAACGTCGAGGCCGAGGGCATCGACATCGGCCCGTCCCCGCAGGACGCGGCGATGGCCGCCGACCTGGCGCTGCCGATCGAGGAGCTCAACCTCACCGTCCGCTCCTACAACTGCCTCAAGCGCGAGGGCATCCACACGGTCGGCGAGCTCGTCGGCCGCAGCGAGCAGGACCTGCTCGACATCCGCAACTTCGGTGCGAAGTCGATCGAGGAGGTCAAGCAGAAGCTCGCCGAGATGGGCCTCTCGCTCAAGGACTCCCCTCCCGGGTTCGACCCGGCCACGGTAGCCGGGGGTGACTTCCGTACCTCCTCGTCGAGCAGCAGCAGCCGCCATGAGGAGGACGACAACCGGTACGTCGAGACGGAGCAGTACTGACCGGTAGCGCGGGCGGTACTGCGCGGGTCTGAGCGACGGCAACCCAGGGCCGTTCCGGGCCCTCCGGCCGCGGCGCCCGCCGCGGCCGGGAATCGCTGAGGACGACGGGGGCCACGCGCAATGGTGCGGGCCCCCGGCCCGATCCCGGTACCTGATACGGCCGGGCGGGTGATGAGAAGGAGAGAAGGAAATGCCCAAGCCCACCAAGGGTAGGCGTCTTGGCGGCAGCCCCGCCCACGAGCGGCTGATCCTGGCGAACCTCGCCACGCAGCTCTTCCAGCACGGCCGCATCCGCACCACCGAGGCGAAGGCCAAGCGGCTGCGTCCGTTCGCGGAGCGGCTGATCACCAAGGCGAAGAAGGGTGACCTCCACAACCGTCGCCAGGTGCTGGGCGTCATCCGGGACAAGAGCGTGGTCCACCACCTCTTCACCGAGATCGCGCCGACGTACGCCGAGCGTCCGGGCGGCTACACCCGGATCACCAAGATCGGCCCGCGCCGGGGCGACAACGCGCCCATGGCCGTGATCGAGCTGGTGACCGAGCCGCTCAACAAGGTCACGGTGACGCGCACCAAGCCCGCCGCCGAGGAGAAGGCCGAGGAGGCCCCGGCCGCCGAGGCGAAGACCGAGGACAAGGCCGAGGCGAAGGCTGAGGAGCCGGCGGAGAAGCCGGCCGAGGAGGGCAAGGCCGAGGAGTCCAAGCAGGACGCCTGAGCCGTCCGGCCCACGACGCGTCCGCCCGCCACGTCAGCAGCCGCCGTGGCGGACGGAACGCGGCTTCGCCCGCCGCCCGGCCCGTCCCGGCGGGGCGGCGTCCGGAGGCGGGCGGCCTCGACGACGTCGACGGGTCCAGTGCGCCGCATGCGGGCACTGGGCCCGCTTTCGTTTCCGGGCCCTGAGGGCTTCCGCCTCGGCGTTCGGCTCGGCTTTCCTGTGCGGGCGTCGGCGTGTCGCGGGGCGCGCCGGGCCCGTCCGGTCATGATGCGGTGGTAGGCATGGGTGCGATGACAGCGTCTACAGCGTCGTCCAACGCGTCGTTCAACGCGACGCCCAACGCGACGCCCAACGAGTCGTCTGCAGGCTCGGGTACGGCGTCTCGCGCGGCGGCGGACGGGCCGGCGGTGACCGGGCCCGGCGCCGGGCCCGTCGTGCGCCTGCGCCTCGACATCGCCTATGACGGCACGGACTTCTCCGGCTGGGCCCGGCAGCCGGATCGGCGAACCGTGCAGGGGGAGATCGAGTCGGCCCTCGGCCGGGTGCTGCGGCTGGATCCGGCGCCCTCGCTCACCGTGGCCGGCCGTACCGACGCGGGGGTGCACGCCCGCGGCCAGGTCGCGCACGTCGACGTGCCGGTCGCGGCGCTGGGCGAGCCCGCGCCGGACGGCGGCCCGGGGGACCCGGAGACGGTCGCGGAGCGGCTCTCCAGGCTCGCCCGGCGGCTCGCCGGGGCCCTTCCCCCGGACGTACGCGTTCATCGGGTCAGTGTCGCGCCTGAGGGCTTCGACGCGCGGTTTTCGGCCGCCTTCCGCCGGTACTGCTACCGCGTCTGCGACGACCCGACCGGCGTCGACCCGCTGCTGCGCCGGCAGGTGCTCTGGTACAACCGGCCGCTCGACGTCGAGCGGATGAACGCCGCCTCGGCGCGGCTGCTCGGCGAGCACGACTTCGCCGCGTTCTGCCGGAAGCGGGAGGGCGCCACCACGATCCGCGAGCTGCGCCGCCTCGAGTGGACGCGCGAGGCGCCGCCGCCCGGCGCGGCGTGGCGGGGCGGGCTCGTCACCGCGACCGTGGTCGCCGACGCGTTCTGCCACTCGATGGTGCGCGCGCTGGTCGGCGCGCTGCTCGCCGTCGGCGACGGCCGCAGGCCGGTGGACTGGCCGGAGCGCGTGCTGGCGGCCCGGGTGCGGGACCCGGGGGTGCACGTCGCCCCCGCGAACGGGCTGTGCCTGGAGGAGGTCGGCTACCCGCCGGACGGCGAGCTGGCCGCGCGCGCCGCGCAGACGCGCCGCGTGCGCACGCTCACCGTCTCCTGACGCCCGCGCCCGACTCCCGGCCGGCGGGGCGCCGGGCGGGTCAGCCGCCGTTGGCGCGCTTCTCGATCACCTTGGCGGTGTGCTGCCGGAAGGCGTCGCTGATCGGCCCGAGGTCCTTCTCGTTCTCCTTGGGCGTGTGGCCGTCGGAGTAGGTGGCGTAGCTGAACACGATGTACCGCCCCCACACCAGGCCGGCCGCGTAGCCGCCGGAGATGTCCACCCGCTCGGCGCCGCTGCCGGCCTTGCCGGCGAGGCCGCGGAACCACACGTTGTTGGCGAGATCCTTCGCGCCGTCCACCTTGACCGCGGCCGCCTTGTCCGGCATCACGGCGATGCCGGTGGTCACGGCGTACTTGCGCTTGCCGTCGACGTAGGTGGCGCGCAGCAGCCGGTCGCACTTGTTGTCGCGCAGCGCCTCGGCGAACTTGCCGGACGCCCCCTGCTCGCACTTGGTGGTGGAGTCGACCCGGACCCGCTGGAACGTGTGCCCGGCGATCGTGACCTTCTTCGCCGGGAACGCCTCGGCGGGCGTCATCTCCTTGGGGTCGGTCTCGGCGGAGTCGATCGCCTGCGACGGGGTCGGGTCCGGCTGCGGCGGGGTGACCACCGACGGCACCTTGCCGTGCGCCGCCGCCTGGGACGACGAGTCGCCGAGGCCCTGGTAGGCGAGGTACGCGCCCGCCCCGATCGTCCCGATCGCGGCCACGATCATGGCGCCGACCAGGAGCTTCTTGCCCATGCCCGCCCGCTCCGATGAGCCGGCCGGGCGGGTGGCGGGCTCGGTCCCCGGCGGCTGGAACGACCGCTGGAACGGGGAGAAGCCCGGTGACCGGTCGGCCGCGCCGCCCGGGACGGGGTTGCCGAACCCGACGAACGGCCCGGCCACGGTGGCGGGCGCGGGCGTGCCGGACGGCTGCGTGCCCATCCCGGGGCCCATCTGCCCCAGGGACCCGAACGGGTTCGCCACCGTGGGCCGCTGCGGCAGCGGGGGCGGCGGGACGGGCTGGGGCCCCTCGGGGGCCGGGCGCGCCGGGGTGGTCGGCGGGG
>QGUZ01000029.1 GCA_003242605.1 Actinomycetota bacterium
CGGCGCCCTGGCGGACTCCCCCGAACGACCTCCAAAGATCGGCGAAAAGCGGAGACCGCCCGCGAACCTCACGTGGAATGAGTGGAGTGGAACCGCCATGCCCGGCGCAGTTCCCGCAGTGATCATGGAACCCGATCCGCCGCCTCGGCCGCAACGCGTTTTCCGCCCCGGCGCACCGCCGCCAGGCCGCGCCGGGCGGCCGCAGGCCGCGCTCCTCCCGCCCGCCACTGCGGGAACCCACAGGACGGGCGGGACCGCGACGTGCGAGAGCCGGGTGGCCCGGTGATCCCCGGGCCACGGGTGCGGTTCCCGCCGCCCGAGCGGGCGGATCGGGTGCGGGACGGGCGGCCGGCGCCCTGGCGGACTCCCCCGAACAGCCTCCAGAGTTTGACGAAAAAGCGGGGAGACCGCCCGCGAACCTCACGTGGAATGAGTGGAGTGGAACCGCCATGCCCGGCGCAGTTCCCGCAGTGATCATGCAACCCGATCCGCTGCCCGGCCGCAACCGGTTTTCTGCGGCTCACCGCTCCCAGCGGGTGGAGAACAGGGACGCGTAGACCGGCCGCCCGTCCCGGGTGACGACCTGCCCGGCGATCCCATCCCCGGTCACGGTGGACAGCCGCAGGTCGAGGTAGCGCTCCTCCTCGGCGACCGACCACTCGCCGCCGACCGCGGGCTCGGCGAGCCAGGATGCCACCCGCTCCATGCGGGCCGCCCGGTCGCGCTCCAGCTCCGCGCGCAGCTCCGCCAGGTTCCCGGCGCGGTACGGCAGGGCCGGAGCCGGCTCGGGCTCGGCCTGCCAGGCGGCCACGCCGTACGCGAAGCACACCAGCGGCATCCACAGGTCGGCGAAGTACCGCGAGCTCGGCGCGATCTCCATGCCGGCGAACGCCTCGCCGATGAAGAACAGCGCGCCGACCTGGCCCGGGAGCGGCTCCAGCCGGTTGCGGAACTGGTTCAGGATCGGCCGCTTGCGGGTGAGGATCTGCTCCAGGTGGCCGCGGCCCGGCAGGCCGTACGCCGCGTTCAGCCGGGCGATGGCGGACCACAGCTTCGCGAAGTCGCGGACGTCGCGCAGCTCCAGCGCCTCGCGCCGCAGCTCGAGCGGCAGCACGAAGAACCACTGGTCGCGGCCCTGCAGCAGGCCGCCCTGCGTCTGCTGCACGCAGCAGGCGGTCTCGAATTGGCGGGTCTGCCCGGCCGCGATCAGCGCGGCCGAGCAGAGCGCGTGGTTCTGCGCGGCGTGCTGGATGTAGCCGATGTGCAGCGGCACGATCACCACACCCTCCGCCGCGCCGTTCTGCAGCTCGACGGTGCCGTAGCTGACGACCCGGTTGAGCTTGAGCCCGGTGCGCGGCGACACGAAGCCCTCGTGCTCGGGCCCGTACACCGGCACCATGGTGAGCGCGCCGGCCTGCTGCGGCGGGCCGAGCCGGTAGCCCGCCAGGTCGACCGGCGCGGGCATCAGGGTCGCGAGCTCGGTCATGCACGTCCTCCTTCCAGGGCCGTGACGCGGCCGGACAGCCGGTCGAGCACCGTCCGCCGGATCCAGTCCCGGCCGGCCGCGCAGTGGCCGAACAGCCACGGCAGCAGCTCGGCGAAGTCGTCCTGGTGCCAGAACGAGGCGCGCGGCAGGTTCCGCGCGGGGGTACGGAACGTCAGGTCGTCGCTGCGCGCGAAGGCGGCCTGGCACAGCACCACCGGCGTGGTGACGCCCGCGCCCGGCAGGCTCGCCACCACCCGGGCGAGGTCGCCCGGGAGCGTGTTCTCGTACCCGTCGGTGACGATCGCCACCAGGTCCGGCCCGGCGGCGAGCGCGTCGAGCAGCCCGGTGGCGAGGTCGGTGGCGCCCGCCGGGGCGGCCGCCGGGCCACCGGTCTCGATCACGGTGAGCCGCTCGCACACCTCCGCCAGCACCAGGCGCAGCGCCTCGGCCTGCGAGATCAGCGCCCACTCCCGCTCGCCGTACCCGCGCATCGACGCCGAGGTGTCGAGCACGAGCGCGACGTGCGCGGCCAGCCGCGGCAGGCCGCGCGTCGCCTCGGCGACGTAGCGGGCGAGCGCCGGCCGCAGCTCGGACTCCGAGCCGCCCCGGTAGAGGTGGACCAGCGTCGCCGCGATGTCGCCCCGGTTGGTCACCGTCACGACCTGCGGGTTCTCGCGGGGCGGGTCGAGCGCGACCGGCGGCTCCTGCGGCGCCGGCGCGCCATGCACGCCCGGGCCGTACAGGGCGCGGACGCGGCGCATCGCCGTCTCCGGGTCCCGGGTGAACCGCAGCAGCCTGCTCCGCAGGTACGGCGAGCCGGTGTCGCCCTCGGCGATCAGCCGGGCGCAGGCGCGGGCCGTCGCCTTGCCGAGCGCGTGCTCGAGGCAGTCGACGAGCGCGGGCCGGCGCGCCGCGACGAGGGCGTCGCCGTCCGGGTGCTCCAGCGCGAACGCGACCATCGCCCGCGTGGTGTGCTTGTGGTTCGCCCGCAGGCGGCGGACCGCGAGCAGGGCCGTGATCGCCGTGCTCGGGGCGAGGCCGAACAGCAGCGCCCGGGTCGCCGTGGCGAGCACGGCGCGGGCGGGCTCGGCGAGGTGCGCCTGGGACGAGGCGAGCACGCGCAGCAGCACCCGGGCGCGCTGCCACTCCCGCACGCCGGGGACGAGCGCGAGCAGAGCGTACCCCTCCGGGTCGGCCTCCCAGGCCTCCCGGTGCAGGTCCGCGTCGTCCCAGGTCAGTTCGCCACGGCGCGAAAGCGTCAACGGCGTGCCGTGCGTGCGGAAATGCGTGAGCAGCTCCGACGTGTTCATATTCGATATATATGGGAAATCTCTCTCAACGGTGAAACGATTTTTGCAGGCCCCCAAATATTCGAGTTGCCGTTCCGCGTTTCCTGTGATAAATTGCGCCGGCGGCCGCCGCATTCACGCCGCCAACCCGGTCAGGCCTCGGCGCGCCCGTTCCGTGGGGGTACGCGGTGGCGCACATCGCGGGCACCATCGCCTTCGCGCGACATCGCAGCACGTCAAGCGGCTGATCTCGAGTACGGGACAGGTGCCGCGGCGGAATCACGGTCGACGGCGAGCCGTCCTCAACCGTCGTCCCGGCATCGGTTAATCACGGCGGCGAAAAAGTGGGCCACACCCGCGGATCCGCTCCCGTCGTCGCTTTGACCGGGGGTGACGCCGGTCTGACACGGCGTGACACGCCACGATCCGCCATCCCTCCGAAATCGACCGCGAAGCGGCCGCGAGCACCGTCCGGCCGCCCGGTCGCGGGCACCGCCGCTCTCGTTCCCCGTGCGGCGGCCGGCACGGGGCGGCCGCGCCGCCGCCCGCGACGCGCACGCGATCGGCCGCGCGGTGCCGGACGGCCGGCACCGCCCCGGGCCCTGCGCCGGGTCGAGGCGCTCGCCTGCGAGCCTCCGGCCGGGCCGGCGTGACCCCGCGCCGGGCTCACCCGGCGGCGCCGGCCCGCGCCGCGGGCTCCGGGGCCCGTGCCGCCGCGGTGAGCAGCCGCCGGGCCAGCACCCCGCAGCGTTCGGCGAGCTCGGGCGGGTCGAGCACGGCGAAGTCGTGGCCGAGCAGGGCCATGTGCACGAGCAGGTAGTCGAGGTCGGCGGCCCCGGCCTCCACCTCGCACCGGCCGGGACCGCTCGGCCGTACCACGGCGGCCGACGGCGGGATCTGCGCGCGCACCGCCTCGGCCGGGGCGTGCACGAGGAACCGCGCCTGGTGCGGGTAGACGCGGCTGGTCACGCTCTCCTGCACGTAGGCCGCGGCGTCCGGGGCCGGGCGCGGCCGGAACCGCCAGGTCCGCGCGGCGACGCCGGACATGCGATCGACCCGGAAGCTGCGCCAGTCGTCGCGGTCGAGGTCGTAGGCGAACAGGTACCAGCGCCGGTCGGAGGTGACCAGCCGGTACGGCTCGACCCGCCGCCGGCGCACCTCGCCCCTCGACGGGTAGTCGAACTCGACCTCGACCTCGTCCCGGCACGCCCGGGCCAGGGTCATGAGCGTCTCGGCGTCCACCGGGACACGGCCTCCGCCGCCGAACGATTCGACCGACGCGGCGAGCGCGCGCACCTCGTGCCGCAGCCGGGTGGGCAGCACCCGGTCGAGCTTGGTCAGCGCGCGCAGCGCGGCCTCCCCGGCGCCGGCGACCGTGCCGCCCGCGCCCGCGAGCAGCGCCACCGCGGTCGCGATCGCCTCCTCGTCGTCGAGCAGCAGCGGCGGCAGGTCCTGGCCGCGGCCGAGCCGGTAGCCGCCGCCGACGCCGCGCTCGGCGTGCACCGGGTAGCCGAGCGCGCGCAGCCGTTCCACGTCCCGCCGTACCGTGCGCGGGGTGACCCCGAGCCGTTCGGCGAGCTCCGGGCCGGTCCACACCTGACGCTGCTGGAGCAGGCCGAGCAGGGTGAGCACCCGCTCGGTGGTGCCGCGCTCGTCGCCCGCCGTCGCCGCCGTGCCGTTCATACGCCGACCATAGCGGACCGGTCCTGTCCGCTACACCGGGAAGGGTGGCCGCATGGACACGAACGCACCCGCCTGGAACCGCGTCCTGCGCGACCAGTGGGAATGGCATTGGACGCATCAGGTCCGGGACCGGCTCGCGGGCCTCACCGACGACGAGTACTTCTGGTCCCCGGTGCCGGACGCGTGGAGCGTACGGCCGCGCGGCACCTCGACCGCCCCCGTGCAGGCGGGCGCCGGGGACTACACCATCGACTACGCCTTCCCGCAGCCGGACCCGCCGCCGTTCACCACGATCGCGTGGCGGCTCGGCCACGTCATCGTCGGCGTGCTCGCCGTGCGCAACGCCGCCCACTTCGGCGCGCCGCCCGCGTCGTACGAGACCTGGGAGTACGCGGGCACGGCCGCGGCCGCGCTCGAGCAGCTCGACGCCCAGATCGACACGTGGCTGGCCGGGGTGCGCGGGCTCAGCGAGGAGGAGCTGCTGACCCCGGTCGGCGAGAAGGAGTTCCTCCCCGAGCTCACCATGGCCGACCTGGTGCTGCACATCCACCGCGAGCTGATCCACCACCTCGCCGAGGTGTGCCTGCTGCGCGACCTCTACCTGCACTCGACCGCCACCACGGGGGTGACGCGATGAGCCGCCAGATGCAGATCACGTTCGACTGTCACGACCCGCGTGCCCTGTCGATCTTCTGGCGGGAGGTGCTCGGCTACGTGCACCCGGCCCCGCCCGGGGTCGAGCTGCCCGAGGGGGCCGACCCGCTCGCCGCCTGGGACGAGTTTCTCGCCCGCATCGGCGTGCCGGAGGAGGAACGCAACGCGCGGTCGGCGATCGAGGACCCGGAGGAGCGCGGGCCGCGGATCTTCTTCCAGCGGGTGCCCGAGGGCAAGGAGGTGAAGAACCGCGTGCACCTCGACGTCCGGGTCGCCCCCGGGCTGCAGGGTGAGGAGCGCATGGCGGCCCTGCAGGCCGAGTGCGACCGCCTCGTCGCGCTCGGCGCCAAGCGCATCCGCCGCCACGACCCCCGGCCCCCGCTCGACGCGGGCCACATCGTGATGGCCGACCCCGAGGGCAACGAGTTCTGCCTCGACTGACCCGGCCCGGCCGTACGGCTCGCGGCCGCGCTCACCGGCCGGTCGCCCGCCCGGCCGCCCGTCACGGCGAGCGGCGGGTGACCGGCCGCCGGCTTCGAGTGCGCCGCCGGGCGGTGGGCCGGTGCCGGGGCCGCGTCGCGCGCATGCCCGGAACAGCCGGCGCGATCTCGCTGTTGCTCCGGACATGAGTGACGCGTCCACCGATCTCCGCGATCTGCTCGCGCAGGCCCGGCTCGGCGTGCTGGCGACGATCAAGCGCGACGGCCGTCCGCAGCTCTCCCCCGTGACGCCGTACTACGACCGCGAGGCGAACGTTATCTACGTGTCGACCACCGCGGACCGGGTCAAGGCGAAGAACCTGCGCCGCGACCCGCGGGCGGCGCTCTCGGTCACCAGCCGGGACGGCTGGTCGTGGGCGACCGCCGAGGGCGTGGCGACGCTCATCGGCCCCGGCACCGACCCGTACGGGCCGGAGGTCGAGGCCCTGGTGGAGTACTACCGCAACGCCGCCGGGGAGCACCCGGACTGGGAGGAGTACCGCGCCGCCATGGTCTCCGAGCGCCGGGTGCTCGTGAAGATCGCGGTCGAGCACGTGTACGGCGCGATCGTTCGCTGACGGCCGCCGGCCGTACGCGTCCATCGCCCACGCCTGCCGCGCCGTACCGTCGCGGCTGCTTCGCCCGGCCGGACGCGGGCACGACCTGGGCCTACGGGCCGGCCGCAAGCTCGGCCGAATCGGGGCCGGCGGAGGAGCCGAGCGGTTACAGTGCTGTCGGCCGCGAGGACGGCGGCAGGTGAGGGAGAGTCGTGCCGGGAGGCGGTGTGGCTGAGGGGGTCGAGCCTCGGGAACCCGGCGAACCTGGCGACCGCGTCGATGACCGGCGGCCGTCCGGCCGGACGGGCGGGGGCGAGCGGTCCGTCCCCGCAGGTGACCCGGCCGACGGGCAGGCCGCCGAGGCCGCGGACGGCGTGTCCCCGCCGGCGCTGACGCGGGCCGCCCGGGTTCGCCGCCTGCTGGGGGCCGCGTTTTCCCTGCTCGTGGCCCTGGGGATGCTCGCGCTGTCCGTCAAGTTCCTCGAGTAGCGGGCGGTCCGGGCCCTCCGCCGGCGGGCGCGTTCGCTCGCCGGGGCGCGTCGTATCGAACGTCCTTGACGCGTCACACCGGCCTGCCTCGCCGCTGAGCCGCGCGCTCATGCCCGGGATCGGCAAGGCGTGATCGGTCCCGACGCTCCCGCGGCCGCACTCGTCCAGCTCGGCCCACACCGTGGGTAATCGGGCCGGCAGGCAGGCGGCTGCCCATGCCCGGCGTGAGACCCCCCCCGTGCCGATGTGATCGCCCGGGTTCGCCGCTCACCGAGGGCCGCGTTCTTCCTGCTCGTGGCCCCGAGAATGCGCGCACCGGCCTTCGGTTCGTTCAGCAGTAGACGACCGGGCCGGCACCTTGCCGGCGCGTTCGAGCCTCGGGCGGCCGCCGTATCGTCGCTGCAGGCGTGTCACGCCTGCTCGCCCACGCCGCGTATGCCCGGCATCACACAAGGATGGGTTGCGAGCCCCTCGCCGCACTCATCGCGCTCGGCCCACAGCGTGTGACCCGGCCGACGGGCAGGCCGCCGAGCCCGGAGTCGGCGCGGCCCCGCCGACGTGGGCCACCCGGGTTCGCCGCATTCTCCGGTTCGCGTTCTCCCTGCTCATTTCCCTAGGGGCGCGCGTCGGCCTTCGGTTCCTCGAGTGGCGAGAAGCCCGATCGACGCCGTGCCTGCACTTCGGTCACCGGGCGGTCGCCGTACCGATGTCCCCGCTGCGTCACGCCGGCCCGCCCGGCGGCGCCGCGCGCCCACGTGCGAGATCACCAGGGGATGATCTCCGGCATCTGGCCGCCGCCGTACTCGTCGAGCTCGGCCCACACCACGGTGCCGTCGGAGTCCCGCTCGAATCCCCACCGTTTCGAGAGCATCTCCACCAGGGCGAGCCCGCGCCCGCCGATCGAGCCCTCGTCGTACGGCAGCACGTGGGGGATGCCCGTCATGCCGCCGTCCCGCACCGCCACGATCACCCGGTCCGGGGTGACGGTCACCGACACCACGAACTCCTGCGCGGTGCCGTCGCGCCGCCCACCGTGCTGTATGGCGTTGCCCGCGAGTTCGCTGGTGACGAGCATGAGGTCGTACGCACGCGGGTGGTCGTCGCCCACCTGCTCTCGCACGAACTCCCGTGCGGCCTTCACCTGCTCATACGCCGCAGCGAACGTTCGGCTGATCGTCACCGGCACCCGCCCCTGCTTCCCCCGCCGATACGGTGCGGCCGTACCGGATGTGTAGCGTCGGCGCCGCGTCCGCCTCCGACGGAACCGGACGACGACGGCCTCGACGGCGAGCCCCATCCCCCGGACGCGCGTCGCCATCTGCGACAGCGCGCCCTTCATGCCCGGCACCGCCCGTCGGCCGCGCGGTCCGTGCACCGGTCCGGCCCGCCGTACGACCTCGGCCTCCGGTCCGCCGAGCCGGTGCGCGACGGGCCGTCCCTGCGTTGGTCGAACCGCGGACGAACCCACTCGATCCGCCGGAAAGGCTCCGGCTCTCCTGGGCCGCCCGCACCGATGAGGCTACCCGCGCGCCGATACCACTCTGACGGCAGGGCCCGCCATCCGCGGTCGGCGCCTGTAAACCGCCCGTTCCGCCTGGGGAAACGCGCCTTAGACCACCACCCCGGCCGCTCGGCGTCGCCGTCCGGGAGGCGCCGCACGGCCCGGCCCCGGCGGCCCTGGGCGTTCGCTGCCGCACGGCCGAGACGGCGTACCGCGCCACCTGCCGGGCCGTACCCCCTTCGCCACTCACCCGCGTTCCGTGCCGGCGGCCGTCCCAACCCCCACCCGGCCGACGTTCCCGCATCGATCCCGTCGGCCTCCCACACGGTTCTCACCATCGCGACCCCTTCGCAGGCACCGCTCGATGGTCTGGCCGAGCGACCGACAGGGCGCGGCTTTCGGTCACCTCATCCCAGACATGAACAATGCAGTCACTGAATGAATGCATTCAAGCACGATCAGTGACCATATCTGTCACAATGACCGAAGGCTTCACGACTCGCAAGCCATTTGCATGGAAAAGTTGCC
This sequence comes from Actinomycetota bacterium, assembly GCA_003242605.1. Lineage (GTDB taxonomy): Bacteria > Actinomycetota > Actinomycetes > Streptosporangiales > Streptosporangiaceae > Thermopolyspora. The sequence goes on from QGUZ01000029.1 coordinate 8,666, forward strand.
CACCGCATCGCCGATCTCGGTGTGAACCCCCTCGGAGGACTCGATGCCGAACTACACCATCCGCCTCAAGTGGCTCGGCAACGCCCTCAACAAAATCCGAAAAGAGACCGGCCTCACCATCGAAGCCGCCGCCGAACGCCTCGGCTGGCCCCAATCCAAGATCAGCCGAATAGAAAACGGCATGATCCGCGCCCACTGGGGCGACATCCAAGATCTCCTCGACCTCTACGGCTTCGCCGACCCCGACCAACGCAAAGCCCTCATCGCCCTCGCCAAGAGCATCCGCGAACGCGGCTGGTGGCACACCTACGGCGCCAACCTCCCCCAGCCCTTCACCGACCTCCTCAACCTGGAAACGATCTCGAAAGAGATCTGGGCATACGAGACCCAGGTCATCCCCGGACTACTCCAGACGAGGGACTACGCCCTCGCGGTGGTCGGCGGCAGCCGCATCTGGGAGCGAAGAGAGGAGGTCGAGAAGTTCGTCCAGATCAGAACGGCTCGGCAGACCGTACTCACCCGATCCGACCCATTGCACCTATCCGTGATTCTCGGCGAAGCCGCGCTTCGCCAGCGCGTCGGCGGATCGGCGGTCATGCACCATCAACTCCGCCACCTGCTTACCCTGGCCGAACTTCCGAACCTCACGATCCAAGTCCTGCCGTTCTCCGCAGGCGCATCAACGGGCATCTTCGGCCCGTTCGAGGTCCTCGAATTCACCGGCACCGGAGTGACCGAGGTCGTCTACCTGGAAAATCTCCTCGGGGGTCTTTATCTGGAGAACGAAACTGAGGTACACAGGTATAGGTTGGCGTTCCAACACCTACGCGCATCGGCGCTGCCCGTGGCCGATTCGCTGAAACTGATCGGGATGATCGCGGAGGAGATGAGTAGTGACCGGCCCGCAACCGACGACCGGGAACCGCCACAGTACGCCCTCGATTCAGTGGCGCAGGAGCAGCCACAGCGGTGACACCGGTAACTGTGTCGAGGTCGCTCTCCTACCATCCGACCGGATCGGTATCCGCGACTCGAAGAATCCGGCAGGGCCCGTGCTCGAGGTAAACGGCAGCGACTGGCGAGCCTTCATCAACTGGATGCGTTGCGAATGAATTGGCGTAAGAGTAGCTACAGCGGCAACGGAAACTGTGTCGAAGTCGCGCTCCTTCCCTCCGGCCAGATCGCAATCCGCGACTCGACAAATCCGTCCGGACCCACCCTGGTAGTAACACAATCAGACTGGCGCAAATTTATCCACCGCATGCGCACAGCTGCCACTTCAGACAGCTGAGTTGATCGCCTCCACACCAAAGGGGAACAAAGCCTATGCAGGATGTGCTGCAACGTACCTGCCTGTCAGCTAGACGGCGATAGCAGCCTTCGCGTAAAACTCCGTAGGCATCTCTGTCACGAGCTCCCACGTAATGGCCATCGGCCGTTCGCCTTGATGTTCCCGATAGCGAACGGGACCAAGGAAGAGAAACGGTGACGGATGGCCATTTTCATTGACTTTAGTTTCACGGACAAAGAGAAGCACGTAGGTCCCCTCGCGTTCGTGATTCTGATAGCGCAGACCAGTGGGTGATCGCTCACCAGTGCGATTTTGCGACTCCCAATGGAACAGGTTGGGCGCTAACGCGTAGTCCCGATACATGGTCTGCGGGGAAAACTCTTTTTCGTTCTTCCGCAACGTCACAAACAGGGCATCACATCGGGTAGCTGGACACCAGGCAACACCTTCGCGCATGGTCGCAGGAACCGAGCCGCCCAAGCGGGCCCACCCGAGTGCTGCGAGAACCTCCTCCATCGAGTAGTGAGCATGTACGGCCAGCGGTATGTGACCGAGCTCGCCAGTCAGAGGCGTACTTACGTAGCTCGGAGAGCTCGCCGAGTAAGTGAGAACTTCATTGATCTCGCCGCATAGAGTCTTCTCTGACCGAAGCTGCTGCAGGGCTTCCTGGTAAGTAGCGAAGTTCCCACCATCGCGCCACAGCGAGAAGAACAGCATGCGCGCAAACGCTTGCTCATCCTCTGGAAGGTCCTCATAGTCGGGCGCATCTGCGGCAAGAAGCCGTGAGTAACAATCGGCACGCCGCGTGTCATCAACGTGGAGGAGCGCGCGGATTCGACGCCCAAGGTGGGCTTCTACTGGCGATGCCGTAGCAGCGGTCAGGCCTGCCCTACGCAACCATTCAGTCCAGTAGTGATTGTTGCGATAGATGTCACCTATCCCACGTTCGCTCTTATAGAGGTACTCGATGAGCGAGGTTTCGCCGTACGATCGAATTTCCTGAGCAAGTGTTCGTTGCCCGGTGCTTATGTGGTATTTGAGCTCCGAAAGCAGTCGTTCCTTTGTAACTCGGTCCAGGACGATTTGACAGCCGGGAGGCAACACCGGAAAGTTCTGTTCTACAGCCCTCTCGAGCCCTCGCTTCGTAAGGCCGGTCAACGATAGGATCCGGTCCCCGTAACGATACTCCTTTCTATGCTGGCCAACGAAGTCGAGGACAGTCAGCACATCCTTGTCCGGGGTGCGGCGCAGCCCTCGGCCAAGCTGCTGGAGGAAGACTGTCGCGCTCTGGGTGGGCCGGAGCAGAAGGAGCGTGTTGACATCGGGAACGTCGAGGCCCTCGTTAAACAGATCGACAGCAAAAAGGAACGCGAGCTTTCCCTCGCGGAGCCCCCTTAGCGCCGCCTTTCTTTCCTCGTTTTCCGTCGATCCGTCAACGGCTTTGGATGGCAGACCGTTTTCCGTAAAGAACTGAGCCATGAACTGGGCATGACGCACTGACACACAGAAGCCCAGACCTCGAACCATGCTTATATCGCTGACCTTATCGCGGAGCGCATTGAACACGAGTCGAGCGCGTGCAGTGTTCTCCGCTAGTACGTCCTCGAGCTCCCCGGTGTCGTAGGACCCGCGGGACCATTTGACACTGGTCAGGTCAGTTTCATCGTTGATACCGAAATAGTGGAACGGACACAGGAGATCGGCCTCCAGCGCGTCCCAGAGTCGCAGCTCAGCCGCAATTTGGCCGTCAAAGAACTCGTCCTGCACTCTAACTCCGTCGGCCCTCTCTGGAGTAGCGGTGAGACCGAGAAGTTCCTTTGGCCTGAAGTAGTCGATAATGGTGCGATAGGTGCGGGCATGAGCATGATGGAACTCGTCAATTATGACAACATCAAAGTGACTGGGGTGGAAACGCTCAACACCCTGTTTATTCAGGGACTGCACGGATGCAAACACGTGCCGCCAGCGCTCTGATCTGTAGTTATCGACGTGCAGCTCGCCGAACTCAGAGTCTGCCAGCACCTGCCGGAACGTCGCGAGCGCCTGCACAAGTATCTCCTTGCGATGCGCCACGAAGAGCAGGGATGGCTGCCGCCCCAACCGCTGTTGCAGCCGCTGATAATCAAACGCTGCTACGACCGTCTTACCGGTTCCAGTAGCAGCGACCACGAGATTGCGGTGCCGGCCACGGACCGTGCGTTCCCGGTCGAGGCTCTCCAGCATCTCCTTCTGATGCGGGTAGGGATGCGGCACCAGGGCCGGCAAATCGAAGAGCTTTTTCCCTTCCCTAGCCCGTGACAGTGCCTGCCCTAGCCGATCACCGTGCTCGTCCGGATCGTACGCCTCGAAATCCGCACGATTCCAATACGAGTCGAAAATTCCCTCAAACTTTTCGATCAGCCGTGGAGTTGTGACGGACGACAACCGGACGTTCCACTCGAGACCGTCCAGCAGAGCAGCCCGAGAAAGGTTAGAGCTCCCAATGTAGGCGGTATGGAAGCCGGTATTCCGGCGTAGCAGCCATGCCTTCGCGTGTAACCGCGTGGAGTTCTGTTCGTAACTGATACGTACCTGCGCGCCGAACTCCCGAACCAATCGATCTAGGGCTCGCCGCTCCGTCGCGCCCATGTACGTGGTGGTGATCACACGTATCGGAACGCCGCGACGTGCCACCTCCGCCAGCGCAGGTTCGAGCACGCGAAGCCCTGACCACTTCACGAACGCGCAGAGGAGATCAACCCGGTCTGCGCTCGCCAGCTCCGCGGCCAGCTCGTGGGCGAGGTTCGGGTCTTCCCGAGCATTCGTGAGCAACGCCGCCTCGGACAACGAGGTGTACGGGCGCTCTGGCGGCCTGGCGCCAGGCTCGGCCTTGATGATCGAGAGCAGCTTCTCTGGGCCTTCTTGGAGGAGCTGTGTGTTGTCGAGGAAGTTCAGGATCTGGTTAGCCAGGTCAACCTGCTCTTCGGGGGTCTTACGCAAGGCAAGCACCCGAGTCGCTGCCTGGCCGATGAAGCGCCCTAGGACATGCGCCACCTCTTCCGGGGCTACCTTGTCGATCTCCACCAGCAGGCCAGATGACTCCCATTCCCGAACCCGGTCGGCCATCTGGCGGGTCACCAATGAGTCGTGGAGCCCAAGCACAGGTGTGTCATCCACGGACGCGCTCCCCTACCTGCGAAGCCCAGCGTTATCAGCCCTGACCTGACCTCATCCGTGCTGCTCGGAGACACAAGGACTCGACGCTCAACAGCACATGCAGGGTCCGCAAATCTCAGGCAGTCTTTGTTAGCAACATTTTCTTGTCGATGTCTACTGCGGTCCTGCTCACCAGCGGCTGAGGATCCTGCTCACGCCACCAGTTGTGGCGTTCCAAAAGTTGTCGCTGCTCTCGTGTGCAATGAGTACATGGACGCTCAGACCATGCCCAGTTCGCCTGGTGGGTGCGATCAGCGAGGCCATACCGAGGGTTCGCAGGAGAACAAGCGCCCGGGCACCAAACCCGAGCTCGCCCTGAGGCGCGCCGCACATGCCCTCGGCCTTCGCTATCGCGTGTCGGCACGCCCCATCCCACGATTCGGCGAACCGCAGACATGGTCTTCACCAGGGCCAAGGTGGCCGTGTTCCTCGACGGCTGCTTCTGGCACGGCTGTCCTGAGCATTACACCAAGGCCGCCACCAAAGCCGAAATCTGGGCGGAGAAGGTCCGGCGTAATCGTGAGCGCGACGCGGAGACCGACCGTATCCTCGCCGACGCAGGTTGGCTGGTCATTCGCGTCTGGGAGCACGAGGATCCGCAGAGGGCCGCCCGTCACATAGCGGAACAGGTGCGAATGCGCAGGGGCTGAGGGTCTCTCCCCACCGAATACGCGACCCGGCCCCTCGATGCCAGCGGCCACGCCATATGCGGGCGCACGTCCCGCACGATCGCGTGGCTTCCTCGATAACTGGGCCGACGACAAGTTACGCGTCCAGAAAGCCGTCCCGACCACGTCCGGGGCGCCGTGCGCGATCAGCGCACATCGCCGAAGACGCCGAGCCGGTGCCCTGGCCGCCCCTCGCCACGGCGGTGCGGGCGGTGGGCGGCCAGGGGGCACCGGGGGCGGCCTTCAAGCGGGGACGAGGCCGATGGCCTGCTTGGCGGCGAGGACCTTGGGGGCGGCGAGGTCGCGGGCGCGCTTGGCACCCGTGCGCAGGATCTCGCGGACGTGTTCGGGGTGGCGGGACAGGTCGTGGTAGCGCTGCTGGATGGGGGTGACGGTGGCCACGACGGCGTCGGCGACGGCCTGCTTGAGCTCGCCGTACCGGTCGAAGTTCTTGGCCAGCTCGTGCGGGGCGGTGCCGGTGCAGGCGGAGAGGATGGCGAGCAGGTTCGAGACGCCGGGCTGGGCCTCGGGGTTGTAGGCGACCGTGGTGCCGGGGTCGGTGACGGCGCGCATGATCTTGCGGCGGAGGACCTCGGGTGGGTCGAGGAGGCGGAGGACGCCCGCGGGGCTGGGGGCGGACTTGCTCATCTTGTCGGACGGGTTGGCGAGGTCCATGATGCGGGCGGCCACCGGCGGGTTGACCGCGGTGGGGACGGTGAAGATCGGGGCGTAGCGGGAGTTGAACCGCTGGGCGAGGTCGCGGGCGAGTTCGACGTGCTGGCGCTGGTCCTCGCCGACCGGGACCTCGTCGGTGTCGTAGAGCAGGATGTCGGCGGCCATGAGGATCGGGTAGGTCAGCAGGGAGACGCGGACGCGTTCCTGGCGGCGGGACTTCTCCTTGAACTGGATCATCCGGCTCGCCTCGCCGTACCCGGCGACGCACTCGAGCAGGTAGTGCAGCTCGGTGTGCTCGGGCACGTGCGACTGGACCATGAGCAGGCAGGCGTCGGGGTCGGCACCGGCCGCGAGCAGCAGGGTGGCGAACTCGAGGGTACGGCGGTGCACCTCGGCCGGGTCGTGTTCCAGGGTGAGCGCGTGCAGGTCGGAGATGAAGGCCACGGTGTCGGCGGCCTGCTGCCGGGCGACGATCGGGGCGATCGCCCCGAAGTAGTTGCCGATGTGCAGGTCGCCGGACGGGGTGAAGCCGGTGAGGCGTCGTGGCATCGGTATCGCTCCCTCTCGGACGGGGACCGCCCGATCGGGGCCGCCGGAACGCCACGGATACGACGAGGCCGCCCGTCTCGGGCGGCCGCTTGATCAATGCTGTGCGCGGATGAGCCGTGCCGCCCCGTCAGGGGCGCCACCAGCCGAGGAACATCGTGATCATCCGCACACCTTCACGGTACCACTCCAGCCGGGACGGGTACGCCGGTCAGTCCTTGCCCGGGGGCTCGGCCTGGGCGGCGAGCCGCTCGTCGCGGCGGTTGGCGCGCACGCTGGTGAGCGTCACCGTGAGCAGGACCACGACGATGACGCCGAGCGAGGCGAGGGTGGGGACCTCCGGTACGGCCGGCCACACGGTGTGCGCCCAGTGCAGGACGAGCTTCACGCCGATGAAGGCGAGGATGATGCCGAGCCCGTGGTTGAGGTGGCGCAGCTTCTCCAGCGCGTGGGCCAGCACGAAGTAGAGCGCCCGCAGGCCGAGCAGGGCGAACGCGTTCGTGGCGAAGACCAGGAACGGGTCGGAGGTCACGCCGTACACCGCGGGGACCGAGTCGACCGCGAACACGATGTCGGTGGCGAACACGGCCACGATGGCGAGCGCGAGCGGGGTGAGGGCGCGCCGCCCGCCCTCGCGGACGATCATGTGGGTGCCGCGGTAGCCGTCGGTGACCGGCATGAACCGGCGGGCCAGCCGGATCGTGCGCATGTGGGAGATGTCGACCTCGTGCTCCTGGCCGCGGATCGCGTCCCGCAGGATCTTGACCGCGGTGACCAGGAGGATGCCGCCGAACAGCAGGAACGCCCAGGTGCCGCTGGCGAGCGCGGCCGCCCCGAGGGCGATGAAGATCGCGCGTAGCACGAGCGCGCCGACGATGCCGTACAGCAGCACCCGCTGGGCGAGCTCGCGGGGAACGGCGAACGCCGACAGCAGCAGCATGAAGACGAAGAGGTTGTCGACCGAGAGCGACTTCTCCACCACGTAGCCGGTGAGGAACTCCACGGCCGGCTGCGTGCCGTGGTCCAGCCACACGTACACGCCGAAGAGCAGGGGAAGCGCGAGGTAGAAGATGGTCCATCCGACCGCCTCACGCATCTTGACCTCGTGCGGGCGGCGGGTGATGGCGAAGTCGAGAGCCAGCAGCACCAGCAGACCGGCGACGGAGATCGCCCAGAGCAGGGGCGAGGCGATGGTCTCCAGTGGGGCCGCCGTCACCGGTCCGGTGATCAGGGGCATGCAACCTCCTCGAACGCTGTTACGCGGTTCGAGGTCTCCTTCACCTGCGATCGCAGGCGGCCGCCCGAGAACTCCACGGTTCGTACTGACCGGGTCGACGCTTGGGAAGTACTCCCCTCGCCACTCAGGCTAGGGCAAACCCGGCTTACTCCACCACCGACGTTCCGATATTGACCGGTTTGCGTCATTGCATGGCGATTGCCCGGTGCCCGCCCGCGCGGTACCCGGAGGTCTACCCGGGATACCGCCGCTCAACGCCCTGCCGTACCGGGGGATCGTGAGGTACGGCCCGCCGGTCAGCGGGGTCCGCGGCCGCGGACGAGCGGCAGGTAGACCTCGTCGATGATCTCGACCAGGACCTCGTCGGGCACGCCGGTGACGCCGCGGGTGAGCAACTCGTTGCGCAGCAGCGCGATCGGCACCGTGGCGACGCGGGGGTGCAGGGCCTCGGGGGCCGCCTCGCCGCGGGCCACGGCACGGCCGAGCACGGTCAGCCACATGCCGGTCAGGCCGTCCCCGCCGGTCCGGGCCTGGATCTCGGCGAGGAGGTCCGGGTCGTCCCGGGCGCTCGCCAGCAGGTCGAGCAGGATCCGGCCGAGGGGCGAGGACAGGTGGCGGTTGGCGGCGCGGAGTAGCTCCAGCGCGTCGCCGCGCAGCTCGCCGGTGTCGGGCACGCGCGCCTCGGTGACGGTCATCCGGCCGTACGCGGCGACGGCGAGCGCGGCCCGGCTCGGCCAGCGGCGGTAGATCGCGTTCTTGTTGGTGCCGGCGCGCCGGGCGACCCGGTCCATGGTCAGCCCCGAGTACCCGGACTCCTTCAGCTCCTCGGCCGCGGCGTCGAGGATCGCCTGCTCGAGTACGGCTCCGCGCCGCCTGGTCGCGGCGGACGCCCGGCCGCCGTCGGGTTCACCGGCCACTTCCCCTCCCCAGACAGGTACCGAACGTACCTTATTACGGATTACGGCCTGGCTCACGTCGCGACTTCGGCGAGTTTAGGGTACTGTTCGTACCCTAACTCCGACATCGACGACGGCATGGGAGGGCGGAGCATCGCCATGCGCGGCAGAGGCATCAACTACGACGTCGGGTTCGCCACCGCGGCCGCTCGGGCCGCCGGACGGAGCAGCCGGGAGCCGTTCGACCCGGCGGTGGTGGCGCGCGAGATGCGGGTCATCCGCGAGGACCTGCACTGCACCGCGGTACGGATCACGGGCGGGGATCCCGAACGGCTCGCCGTCGCCGCCACGCACGCCGCCGCGGCCGGCCTGGAGGTGTGGATCGCCCCCTTCACCTGCGACATCACGGCCGACGAGCTGCTCGACGTGATCGTGCGATGCGCCGAGCACGGCGAGCGGCTGCGCCGCGACGGGACCGAGGTCGTGGTGGCCACCGGCTCGGAGATCAGCCTGTTCACCGACGGCTTCCTGCCCGGCGAGACGGCCGCCGACCGGCTCGCCCTGCTCTCCCGGCCGGAGCGGCTGCGGGAGGCGCTGCCCGCGCTGCCCGGGCGGGTCAACGCCTTCCTCGGCAGGGCCGTGGCCGCGGTGCGCGAACGGTTCGGCGGCCGCGTCACCTACTGCTCGCTGCCGGTGGAGCGGGTCGACTGGACTCCGTTCGACATCATCGCCAGCGACGCGGGCTACCGGTCGGCGGCGACCGCGCCCACCTACCGCGACACCGTGCGGGCGTTCGTCGCGCAGGGCCGGGCGCTGGGCAAGCCGGTGGCGGTCACCGAGTTCGGCTGCGCCACGTTCCGCGGCGCGGCGGACATGGGCGAGGGCTCCGACTCGATCATCGAGTGGCGCGCCGACGGCACCCCGGCCGCCATCCGCGGCGAGCACCTGCGCGACGAGCAGGAGCAGGTCGCCTACCTGCGCGAACTCCTCGACATCCTGGACGCGGAGGGCGTCGACAGCGCCTTCTGGTACACCTTCGCCCGCTACGACCTCCCCCACCGCGCCGACCCGCGCGAGGATCTCGACCTCGCCAGCCGGGGCGTGGTGAAGGTCCTCGAGGGCCGCGACGGCACCGCGTACCCCGGCCTGCCCTGGGAGCCCAAGGCCGCGTTCGCCGCGCTCGCGGAGTGCTACCGCAACTGATCCCGGGCGAAGACCGCGGCCACACCGGCCGTGCCGCGGCCTACGCGTCCGCCCCGGTACGGCCGGCCGGCTCGGCGCAACACTCCTCGCCGCGCGGTGCCGGGTCCTCGCCTTGCCCCATGGTGTCCGCGTCGGCCTTCACCACGTACACCTCCCAGGGCTCGCGTCCGGGCCCGTGCACCCACACCTTGTCCTGGACCGCATAGCAGCAGGTGGTGTCCCGCTCCTCGACGGTGGCGAGGCCCGCCTCCTTCAGCCGCCCGGCCGCGGCGGCGACCTCCTCGGTGGAGCCGACCTCGATGCCGAGGTGGTCGAGCCGCGTCGGCTCGCCGGGCTCGCCCTCGATGAGCACGAGCTTGAGCGGCGGCTCGGCGATCGCGAAGTTCGCGTACCCCGGCCGCCGCTTCGCCGGGGCGGTGCGGAACAGCGCGGAGTAGAACGCGATCGAACCCTCGAGGTCGGCGACCCGCAGGGCGAGCTGAACCCGGGACATGACGATCCCCTTCCTCAATTAGACGAACATCTAATCAGAGCCTCTCACGCTAATTAGATGAACGTCAATACAACGACGCCACGGAGGCCTGGGACGTCCGCCACGGCTCGCGGCCAGGCTCAGGGGTTCCACCCGACACCGCACCGCCGGCCCGCATACCGGTCACCGGCGCTGAGGCCGCGCTCGCGCCGCGCACCGAGGGCTCGCCGCCGCGCAGGAGCCGTCGGTGCGGCCACCGCCTCGCCCACCTGCCGGACAACGACCGCGCGGCCGCGCCGAGGGTGGAGGCGGGAAGGGTCAGGCGGCCACCGGCAGGGTGTCCGGCATGCCGAAGAGGGGGAAGAGCGAGCGGTCGAAGAACATCGTCCCGTGCTTCACGCCCGCCGAGGTGAGGGTGACCACGTTGATGGCGAAGGCGTGGTACACGCCGTCCTGCCGCAGGTACATGGCGAACGCGGGCCGGCCGTTCGCCTCGACCGGGAGCAGGCGCAGGTCGCCGGGGCGCTGCGCCGGGCACTGGGCCGAGATCAGCCGCCCGATGTCGTCAGGGCCCTGGTACCAGGTAGGGAACGGCGGCATCTCCCAGACCGCGTCCGCGGTGAACAGGGAGACGATCGCCTTGACGTCGTACCGCTCGAACGCCTCGACGTACCGCCGGAGCAGGTCGCGCTGGTGCCGCGTGGCGGGCTCGGCCACCTCGTCCTCGGCCGGGGCGACCGTGGCGAGCTGGGCGCGGGCGCGCTGCAGCATGCTGTTCACCGCGGCGGTGGAGACGTCGAGCAGCTCGGCGACCTCGGCGGCACGCCACTTCAGCACGTCGCGCAGGATGAGCACGGCGCGCTGGCGGGGCGGCAGGTGCTGCAGCGCGGCGATGAGCGCGAGGCGCACGCTCTCCCGGGAGGTGACGATCTGGGCGGGGTCGGCGTGGGAGGCGCCGGTCATCGCGTCCGGGGCGGGCTCCAGCCACGGCACCTCGGTCCGCTCGGCCAGCGGGGCCTCGGGGTCGGCGCTCGCGGTGCCGAGCCCGCTTGGCAGCGGCCGCCGGCCGCGGCCCTCCAGGGCGGTGAGGCAGACGTTCGTGGCGATGCGGTACAGCCAGGTGCGCAGCGAGGACCGGCCCTCGAAGGTGTGGTAGGAGCGCCAGGCGCGCAGGTAGGTCTCCTGCACCAGGTCCTCGGCATCGTGGATCGAGCCGAGCATGCGGTAGCAGTGCGCGGTGAGCTCACGCCGGTAGGGATCGGCCTGGTGCAGGAACTCGTCGCGCGCCTGGGTCGTGGTCATCGTGCCGCCTTTCCTTCTCCCGCCCTGCCGCGGTCAGTGCCCGGGCGAGCCGGTGTCATGCCCCAGTAGACACATGACCACCGACAAAACCGGGAGGGCGATCGGCGCGCACCCACCCCATCGCCCCGGTCACCGCGTACGGCACGGCCGTACGCCGGCCGGGCGAAGGCCCACAACCCCCGTCACGGGCCGGACGGCGCGGCCGGGGGCACGGCGCGCGCCGGGCCGCCGGCCGGGCGGCAGACGGTCGCCGCGCCGGTGACCGGGCATTCGCGGGTCGCCGGCCCGTCGGCGACGAGCACCTTGACGCCGGGCGGCACGGTGAGCCGGTAGTCGGCCGAGCAGGGCTCCCGGGCGCCGGCGTACGGCGCGGCGCAGGAGAGGGACACGCGCAGCACCTTGCCGCTCTCCCACTCCTGGTGGAACTCGCGGCCGTCGCGGCCCCAGGCGAGCTCGCGCCGCATGGTGAGCCGGTCGCCCGCACCGCGCGAGACGCTGACCCGCACCGGCCCCTCGGCGTCCACGATCAGGACCGGGCTGGTGATCCGGTAGACGATCACGCTGGTCTCCCGCGTCTCCGCGCTCACCAGGTCGGCGCCGTAAAAGCCGGGATACACGCGATCGAAGTCGCTGTAGCGGTACTCGCTGATCTGCGCCCACGCGGTGATCGCCATCACGGCGACCGTGACCACCGTCAGGACGGCGCCCCAGATGCGCCACAGCAACCGGATGTTCCTCGGCATCGCCATCGTCGGGTTCCTCCGGGAGCGGGAGTCAGGAGATCTTCAGAAAGCGCAGTACGGCGAGCACCCGCCGGTGGTCGCTCTCGCTGTTCGCCAGGCCCAGCTTGGCGAAGATGTTGTTGATGTGCTTGCCCACCGCGCTCTCGCTGATCGAGAGCGCCTCGGCGATGCCGAGGTTGGACCGGCCCTCGGCGATCAGGGCGAGTACCTCGTACTCGCGGCGGGTGAGCCGGTCGAGCGGGTCGCTGTGCCGCCGGATGAGCAGCTGCGCCACGACCTCGGGGTCGAGCGCGGTGCCGCCCGCGGCGACCCGGCGCACCGCGTCGACGAACTCGGCGACGTCGGCGACCCGGTCCTTGAGCAGGTAGCCGATGCCGCTCGTCTCGTTCGACAGCAGCTGGGTGGCGTACCGCTCCTCGACGTACTGGGAGAGCACGACGATCGGCAGCCCGGGGTACTGGCGGCGCAGCACCAGCGCGGCGCGCAGGCCCTCGTCGCTGTGCCCGGGCGGCATGCGCACGTCGGTGATGACGAGGTCGGGCCGGTGCTCGTCGACGGCGCGCAGCAGGCCGTCGGCGTCGCCGACCGAGGCGACGACCTTGATGCCGGCGGCGCCGAGCACCCACACCAGGCCCTCGCGGAGCAGGACCGAGTCCTCGGCGAGCACTACCCGCACGGCAGCTCCGCGGTGATCGTGGTGCCGCCGCCCTTCGGGCTCTCGATGAAGAGCGCGCCGTCCACCGAGCCGACCCGCTGGGTGAGGCCGCGCAGCCCGGTGCCGCGCTCGGGGTCGGCGCCGCCGCGGCCGTCGTCGGAGACCACCACGCGCAGCAGGTCGCCGTCCCGCCACACCATCACCTCGGCCGAGGTGGCCTCGGCGTGCTTGGCGACGTTGGTGAGCGCCTCGGACACGACGAAGAACGCCACCGCCTCGACCGCCGGGGCGGGCCGCTCCGGCACGTCCACGTGCAGCCGCACCGGGAACGGCGAGCGGGCGGCGAGCCCGGACAGCGCGGCGTCGAGCCCCTCGTCGGTGAGCACGGCCGGGTGCAGGCCGCGGACGAAGTCGCGCAGCTCCTTGAGCGCCTGCTTCGCCTCCTCGTGCGCCTGGGCGATCATCCGGGTGGCCGGCTCGGGCAGGTCGGTGAGGGTGGCGCGGACCATGCCGAGGTGCATGGCGAGCGACACCAGCCGCTGCTGCGGCCCGTCGTGCAGGTCGCGTTCGATGCGGCGGCGCTCGGCGTCGGCCGCGGCGATCACGTCGGCGCGGCTCTCCTCCAGCGTCACCACCCGGCGGGCGAGCTCGTCGTTGCGGCTGGGGCCGAGCAGCGCCCGGGCGGCGAGCAGGTCGAGGTCGGTGACGCCGCGGGCCAGCCACGGCGCGGTGACCAGCAGCCCCAGCGTGATCGCCAGCAGCGGCACGCTCAGCCGTTCCTCGCCGGACACCCAGGACTCCACGGCGAACCACGCGGCCACCAGGCACGCCGCCCAGGCGAGGATCACCGCGACGAAGCCGACGAGGCTGATCAGCGGGGACAGCAGGTGGTAGGTGAGCTGCCGCCAGGTGCTGTCCGCGCGCATCCGGCTGCTCAGCCACCGCCACGGGTGGCGGGTCCGCTCGGGCGCGGGCATCGGCGGGATCTCCACTTCGAGGAACGCGGCGAACCGGGCCCGCTGCAGCCGGGTGAGCCACGGCAGCAGCCACACCGTCAGGGCGAGGCCGGCGACCGGCACCACCACGGTCCACACGAACACGATCGACGCCAGCGCGAGGCCCGCCAGCGCCGCCGCGGCGAACAGGGCGATCGGCACGCCGGTCATCACGTGGATCGTGCGCAGCCAGGTCGCCGCGGACCAGTGGCCGCGCATGCGCTCCCAAGGGGAGGCGATCAGCCGGGCATCGCTCATGACTCAACCGTAGGTACGGCGACGCCCGCGGGGAATCCACCAGGCATGAGAGTCGGAGGTGGGGCTAGCCTCACCTTCCGGCCGCGGCGCCGCGGTCCGGCGCGGGCGGCCCGGTGGCCGCCTCGGACAGCAGGGCGGCCACGTCGTCGTCGAGGAGGGCCGCCTCGGCGTCGCTCGGGATCACCCGCACCGGCAGGTCCCGCTCGTACAGCACCTCGCGGATCGCCTCGGCGATCCCGCGGAACTCGCCGCCGCGCACCGAGGAGGCCCGGTAGGCGAGCCCGATGCGCCGGCCCGGGGCCGGGTCGGCGAACCGGCGCAGCGCGAGCGGCACGCCCCGGCCGGTCTCCACCGGCACCGCGGTCTCCGGGATCAGCGTGACGCCGAGCCCGTGCGCGACCAGCTGCACGAGCGTGGGCAGGCTGGTGGCGAAGGTGGACATGGTGGCCCGGGCGCCCACCTCGCGGCACACGTCGAGGGCCTGCTCGCGCAGGCAGTGCCCGCGGTTGAGCAGCACGATGTCGAGCTCCTTGAGGATGTCCCGGGGCAGCGGCTCGTCCCCGGTCGCGAGCGCGTGGTCCGCGGGTACGGCGAGCAGGAAGTCCTCGTCGTAGAGCGGCACCTCGACCACGCCGGAGGCCGCGGTGGGCAGGGCGAGCAGCGCCACGTCGATGCCGCCTTCGCGAAGTTGTTCCAGAACCTCCTCGGTCTGCGCCTCCTGCAGGGTGAGGGTGAGCCGGGGAAACCGCGCGGCGAACATCGGCAACAGGGCCGGGAGCAGGTAGGGTGCCACGGTGGGGATCACGCCGAGCCGGATCTCGCCGGTGTACGGCTCACGGCTCCGGGCGGCCCCGTAGATCAGATCGTCCATCGCCCGCAGCACGCGGGTGGCGTGCATCGCGACCCTGGCCCCGGCGGGAGTGAGCAGGACCTTTCGTGTGGTGCGTTCCAAAAGCTGCGTGCCGAGCGTCTCCTCCAGCGAGGAGACGGCGCTGGACAGCGCCGACTGGCTCATCCGCAGCGAGTTCGCCGCCTCACGGAAGTGCAGGTGCGCGGCCACCGCGAGGAACGCCCGCAGCTGCGCGATGGTGGGCGTGGACGTACTGATAGACGCCACCTCTCAAAGCGATCGGCCGATTCGATGTGTGTTTCGCATGGTACTCGGCTGATTCTTTGAGGTGTGCCGGGAGGGGGCCCAATACGGGCCATCCCGGGATGTGCGCTCCAAATCCGACACGCGTAAGGAGTAGACGTGCTCACGATCGGGGACGCTTTCCCGCAGTTCGAACTCACCGCCTGCGTCAGCCTCGACCCGGAGAAGGCCTTCGAGACGATCACCCACAAGACCTACGAGGGCAAGTGGAAGGTCTACTTCGCCTGGCCGAAGGACTTCACCTTCATCTGTCCCACCGAGATCGCCGAGTTCGGCCGGCTCAACGGCGAGTTCGCCGACCGCGACGCGCAGGTGCTCGGGTTCTCCGTGGACTCGGAGTACGTGCACTACGCCTGGCGGAAGAACCACCCCGACCTGCGTGACCTGCCGTTCCCGATGCTCTCCGACGTCAAGCGGGAGCTGTCGCAGGCCCTCGGCATCCTCGGCGAGGACGGCGTCGCCCAGCGCGCCACCTTCATCGTCGACCCGCAGGACGTGATCCAGTTCGTGATGGTCACGGCCGGCTCGGTGGGCCGCAACGTCAAGGAGGTGCTGCGGGTGCTCGACGCGCTGCAGAGCGACGAGCTGTGCCCGTGCAACTGGAACAAGGGCGAGGCCACCCTCGACGCGACCAAGCTGCTGGCGGGTGTGTGACATGGGCGTCGACGCGCTCAAGCAGGCCCTGCCGGACTACGCCAAGGACATCAGGCTCAACCTCGGCTCGGTCATCGGCACCTCGTCGCTGAGCGAGCAGCGGCTTTGGGGGACGGTGCTCGCCTGCGCCATGGCGACGAGGTCGCCGAAGGTGATCGCGGAGGTGTCGCAGGAGGCCGCCGACTACCTGTCGGCCGAGGCCTTCCAGGCCGCCAAGGCCGCCGCCGCGATCATGGCGATGAACAACATCTACTACCGGGCCACCCACCTGATCGGTGACGAGGCCTACGCCACGCTGCCCGCGCGGCTGCGCATGACCGTCATCGGCAACCCCGGCGTCGACAAGACCGACTTCGAGCTGTGGTGCCTGGCGGTGTCCGCGATCAACGGCTGTGGCACCTGCCTCGCCTCCCACGAGCAGGTGCTGCGCAAGGCGGACGTGCCGCGCGAGCAGATCCAGGAGGCGCTGCGCATCGCCGCCGTGATCAACGCGACGGCGGCGGTGCTCGAGGCGGAGGCCGCGACCGTCACGGTCTGACCGGCCATACCCCGGCGGCCCCCGCGCCGGTACGGCGCGCGCGGGCCGCGGCCCCACGCGTTCCCGAGCGGTGACGGCGGCGGGGGGACCGGCGGGGCACCGCCGGGTGCCCCCCCGGTTCGCGTCCGGCCGCGAAATCGGACCCGGACGACAGGGCGTTAACCGACATTTAACGAAATTTGTGACTCAGGTCACTTGCGTGATTTGCGTCACGATTTGCCGGTGATTTCCCTCACAGCGCGGCCGGGAAATTCCGGTGCCCGCCGGAAAAAGACCGGCGGACCGGGCGGCCGGGAAGCGGCCCCCGGGGGCCCAAAAGACCGACGGGGACCGCGTGAGCCTGTGCACCACCCGCGCCACCGGCGCGTTAGGCGATCCGCACCACTGTTCGATTTATCCGGACGGTCTATCAACCGACAGCCGATCAATCGGGGTCGCCGGGCCGCTCAGGACGCCTGGTTGCGCAGCGGCATGTCGCGGATGATCGCCCAGGTGAGCAGGAGGCCGACGACGAGCACGCCGACGGTGCCGAGCAACGGCATCAGCGGCGAGTCGGGCAGGTCGAAGACGACCTGGCTGAGGACCCGGAGCCAGGCGAGCAGGAACGGCCCCCACGGCTCCACGCCCATCGCCGAGTGCGCGAAGGCGATCAGCAGCACGCCGACCGGGATCGACAGCAGCCCGCCGCCGCGGAAGCGGTAGAACGCCGCCCCCATGAACGCGCCCGCCGTGCTCCAGGCGAGCGCCTCGATCAGGTACTCGGTGAACACCAGCGGCACCTGGGTGGGCTCGGTGAACATGTGCGCGCGCTCGAGCACGTGCGGCCAGCCCGCCAGGCCGTACAGCACGCTCTCCAGCTGGTAGGAGATCACGAGCAGGGCGGCGAGGAACGGCGCGAACAGGATGAGGGTGAGCGCGCCCTCGACGCCGAACTGCCGCCGGGTCCGGCCGTGCGCCACGTAGAGCGGCAGATACTCGTGGATCAGGGAAACGCCGAAGAACAGCGCGTACCAGCGGGGCAGCTGGGCGGCGACCTCCCAGGCGCTCTGGGTGAGCCGGCCGGTGAGCCCGAGCCCGACCGTGATCAGGGTCACGAGCACCCAGAAGGCGGCCCACACCAGCAGCGCGAACAGGCAGTTCGCCAGCAGGATCCGGAACTTCATCGGGCGGCTCCGTCCTCCGCGGTGAGATGGATGAACAGGTCCTGCAGGTCGACCGGGCCGAGCTCCAGGCCGGACTCGGCGGCCTTCCGGCGGCGGGCGTCGTCGAGCTCGCCGTACACGGTGACCGACTTGGTGGGGCCGAGGGAGCGGCTGCCGAGCACGGTCATGCCGGCGGTGAAGGCGTCCACGGCCGCGGCGGGGCCGGTGACCGAGGTGCCCTTGGCGAGCAGCTCGTCCTTCTCCTCGTGCGCGAGCACCCGCCCCTTGTGGATGATCACGACCTCCTCGAATAGCCCGCTGACCTCGTCGATGAGGTGCGTGGACATGATGATCGTGCGCGGGTGGGCGAGGTAGTCGGCGAGCACCTGGTCGTAGAAGACCTGCCGGGCGGGGGCGTCGAGGCCGAGGTACGCCTCGTCGAACATGGTGAGCGGGGCCCGCGAGGCGAGGCCGACGATGATGCCCATCGCCGAGCGCTGCCCCTTCGACATGTTCTTGACGCTCTTCTTCAGGTCGATCTTGAACAGCTCGGCGAGCGAGCGCGCGTACTCGCCGTCCCAGTTCGGGCGCAGCGCCTCGGCGTACGACAGCGCCTCCTCGCCGGTGCCGATGTTCACGGTCTCGCCCACGTCCCGGATGAGGCTGATCCGCGAGGTGACCCGGCCGTTCTCGAACACCGGCTGCCCGTCGATCCGGACCCGCCCGGCGGTCGGCTTGCGGAACGCGGCGAGCACCGAGAGCAGGCTCGTCTTGCCCGAGCCGTTCCGGCCGAGCAGCCCGTAGATCTTGCCCTCCTCGAGGGTGAGGGTGATGCCGTCGAGGGCGGTGACGTCGCCGTAGCGCAGGACGAGGTCCTCGACTTCGATCCTCACGAGTCCTCCAACTCCTCGATACGCCGGATGATGTCGCGCAGGGGGATTCCGGCGGCCTTCGCCTCGGCGACCATCGGGTCGACGACCTCGGTAAAGAAGGTCTCCCTGCGCTTCGCCCGCAGCTTCTCCTGCGCGTCCGGGCTGACGAACATGCCGATTCCTCGCTTCTTGTACAGGACGCCTTCGTCGACCAGCTGCTGGAAGGCCTTGGCCGCCGTGGCCGGGTTGATCCGGTAGTAGGCGGCGTACTGGTTGGTCGACATGACCTTCTCGTCGCCCTTGAGCACCCCGCTCATCACATCGGCTTTGATCCGCTCCGCGATCTGCCGATAGATGGGGCTTCGGTCGTCGAGCATCGCACCTGCTTCATGGGTTCATTACTTATGTAATGAACCATAGATGTGAGGAACCTACATGGTCAACGCGTGGTATCCGCGCGGTCAATCGCGCGCCCCGGTTCGCCGCCCGCGTCGCGGCTCCCGCACCGGCGCCCGCAGCAGCCGTACGGCGAGCAGGCTCTGCCATCCCATCCCGACGGCGACGGTGAGGCGCTGGAGCAGCCCGGCGATCTCCACCAGGCCCGGCACCTGCGCGAAGCCGAGCGTGGCCGCCACCAGCCCGGTGAGGAAGGCGACGCCGGAGAGGCCGGAGTAGACCGCCCAGCCGCGTTCGCCGCGCACCGCGAACCACCGCGCGAAGGCCAGGCAGGCGGCGGCGAGGCCGAGGAAGCCGGGGATCGCCGCGGCGTCGTGGATCATGCCGCTGAGCGTGGGCCGCACCGGCACGGCGGGGGTTCCCGGCGGGTAGCCGCTCACCGGGTCGGCGGTGAAGAGGCCCGCGACGATCAGCTGGACGGCCCACACGCCGATCAGCAGCGGGCCCCACCGCCCGCCGACCGGGCGCAGCACGCGCCGCGCGCCGATCGCGAAGGCGAGGGTGAGCACGCCGGCGAGGACGAAGTTCGCCGCCTGGATCCAGCCGAGGTCGCCGATCGCGAGCGAGCTGCCGGGGTGGCGGACGGGGTCGTAGCCCGCGCGGGTGGCGCCGAGCACGAGCAGGGTGGCGAGGAAGAGCGGGCCGGCGGCCACGCCGCAGGCGAGGAGGGCGCGAGGCTTCGGCGCGGGCCGGGGCGGGGGCGTCTCGGCGGCGCCGACGAGCGTGGAACCTGGGATATCGGCCATATCGGTCAACGTAGGTTGACACACCTCGGCTGTCAACCGACGTTGACGGCGAATGGAGGCACAGCCGCAGGAGGCCCCGGGCGGCCTCGCCCCGCCGGGCGGGTCGTGCGCCGGTCTCGCGGGTGACCGGCGTCGCCCGGGTGACCCCGCTCCACCGGTGGGGTTCGTGCTCGCCCCGTGGCCGGGCCTCGCCGCCGCGGCGGGGCCGGTGCCGTTCCCCATCGGCTCTTCATCGGCGCCGTCGCGGTGCACGTCCGCGCCCGGGTGCTGCACGACGCCGCGTTCCCGCCGGCGTACCTCGGCCTCGCCGCGGGCGCGCTCGCCTACCTCGCCGGGCGGGTCGGCCGACGGAACGCACGGCGGGCCCGCCCGGCCGCGCCGGTGCGGCCGTCAGGCCGCGACGCACTCGGGCGTCGGATCGGTGAACTGGGTGCGGTAGAGCTCGGCGTACCGGCCGCCCGCGGCGAGCAGGGACTCGTGCGTGCCGCGCTCCACGATCCGGCCGTCCTCGACCACGAGGATCAGGTCGGCGGCCCGTACGGTGGACAGCCGGTGCGCGATCACGATCGCGGTGCGGCCGTCGAGCGCCTCGGCGAGCGCCTCCTGCACCGCGGCCTCCGAGGTGGAGTCGAGGTGGGCGGTGGCCTCGTCGAGGATCACCACGCGGGGCCGGGCGAGCAGCAGCCGGGCGATCGACATGCGCTGCCGTTCCCCGCCGGACAGCCGGTAGCCGCGTTCGCCGACCACGGTGTCGAGGCCGTCGGGCAGGCCGCGCACGAGGTCGTCGAGGCGGGCGCGGCGCAGCGCGTCCCACAGCTCCTCCTCGGTCGCCTCGGGCCGGGCGAACAGCAGGTTCTCCCGGATCGTGGCGTGGAACAGGTGGCCGTCCTGGGTCACCATGCCGACGGTCCGGCGGATCGAGTCGAGCCGCAGGTCGCGCACGTCGATCCCGCCGAGCCGTACCGTGCCGGCGTCCGCGTCGTAGAGCCGGGGCACGAGCTGGGCGATCGTCGACTTGCCCGCGCCCGAGGAACCGACGAGCGCGACCATCTGCCCGGGCTCGACGCGGAACGACA
>QGUZ01000566.1 GCA_003242605.1 Actinomycetota bacterium
GTACCGGGGGAAGTAGCGGGCCCGCTGCTCCGGGTCGGGCACGTCGCGCGGGGTGGTGAGCAGGGCCACACCCTCGTTCGAGCCGAAGAAGTTGATCACGCCGATGCCGTACCGCTCCTGCCAGCCCCGCACCATGTCGGGGGAGAGCGGGGCCGACCCGGAGCCGATCACCCGCAGCGAGGAGATGTCGGTCCCGGCGAGCAGCTCGCTCTTGGCGAGCAGCAGGTTGAGCACCGGGGGCGGCGCCACCGTGTAGGTGGCCTTCTCCTCGGCGAGCTGGCGCAGGAAGGTGGGCAGGTCGAACGGGTGGTGCTGGACGAGCAGCCCGCCGACCCGCAGCCAGGGCAGGAACATGCCGTTGACGCCCGCCATGTTCACCATGGGGAACGGGTTGAGCAGCACGTCGTCGCCGGTGAGGCCGGGCGCGTCGATGGTGTTCCAGCTGATCGCGATCCAGTCGTAGTGGGTGCGCTGCACCCCCTTCGGCATGCTCTCGGTGCCGGAGGTCCAGCAGATCGTGGCGCAGTCGTTGGGGTCGATCGGGTGCCCGGCGACGTAGGCGGCGACGGTCTCGGCCTGCTCGGGGGTGGCCGGGGCCGGCTCCAGCCGGGTGACGCCCTCGGGCAGGTCGGTGCCGTACGCCAGCACCGGCAGCCCGGTCGCGGCCGCCTCGGCGGCGAGGCGGCGGTCGCCCACCCGGTCGATGGTGAAGAACGCGGCGACGTCGACGATCTCCCGGATCCGGTTGATCTCGTGCTCGCGGTACTGCACCGGCAGCGGCGAGATCACGATGCCGAGCCGCCAGCAGGCGAGGTACGCGGTGGCGAGCTCGATCGTGTTCGGCAGCTGTACGGCGAGCACCTGCCCCTGCCGCAGCCCGTGGCGGAGCAGCTCGGCGGCGAGGGCCGCCACCTCGGCGTCGAGCCGCCGCCAGGTGAGCCGGCGCGGCTCGGTGCCGACGAGCTCCCGCCGGTTCGCCGGGTCGGCGATCGCCGTCCGGTCCGGGTGCGCCGCGACCCGGGCCCGGAACAGGTCGTCCAGCGTCTCATCGGTCCACCAGCCGCGTCCGACGTACTCCTCGACCCGTTCCTTGGGATGCAAGCCCCGGTAGGTCATCTTCCGTTCCTTCCTGCGTGGGGGGCGATGGGTGGGGGAAGGCGGACCGTCATTATGTGATGACGGTCGGTGAAGGCTGGGGGGTGCACGGAGCCCCCGGGGGCGGCTCCGTGGGCGCGGGCCGCGGTCAGCTACGGGATTCCACGAGCACCTCGCTGCCGCGCAGCGGCGTGCCGCACCGGTCGCAGGCGAGGCGGCCGTGGAAGTCCTGGCCGCAGCCGCGGTGGGTGAAGACCAGCGCCGGTCCTTCGGGCGCGCGGAACCAGCGCTGGCCCCAGGCGAGGGCGGTCATGGCGACGGGGAAGAACGCCCGGCCCTTCTTGGTGAGCCGGTAGCTGTGCCGGTCGGGCCGTCCGGGGCTCGGCTCCTGGGTGAAGACGCCCAGCTCGCAGAAGGTGCGCAGCCGTGCCGAGATCGTGGCCGGGGGCGCGCCGAGCCACTGCGCGAAGTCGCGGAACCGGCGCGCGCCGAGGAACGCGGCCCCGAGGATCGCCGCCGACCAGCGGTTGCCGATCAGCGCCATGGTCTCGGGGAACATCCCCGCCGCCCCGGTCGGCCCGGACCTGCGCCGGGTCCCCGCGGCCGGGACCGAGCGGCCCCAGCTGCCCCCCGGGCCGAACCGGCCCGCCACGCCCCGGGCCCCGCCCGCCCC
>QGUZ01000301.1 GCA_003242605.1 Actinomycetota bacterium
GGGTGTGGGGCTCGGGC
The DNA here is from genome assembly GCA_003242605.1 of Actinomycetota bacterium. Lineage (GTDB taxonomy): Bacteria > Actinomycetota > Actinomycetes > Streptosporangiales > Streptosporangiaceae > Thermopolyspora. The sequence continues at coordinate 18 of QGUZ01000301.1, forward strand.
GTGCCCACGGCGAAAACGTCCCCCCGCCGGGGGGGGGGCACGCCCGGGAACGGGGCCGGGGGGGCGGCCGCTCCCCCGTCGCCGGGCGCGGCCCCGGAGGCCACCGGCCTGCCGGGCGTCCCGGCGCTGCCGCCAGGGGCCTCACCGGACGCACCGCCGGGCCGTTCGCCGGGCGCGCCCGGCGGGGGCGTCGCCCGGGTGCCCGCCGCGGGCGGGGCCGCCGTCGGCCGGTCCGCGGCCGCGGCGGACGTGCCGCCGGCTCCCGGCGCGGCCGCGGGGGCCGGGGCGCCCGCGGCGGCCGGGGCCGCGGACGGGGCGTCCGGCCGTGGCCGCTCCTCGGCCGCCGCGCCGCCGCCCTTGCGCGAGCGCCACTTCGGCAGCCACATGAGCATGAGCACGGCGATCGCGAAGACGACGGTGAACGGGAAGACGATGAGCGCGACGCCGAAGATCGACAGGCCGACGACGGTGAACGCGAACAGGAACGTCCAGGCGTAGAGGATCAGCACCGCGCTGCGCTGGGAGTGCCCGGTGTCGAGCAGCCGGTGGTGAAGGTGCCCCCGGTCCGGCGCGAACGGCGACTTGCCGTACGACATGCGGCGGATCACCGCCATGAGGAAGTCGGCGAGCGGCGGCACCAGCACCGCGACCGGCACCAGCATCGGCAGGATCACCGGGAACCGGTTGAGGTCGGGCAGGATGCTCGGGTCGATCGGCGTCACCTTCACCATCGACGCGGCGAGCACGAGCCCGAGCAGCATCGCCCCGGTGTCGCCCATGAAGATCTTGGCCGGGTGGAAGTTGTGCGGCAGGAACCCGGCGCACATGCCGATGAGCAGCGCGGTGATCACCGCGGTGCTGTTGATCCGGGTGTCCTGGATGTCCCACGACAGCGCGATCGAGTACGCGAACGTGGCCATCCCGGCGATCGCCACGATGCCCGCGGCGAGCCCGTCGAGCCCGTCGACGAAGTTCACCGCGTTGATGCTGATCACCACGATGAGGATGGTGACGACCGCCTGGAGCGTGCTGTCGAGGTTGTAGCCCGCGCCGCCCGGCACCGGGATCGAGGTGAGGCTCATGCCGAAGTAGACCATGAGGCCCGCCGCCCCGATCTGCCCGGCGAGCTTGACGAAGGGGTCCATGCCCCACCAGTCGTCGAGGAAGCCGGTGATCACGATGAGGCCGCTCGCCGCGAGCAGCGGCAGCATGATCTGTTCCTGGGCGATCACCTGGCCGACGTACGGCAGCTGGGAGGCGACCAGCAGCCCGACCACGAACCCCGCGTACATGGCGAGGCCGCCCAGCCGCGGCGTGGGCGTGGTGTGCACGTCTCTCTCACGGATCTCGGGTGCCGCGCCGATGCGGAGGGCGAACCTCCGGACCGGCGGAACCAGCAGGTACGTGACGGCCGCCGTGACCAGCGCCGTGAGAAGGTATTCGCGCACGGACCTAGTTTCCCGAATTGCCCGGCCGCAGGGGCCGGAAATCGTCACACAACCAACCGTTCATCCTTCGTTGCGATACGCGGGGTGAGCGTCGGTCAGGGCCCGCACTCTCGCGAGGAGTGACGTTACCGCATTCGGGTTTCCGACGGCTTGCAGGACGATCGACGCGATCTCCTTCATCGCGTCCGGGCCCATGCCCTGGCTGGTCACGTACGGCGTGCCGAGCCGGATGCCGGAGGCCACCGAGGGCGGCTCCGGGTCGAACGGGATCGGGCAGCGGTCGAGGGTGATCCCGGCCGCGGCGCAGCGCCGCTCCGCGGTGGCCCCGTCGACGCCGACCGGGCGCAGGTCGGCGAGCACGAGGTGGGTGTCGGTGCCGCCGGTGACCGGGCGCAGGCCCTCGGCCTCCAGCGCGGCGACGAGCGTGCGCGCGTTCGCCACCGTGCCCCGGGCGTACGCGGCGAACTCCGGCCGCGCCGCCTCCCCGAACGCGACCGCCTTCGCCGCGATGACGTGCATCATCGGCCCGCCCTGCACGAACGGGAACACCGCCCGGTCGATCCGCCGCGCCAGCTCGGCGGTGCACAGGATCGCCCCGCCGCGCGGCCCGCGCAGCGTCTTGTGCGTGGTGAGGGTGACCACGTCGGCGTACGGCACGGGCGAGGGCGCGGCGCCGCCCGCGACGAGGCCGACGGTGTGCGCGGCGTCGGCGAGCAGCCAGGCCCCCACCTCGTCGGCGATGCCGCGGAACACCGCGTAGTCGATGTGCCGCGGGTAGGCGGCCGCGCCGCAGACGATCAGCCGGGGCTCGTGGCGGAGGGCGAGGTCGCGCACCTCGTCGTAGTCGATCCGCTCGGTGTCGCGGCGCACGCCGTAGGTCACGACGTCGAACCAGCGGCCGGAGAAGTTCACCGGGGAGCCGTGGCTGAAGTGGCCGCCGTGCCGCGGCGCCATGGCGAGCACGGTGTCGCCCGGCCGCAGCAGCGCCGCGTACGCGGCGAGGTTCGCCGTCGTGCCCGAGTACGGCTGCACGTTGGCGTGCTCGGCGCCGAACAGCCGTTTCGCCCGGTCGATCGCGATCTGCTCGGCCCGGTCCACCACCTCGCAGCCGCCGTGGTAGCGCCGCCCCGGGTAGCCCTCGGCGTACTTGTTGGTGAGCGGCGAGCCGAGGGCGGCGAGCACGGCGGGCGAGGCGAGGTTCTCGCTGGCGATGAGCTGGAGGCCGTGGCGCTGCCGCGCCAGCTCGTCACAGAGCACCTCGGCGATCTCGGGGTCGTGCCGCGCGAGCGACGAGAAGTCGGGTCCGCTGTAGCGCTCCATCTCGCCCACCCCCGTGCCGGCCGCCCTGCCGGGCGGCCCTCGCGTGCCTTCCGCTCGCGTCCGGCCGGGCCGTACGTCCGCGGCCCGGCGGCCGGCCCGCGCCGCGGCCACCGGCCCGGGCGGCGTCCCGCCGGTGCGCCGACCGAAATCCTGCGCTACCCCCGTTTCGCCGCTTTCGACCTTCCGGCCGCGAATGAACTCGTGGTTGGGGCGATCCGCACCGCGAGATGACCGGCGGGTGAACCCGGTTTTCGGACACGCGGGTGGCGGCCTGGGGCGGGTCCGCGGGGTCGCGGCCCGCACGCGGCCCGAAGGGGCGGGCCCGGGGTCAGAAGAGGAAGGCGCGGGGCGCGTCCGCGCCGCTCGGGATCCACCGCGGGGTGTCCGCGGCCTCGTCGCTGATCGCGGTGAGCACGCCCTGGCGGTAGAGGCCGATGCGCTTGCGCCACTCGGCGATGTCCTTCAGGTACCGCTCCGCCACCGGCGCGTCCCAGACCTCCCGGCTCTGGGCCTTCTTCTGCACGTCGGCCAGCGTCGCGTCGAGCCGGTCGAGCAGCGGTACGACCTGGTCCCACAGCTCGACGAGCCGCTGGTACTCGGGGTTGAACACCCAGGTCGTCGCCTGGCCTCCGGGCACGAGCTGCTCGGCGGGCGACTGCCGGGGCGGCGCCTCGCCGGGTGCCATCGGCTTCGGCCGGGGCGGGTCCACGTACATCCGCGATCCTTTCTACGCTCCCATCGACCGGCCCGGGCGCTCGCCGCCGTCGCACCGGCCGCCGTCGCCGTCCGCCCGCCCGTCGGCGCCCTCGATGCCCGTGCCGTCCGTGCGCGCCCCCGCGGCGGCGCCGGTTGCGGCGTCACCCTGCCCCTGGGACGCGGCCGCTCCCGTCCCGGCCGCGCCGTCTGCCGGCCCGTCGAGGTACGGCATGAGCGTGATGTCGTCCCTGGTGAACGGGCCGCCCTCCTGCCCCAGGGCCGCGCCCCGGGCGGACGGGTACGGCTCGCCGTACCTCGCGTCCGGCCGGGCGCCGCCGGTGGGCTCCGCACGCTCCTGGCGGCCGTTCGCGTCGGCCCCGGCCGCGCCGTCCCCGGTGGCCGCGTTGTCGAGGTACGGCAGGAGGGTGACGCCGTCCCGGTTGACGATCGCGATGTCGTCGCGGGCGAACGCGTCCTCGGCGTTCGCCGCGCCGCCGTTCCCGGCGTGCTGCGCCCCGGGTTCGACCCCGGCGACCTCCCGGTCGGTGATCGGCCACCGTGAGGCGTCCGACGGGCCCGCTCCGTCGCCGGCCGAGCCGCCGGCGTCGGGGGCGGCGGGCTCCATGCGTCCGGCGGGTCCGTCCGGTCGCGGCCCGGCGCCGTCCGGGGTGCCGAGGCGCCCGTCCTCCGCGGCGGGCATGCCGATCGGCTGGATCTTGTCCATGTTCTGCTCCAGCCACCGCAGGTAGGCCTCGCTCGGCGGCTGCAGGGAGCCGGTCACCACCTTGACCCCGTCGACCTCGATCACGCGCAGCCCGCCGCCGGCGGGGATGTCGTCCGGGTGGTCCTTGCCGCCGGTGTCCGGGATCGCACCGCCGTTACCCGCGTCGGCCCGATCGCCCTTGTCCGTCCGGCCGTCCCCCGAGGCATCGGGTTGCGTGCCGTCCGGCGCACACCCGCCCTTGCCACCGGCGTTCTCCCCGGAGCCCCGGCGTTCGCTCTCCCCCTTGCCGCCGGCATCGTCGGGTTCGCCTTTACCACCGGCGCCCTCACCGGAACCCCGGCGCTCGGCCTCACCCTTGCCACCGGAATCAGCAGGCTCGCCCTTACCACCGGCACCCTCACCGGAACCCCGGCGCTCGGCCTCACCCTTGCCACCGGAATCACCAGGCTCGCCCTTACCACCGGCACCCTCACCGGAACCCCGGCGCTCGGCCTCACCCTCACCGCCGGAATCACCAGGCTCGCCCTTACCACCCGCGCCCTCACCGGAACCGCGCCGGTCGCTCTCATCCTTACCGCCGGACTCACCAGGCTCGCCCTTACCACCGGCACCCTCACCGGAACCCCGGCGCTCGGCCTCACCTTTGCTCTTGGACCCGGCGTCGTCCGGCTTGGCGGCGGGGTCGTCGGCGGGCTTCCTCTCGCCCATCGCGTCCGGCGGGTTGACGGATGGCTTCTTCTGCTTCTCCTCCTTCTCGAGGAGGGCGAGCCGGGCCTCGACGTCGCGGATCATCTTGTCGACGTCGTCGGCCACCTGGGCGGGACGGTACGTGGTGGGCGCGGACAGGCTCGCGTTGCTCAGCAGCTGGGTGACCCGGGCGTCGACCGAGCGCATCTCCTTGGCGGCCTGCCGAAGCTCGGCCAGGAGCTTGCGGACCGGCCCCGGGTTCATGCCGTCCAGCTTGGGCATACCGTCTCCCAGGTAGGTGACCAGCGCTTTCACGCTAGCCGGGAGACGGCCCGCTCACATGCCGGGATATCCAGACGGCATGGCTGCGGAGGCCCGTCGGCGCCCTGCCGTACCTCCGCTCAGTCGTCCGTGGCGACGTACCCGACGACGGACTTGAGCTTCTCCACCGGGATGGCGCCCTTGCGCAGCACCCGCGGCACGGGCGTGGTGAGGTCGACGATGGTGGAGGGAACCGGCTGGGGGCACCGGCCGCCGTCGAGGTAGACCGCGACCGAGTCGCCGAGCTGCTCCTCGGCCTCGGCGACGGTCGTCGCGGGCGGCGCGCCCGACCGGTTGGCGCTGCTCACCGCCATCGGGCCGGTCTCCTTGAGCAGGTCGAGGGCGACCGCGTGCAGCGGCATGCGCACCGCGACCGTGCCCTTGGTCTCCCCCAGGTCCCACTGCAGCGAGCGCACCGCGTGGCCGATGATGGTGAGCGGGCCGGGCCAGAACGCGTCGATCAGGTCCTGGCCGTAGGGGCCGAGGTCGTCCAGCAGCGCGTTGGCGGCCCTGACGCTGCCCACGAGCACCGGGACCGGCATGTCCCGGCCCCGCCCCTTGGCGGCGAGCAGCGCGTTGACCGCGGACGGGGTGAACGCGTCCGCGCCGATGCCGTACACGGTGTCGGTGGGGATGACGACGAGCTTGCCCTGCCGGACCGCGTCCACGGCCGCCTCGATGCCGGCCGCGCGCTGCTCCGGGATCGAGCAGTCGAACCGCAGCACCCGATCCTTGGCCGCCGTGGCGGCGGGCGCGGCCTCCTCCGGCTTCTCCTCGGCGGTGTCCCCCGCGGCGGCGTCCTTCCCGCCGGAGGACGCGCCCTCGGGCGAGGTGTCCCCGGCGGCCTCACCCGCGCCCGCGGCGTCCGGCTCCGGCCGCTCCCCGGCCGGCTCGCGCAGCGGGTCGCCGTGCGGCGGGGCGGCGGACGGCGCGGCGGACGGCGCGGCCGAATCCTCGCCCGGTACGGCGGGGCCCGGCGGCGCGGCGGGGGCCTCCCGAGCCCGCGGGGCTCCCCCCCGCGGGGCGGGGCGCCCGCTCCGGGGCGCCCCCGGGCGCCCCGCGGGGGGGGCTCCGGGGGCCCGGGGCGGGGCC
>QGUZ01000302.1 GCA_003242605.1 Actinomycetota bacterium
AACCGCCCAAGGCCACCCCGGCGGGGGGGGGGCCCCCCCCCAAACCGGGGAACCGCCCAGGCCCTCCAACGCGGGCGGGGCGTCCGGGGTCCGGCGCCGGGCCGCGCGGGGGGGGCGGGCCCCCCCGCGCCCCCCGCCCCGCCGCGGTCCGGCGTCACAGTCCGGCGCCGGCGAGGGCACGCTGGTAGGCGGTGGTGCTCCCCTCCACGTCCTGCAGGCGCTCCAGCGCCGTGGCGGCCACCACCCAGCTCTGCGTATTCGACCGGGAGACCGGGGCCTTGTCGAGCCACTCGGCCGCGGCGGCGAGCTCGGCCGCGGCCTCCGCAGTCCGGCCGAGACCCATGTAGGCGTGGCCGAGCATGAGGCGCGCCTCGGCCCGAATGCCCCGGGCGCTCTGGGTGAGCGTGTCCAGCGCGGCCTTGGCGTACTCGGCGGCCTTCGCGTTGTCGCCGAGGATGAGCTCCGCCCGGGCGAGCTCGACGTCGCACAGCGCGCGGTCGTTGCGGCTCGCCGACGACTCGGTCAGCTCCCGCCTCACCCGCAGCAGCAGGTCGCGGGCGGTCTCGGCCTCCTCGGGCCGGACGCGCAGCAGCAGGCCCGCGTACGCGCCGCGGACCCGGGCGAGGTTGCGGGCGTCCCCGTTCTCCGAGTGGATGGCGAGGGCGCGCTCGGCGAGGGCGAGCGCCTCGTCGCCGCGCCGGGTCTGCTCGGCGAGGATTGCCGCGTTCCAACACGCGGCGACGATCGCCCGCGGCGTGCCCAGCCGGTCGGCGGCGGCGAGCAGCTCCCCGGAGAACTGCCGGGCGCGCAGCAGGTCGCCGCGCTCGATGTACGCCATGAGCAGCGTGGCGCCCAGCTCGACGAGCCCGTCGTTCCAGTTGATCTCGTCCGGCCGGCCGAGGGCCTGCTCCCCGATCCGCACCGCGGCGGTCAGGTCGCCGATGTCGCGGTAGCAGCGGCACAGGGCGAGCGAGATCGCGACCCGGCGCTCCTCGGTGAGCTCCTCGTCGGTGGACTCCAGCAGCCGCTTGTGGATCTCGATCGCCTCGGCGAGGTCGCCGCACGCCTCGAGGGCAAGCGCGTAGCCGTACTCGGTGTCGAGGCGGAGCCGGGCGAGGCCCGCGAGCTTGGGGTCGGCCCGCAGCTCGGCGTACCGGGTGCGCGCCTCCTCGACCTCACCGTTCTCCAGGGAGAGCCGGGCGTACCGCAGCTTCAGCTCGAGCTCCTCCATCTCCTCGGCGGTCACGCCGTTGAGCAAGTAGGTGAGCGAGCACTGCAGCTTGGCGGCGAGCAGCTCGAGGACGGCCGGAGTCGGCGTGCGCTTTCCGCTCTCGATCAGGGATACATAGCTGTCCGACAGTTCCGGATGCGCGAGCTGTGCCTGCGACATACCACGCTGGCGGCGAATCGCCTTGATTCGCTGGCCCACTAGATCTTGACTGCCCACCGGCACCCCTAAAATGCTCAAAGCCGTAACACACGATGGAGGTCAACATGCGTCGACGCATTGCCTTGATCGGCGCGATCGTAGCGGCCGTGTTGTCGATCCCCACCGCAGGAGCTAATGCTACGACTAACACAGCCAACGACGCGACGCTTTCCAAGGCGCAGATCACCACGCTCGGAATCCTCTGGGGCTGCTGCTGACCAGCCCGCAAAGCCCGTCCGGGGCACGGAACGGATCGAATCGACGCGCCATTGACGCGCGGTTTCGGCGGACGCGCCCCACGGCGCGGCGAATTCGATATCCGGCCGTGTTCCCTTCGCTATGAGAAGGCCGGCGCAGGCGAGCGGAAGCCCGGTGCACGACGGGCCTGAAGGTTCGCCGGGACGCCGGCCGGCGCGCCGCCCGGCTCGGGTAAAGATCGCGAGGGAACCGGGCGCGAAGGAAAGCCGTAATCCGGCGGGAACCGCGCGGGCGACGCGGGGAAAACACCCCTCCCGTCGCCCGCCGCACCCGGCGGGCCGCGCCCGATCGGCGGCGCCGGGCCGCGCGGCGCGCACCCTTCGGTGGCCGCGCTCGCCCTCGGCCCGCGCCGGGGCGGGGCGGCCATTCCGTTGCGCCCCATCCCCCGTTTCGCGATGAGGGGCGATGGCTGTTGTCGTAAACGGGGCCGCGCCCGCGGCGGGCGCCGAACGGCCCGGTTTCCGGCGGGGGCCACACGAAATCAGGGCCCGGGCCCGGACCGCGAACTTCTTTTACCGAAGCCTCCCCTACCGGGGGGCCGGGCTACGGCGTGGTCGGGCCGGGCGAGGCCGGGGCGGTGGGCGCGGTGGTGGGGGCCGTCGCCGCGTCGGTCGGGGTCGGCGCGGCGGGGCTCGACCCCGCCGGGTCCGGCACGGGGGCGGTCGGCGACGCGCTCGGCGGGGCGCCGAGCAGGCGGGCGGCCAGGGCCTCGGCCTCCTCCCTGGTGAGGCCCGCGATGCTCAGGCTGTCCCGGGTGATCGCCTGGCTGACCCGGGGCGCGGTGACCACCCGGTCGCCGACGACGAGCGCGAGCTGCCGCTCGACCGTCTCCCGGGTGAGGTCCTCGATCAGCTCCCGGCTCTCCGGCGCCAGCACGATCCGGACCGCGTAGGAGCCGTTGCGCTCCTGCACCGTCTCGATCTTCTGCACGGTGCTCACGGTGACCCCGGCCTCCACCTGGTAGCAGGTGGTGCCCGCCTCGTCGAGCACGGCCTCCGCGCCGGGGCAGGGCGCCTGCTTCACCGCCCGCACCGGGGCGAAGTGCATCGGCGTCGCCAGGCGGCGCAGCTGGATCGTGGTGAGCGGCGGCGCGTGCGGGTTGCGGGTCATCAGCACCGCGAGGGTCGCCGCCACGCCGGTGAGCACCACCACGAGCACGAGCGACACGGCGAGGATGATCGTGGCCGCGCGGGGAGCCCGCGGCGCCGCCACGGGGCCGCCGGTGCCGTCCGCCGCCGCGGCCGGTTGCGCCGGAGCCGCGGGCGCGCCCGCGGGCGCCGCCTCCTGCGCTCCCGGCACGAATGCGCCCCCTGCCTGCGGGTCGTGCGCCTGCGGCCCCGCCGCGGGGGCGCCTTTTGGCCGCGCGCCCGGTGCCGGACTGTCGTGCATGCGCTCCCTCTATTCGCCCGCCGGTCGCCCGCTCCGGAAAGCGGGCGTCCTGCCGCATCCGGGGCAGAGCCTAGCGAGATGGGAGAAAACCGGGGTAACCGGCCGGGCTCCGCCACCGCCGCGGCGGAGGCCGTCCTGACCGCCTCGCCAGGACGGAGCCGAACGAACATTTCACGCCGATTGTGCGCCTGTGCCGTACCGGTGGGAAGCAGGGCGGTATGAAGGTGGCGGTTCCCCGCGAGGTGATGAGCCAGGAGTACCGCGTCGCCCTCACCCCGGCGGGCGCCTACGAGCTCACCCGGCACGGCCACCGGGTGCTGGTGGAGCGCGGCGCGGGCGCGGGCTCGTCGATCACGGACGCGGACTTCGCCGCCGCGGGGGCGACGATCGTCGAGTCGGCGGACGACGTGTGGGCCGAGGGCGAGCTCGTGCTCAAGGTCAAGGAGCCGGTCCCCGCCGAGTACGGGCGGCTGCGCCCCGGCCAGATCCTCTTCACCTACCTCCACCTCGCCGCCTCGGCCGAGCTCACCCGGGCGATGCTCGGCTCCGGCGTCACCGGCGTGGCGTACGAGACCGTGCAGACCGCGGACGGGCGGCTGCCGCTGCTCGCCCCGATGTCCGAGGTGGCCGGGCGGCTCGCCCCGCAGGTCGGCGCCCACCACCTGGCGCGGCAGGCCGGCGGGCGCGGGGTGCTCATGGGCGGGGTGCCCGGCGTGTACCCGGCGAGGACGGTGGTGCTCGGCGCCGGGGTGGCCGGCCGGAACGCCACCGCGGTCGCGCTCGGCATGGGCGCGGAGGTGTTGCTGCTCGACAAGGACGCCGACCGGCTGCGCCAGGCCGACGCCCTGTACCGGGGCCGGTGCCGGACCGTGGCGTCGAACGCGTACGAGATCGAGCGGGCGGTGCGCGACGCCGACCTGGTGATCGGGGCGGTGCTGGTGCCGGGGGCGCGGGCGCCCACGCTCGTCGACGACGACCTGGTGGCGCGGATGAAGCCCGGCTCGGTGCTCGTGGACGTCTCGATCGACCAGGGCGGGTGCTTCGCGAGCTCCCGCCCGACCACGCACGACGACCCGACGTTCCGGGTGCACGGGTCGATCCTCTACTGCGTGAAGAACATGCCCGGGGTGGTGCCGCACACCTCCACGTACGCGCTCACCAACGTGACCCTGCCGTACGTGCTCGCCATCGCCGGCCGCGGCCTGCCCGCGGCGATGCGGGCCGATCCGGCCCTCGCCCGCGGCCTCAACGTGCACCGGGGCACGCTCACCAACGCCGCGGTCGCCGAGGCGCACGGCCTGCCGGCGGTGCCGGTGGAACAGGCGCTCGGCTGACCCCGGCGGTCACTCGTCGCCGCTCGCGGACGGCGACGGCGACGCGCTCGGCTCGGGCGACGGGCTCTCCCCGGCCTCGGTCTCGGAGCCGGGCGACGGGGTGCCCTCGGCGGTCGGGGACGGGCTCTGCTCCGCCTCGGCGTGCGGGTCGCCGGTGGGCGTCGGCAGCGGCGCCTGGTCGGCGGTGTCGCTGATGCCGCCGTCGCAGGCCGCCCCGAGCTCGGGCGTGTAGGTGGGGTTCTGCTTGTACTTGGCGATGTACTTCGGCAGCCGCGGGTCGTCGGCGCCGGTGAGGTGCAGCTGGTTGTTCCACGAGCTCACCACGACCGGGGCGGGCAGGCCCGGGTACGGGCTGAGCAGCACGTAGCCGCCGGTGACGTGCTTCTTGAGCTTCTCGACCTCGGAGGCGGGCAGGTCGGGCCGGTAGGTGATCCAGACCGCGCCGTGCTCCATCGAGTGCACCGCGGTCTCGTTGTTGATCGGCTTGTCGTAGATGCCGCAGTTCTGCCAGATCGGGTTGTGGGGGCCGCCGACCGGCGGGGTCTCCTTGTAGGTGATCCGCGTCGTCTCGTGGATCGCGCCCTCGTAGTTGTAGGTGCGCACGGCGTCGAGCGAGGCGACCGACCGCTCTCTGATCAGGTAGAAGGCGACCATCCCGATCAGCAGGACGATGACGAAGCCTCCGGCACCCCACATCAGGAACGCCGCACGGCGCTCCCGGCGCCGCTGTTCGGCACGCAGCCTGGCCAGGTGCTCTCGCCGGGCCCGCGACCTGTCGTTCGCCATCAAGCCTCCACCGAATGCCAGCGGCCGTGCCGCGGCCGGACCTTACACGGTTGAAGTGAGAATAATGTGTCGGCAACGTGAGGGGCCTCGCGGACCGGAAAGATGCGGCGACCACCGGAGAAAGCACCCGGACCACCCCGTCCCCCGGTAGCCTGGCGGCAATGATCCGGCAACGACGCGCCCTGTTCCTCGCCGCGGGAACCGTGTTCCTGGTGGCGGGCCTGGTGCTGTTCCTCTTCGCGCGCGGCTCGGGCACCCCGGGCGACGCCTCGGCCGACGCGGGGTTCGCGCGCGACATGGCCGTGCATCACGCCCAGGCCGTGGAGATGTCGTTCATCGTCCGGGACGCGAGCAGCGACCCGGCGATCCGCACACTCACCTACGACATCATCGTCACCCAGTCGGCGCAGCGCGGCATGTTCATGGGCTGGCTGCAGCAGTGGGGCCTCGACCAGGCCGGGACCCGGCCGCCGATGGCCTGGATGGCCGGGCACGGCTCCCACGGCGGCACCGCGCGGCCGGCCTCCCCGTCCCCGGGCGCCGACCTCTCCTCGGTCATGCCGGGCATGGCGAGCGCGGAGGAGCTGGCGCGGCTCAAGGCGGCGAAGGGCAAGGACGCCGAGATCCTCTTCCTGCAGCTGATGATCCGCCACCACGAGGGCGGCGTGGACATGGCCCGTGCCGCGCTGCGGCTCGCCGAGCGGCCCGAGGTACGGACCATGGCCCGGCACATCGTCTCCTCGCAGAACTCCGAGATCGGCCTGATGACCCGGATGCTCAAGGAGCGCGGCGCCGAGCCGCTCCCCTCGATCCTGAACCCCCGCTCCTGAACGGGCGCGGCCGGCCACCCGAGCGCGCCGCCGCCCGCCCCGCCGTACCGGCGCACCCCGGCGAGAGATCGCCTTGCGGTGACAGGGTGCAAAGACATGTCGGTACGGAATGACGTCTTGTCCGGTACCTCCCCCGCTGCGACTCTGAAATGGAGTACGTCAGTGAGGAGACGCCGGATGCCACGCCTGCACTCCCTCATCGCGGGACTCGTCGTCCTCGGCGCGTTCGTGCCGCCTCCCCTGCACGAGCATCCGAGCGGCTCGACCGACCGGGTGAC
>QGUZ01000303.1 GCA_003242605.1 Actinomycetota bacterium
CCCCCCGCCGCGTGGGGAGGCGTGCCCCCGCCCGGCCCCCCCCCCGGCGCGCCCGGCCGGGGCCCCCGGCCCCCGGGGCCGCCGTCCGCCCGTCCCCGGCGGGGCGCCGGGGCCCGCCGGTGCCCCCGGCAGCCCCGAGGCCGCGACGTGCGTGTGGCGTGCGGGCACGGCCGCGACAGAGGCGGACGGCGCCCGCGCGCGGCGGGCCGCGGCCTCCGGCCACAGGAAAAGATGGCGACCCGGGCGGGCGCCGAGGAAGTAGGGAGGTCCCTAGGACTCGTCCCGCGGCCGCGCTCGGCCCGACGGATCGCCCGGGCGCGCGCGGTCAGCCCCGGCCGCGGCACGCCGGCTCGGGGCCGTGCCGGAGCGGCGGCGAGGCCGCCGATCACCGGCCGCGGCGCCCCGGCTCAGATCTCGCCGCGGTCCACCGCGAGCGCGAGCTCCACCCGGGACCGCAGCCCGGTCTTCGCGTACACCCGGCTCAGGTACACCTCGACCGTCTTGCGGCTGTAGTGCAGCTCCTCGGCGATCTCCGGGTTGCTGCGGCCCACCGCGACGAGCTGGGCGACGCGCCGCTCGGTCGGGGTGAGGGTGGGAATCGGCGCGGGGGTGAGCCCGGCCTCGCGCAGGCGGCGGGCGGCGCGCTTCCGCCACGGCGCCGCGCCGAGCTCGCTGAAGATCGCGTGCGCCCGCTGCAGCTGGGCCACGTCGCCGTGCACGCCCAGCGTCAGCCGGGCCTGCGCCTCCTCGAACACCAGGCCGTCGCCGCGGGCGAGCTCGAGCGCGACCTCCGCCCGCTCCCGGTCCCCGCACGCCGCCGCGCAGAGGTGCGCGGCGAGCCGGGCGCGGGGCGTGGCGTTCGCCGCGACCGCGTCGAGCCGCGCCGCCGCCTGCCGGGCGAGGGCTCGCTCCCCGGCGACCAGGTGCAGCATCACCCGCACCGTGAGCGCCCGGTGCACCACCTCCGGCGGCCCGTTCTGCAACGCCCGGGCCAGCAGCCGCTCGGCCGTCGCGCGGTCGCCCCGGCCGAGCGCCAGCCGGGCCGCGTACACCGTGCGCAGGCCGACATGGAGCGGGCTGTCCGGCGGCGGCTCGGCGGCGATCGGCTCGGCCTCGTCGTACCGGCCCTGCATGAGCAGGATGTCGAGCTGGATGTTGCGCAGGATGGCGAGGCTCTCGACGAGCCCGGCCTCGGCCATGTCGTCGGCGTCGGCGGCGATGTCGGCGAGCGCCCGCTCCCACTCCCCGCCGAGCCTGCGCAGCAGCGCCAGGGTGTGCCGGGCCAGCCCGGCGATGTCGCCCCAGCCGAGCGCCTTGCGGATCTCCTCGGCCTGGCGGAGCAGGCCGAGCGCCCGGGTGCGCACGCCCGCGATCGCGAGCAGGTGCGCGGCGGTCTCCAGCGCGGTCATCCGCGCCGCCGGGGACAGCGCCACCGAGCCGCGCACCAGCAGGTCGGCGGCGCGCTCGCCGCGTGCCCAGTCCGCGGTGAAGAGCGCGTTCTGGCAGAGCGAGGTGAGCGTGACGAGCCGGTCCTCCGGCGGCGCGTCGTCCAGCCCGGCCCAGGCGCGCCGGGCGCTCTCGGTGGAGTCCCGGTTGAACTGGGCCTCGATCGCGGCCCGCTGGGCGAGCAGCGCCGTCGGGTCGTCGGCGTGCGGGAGCTGCTCCTCGATCACCCGCAGCGCCTGGTCGTAGCGGCCGAGCGTGGTGGCGGCGTGCACCACGGTGCAGGCGGTGCGCACCCGCCGCCGCCCCGGCTCGAGCAGCTCCAGGGCGCGCAGCCCGGTCTCCACCGCCTCCCGGGGCCGCGACCCCTTCCAGTAGGACCGGGCCTGCCGGGACAGCAGCGTGCCCCGGTCCTCCGGCCCGGCGAGCCGCGCGGCCCTGCCGTACCAGTGGGCGGCGGACAGCGGCGCGGTGACCCGGGTGAGCTCGGCGGCGCGCAGCGCGGCGGCGAGCGCCTCGGGAACGGTCCCGCCCTCGGCGACGTGCGTCGCCCACTCCAGCACGCTGCGGGTGCCGCGCAGGCCGCGGCGGCTGAGCAGCTCGGCGATGCGCGCGTGCACCCGCCGCCGCTCGGCCGGGCCGAGGTCGGCGTAGAGCGCCTCGGCGACGAGCGGGTGGGCGAACTCGTGCGCGCCGTCCCCGGTGCCCACCACGATGCCGTCGCGCACCAGGCCGTCGAACGCGGCCTCGGCCCGCTCCGCGGTGAGCCCGGCCACCTCGGCGAGCACCTCGAGGTCGGCCGGGTACGCCGGGCGGGTACGGCGCAGCGCGGCGAGCACCCGGGCGAGGTTGCGCCCGTCGCGGTCGCGCTGGAACAGCCGGCCGAGGATGGCGCCGCGGCGCGCCGAGGGGTCCTCACACGGCATCGCGCCGTCCTGCACGAGCTCCCGCGCGATCTCCTGGGCGAACCACGGGTTGCCCCGGCTGTCGGCGTGCACCCGGCGCACGGTCTCCGGGTCGGGCTCGCGGCCCAGCAGGTCCGCGAGGAGGGCGCCGGTCTCCTCGAGGGTGAACGGGGCGAGCGTGATCGTCTCGTCGGCGTCGAGGTCCGGCGGCCTGCGGGCGGCGGCGACGACCGCGACCCGGCGGACCCGGCGGGTGAGGTAGCCGAGCACGCTGAGGGTGTCCGCGTCGGCGAGGTGCGCGTCGTCGATCATGATGAGGCTCGGCCCGGGCAGCGCCTCCAGCAGGCGTACGGCGAGCACCGCGGGCGCGCCCGCCGGTCCGCCGAGGGCCGCCTCGTCGATCGCGTCGAGCAGGGCGCGCAGCGGCGGCCCGCCGACCGGGTCGTCCTGCAGCGGGGAGAGCGCCTCCACCAGGGAGGCGTAGGCGATGCCCCCGCCGAAGTCGCGCGCGCGGCCGTGGAGCACGCGCACGCCCGCCGCGCGGAAGTGCCGGGCGGCCTCGGCGAGCAGGTGGGTCTTGCCGATGCCGGCCTCGCCGAGAATGAGAACGATCACGGGCCTGCGGTCGAGTGCGCCGACGAGACGCCGCAGGGCGTCCCCGCGGCCGGACGTGACGGCGGGCGCCTCCATCGGATACCGGCTACCTCGTGTCGATAACTGGGTGTGAACGAGCAAACTCCGTCAAGCTACTGTAATTCGCTGCGGCGCAAAAGTGCGGGCCGCTGGGAGGGGATAACCGCGCTATTGCGCGCTCTTGCGGTATACGTCCCCTAACGCGGCCAAATGAGCCGCAAATCGGGCATCGCGCCGGGATGGCGATTCCGGCCGGGCGGTACGGCGGGCACGCGGCGCCGCCGTCCGGGCGGCACGCCGCCGGACGGGGCGGCGGATGGCCGCGGCGGCCGGAGGCGCGGCCGCGGTGGTGGGTCAGGACGCGTAGGCGGCGAGCGCGGCGCGCAGCAGGGCCGGCCGTACCTGCTCCTCGGGCAGGTCGACCGTCTTGAGCACGGCGGTCTGGATCGCGCCGAGCACGGCCCAGGCGCGCACCCGGGCCTCGGCGTCGGGGGCGTCCCCGGCGATCCGCCGCATCAGCTCGTCGCGGAACTCGCGCAGCAGCTCGCCGGTGGAGCCGGGCGGGGCGGAGTCCATGGCGCCGATGTCCTCCATGAGCAGCCGGAGCACCGCCCGGTGGCGCACCGAGAAGTCGACCAGGGCCCGGATGAACGCCGAGGTGTCGCGGAAGTCGGTGCCGAGCAGGGCGAGGATGTCGTCCCCCGCGGGGGCGATCAGCTCGGCGGCGAGCCGGTCCTTGGGGTGGAAGTGGTAGGCGACCGCGGTCTTGGTGAGCCCGACGGCGGCCGCGATGTCGGCGAGTGACGTGGCCGCGTAGCCGCGCTCGGCGAACAGCCTGCGCGCGGCCGCGAGAATCCGGGTACGGGTGTCGTGACCCTGATCGGGTGTGGCCATCATCTCATTGCCTGTCGGGGTGGTACCTCCCGGGCCGAAACCGCGTTTACGCTTTTGTCGGCTCCTGTACGACCATACAGGACCACTATCCAGTACGGGTAACCATTCGAGGTCGGGGCGATGACGGCATTCTTGCGGCGTTTGGGGGACTGGTGCGGGCGGCACGGGGTGCTCGTGCTGGCGCTGTGGCTCGCCCTCACCGGGGCCGTGCTGGGTGCGCGCCTGGTCCTGGGGGCGCCGGTCAACAACAGCGTGGTCATCCCCGATTCGGACGCCCAGGCGGCCCACGACCTCATCCGGGAGAAGTTCGACGCCGAGACCGGGGGCGGGCGCGCCGCCCAGCTCGTGCTCTACTCGCCGGACCGGCCGCTCACCGACGCCGAGCCGAAGCGGGCGGTCGAGGCGGCGATGACGGCGATCCGCGCCATCCCCGAGGTCGTCGAGGTGGAGACCCCCTACCGCATGGGCGGCATGTCGCCCAGCCTGCGCATCGGGCTGATCACGGTGCGGATCGACTCCGACGACCCGTTCGGCACGTCGAGCACCGCGTCCCCGGTGAGCCCCGACGAGCTGGTGGCGGCCGCCGAGCCCGCGACCCGCGCCGGCATCGAGGTGGTGCCGATCGACAACTCCACCCCGGCGGACAAGGAGATCAAGACCGGCACGAGCGAGATGATCGGCATCGGCATCGCGCTGCTGGTGCTGATGTTCGCGTTCGGCACGCTCGTCGCCGCGCTGATCCCCATCTTCACCGCGCTGTTCAGCGTGGCCCTCGGCCTCGGGGTGATCGGACTGCTCGGCCACGTGATCGACGTGCCCAAGCAGGCCTCGGTGATGGCCACGATGATCGGTATCGGGGTCGGCATCGACTACGCGCTGTTCCTGATCTCCCGGCACCGGCGGCTGCTCGCCGACGGGGTACCGCTGCGCGAGTCGATCGCCCGCACCACGGCCGGCTCGGGCGGCGCGGTGCTGTTCGCCGGCGGCACCGTGGTGATCGCGCTCAGCGCGCTGTTCCTCGCCGGGTTCCCGCTGCTGCAGACGCTCGGCATGCTCACCGGCATCTCGGTGGTGTCCGCGGTGCTCACCTCGCTCACCCTCGTGCCCGCGCTGCTCGGGCTGCTCGGGCACCGCATCAACGCGCTGCGCATCCCGATCGTGGGGCCGCGCCGTACCGGCCGGGACGAGCCCGCGAGCGGCTGGGCCGCGCTCGGCGACTGGGTGGCCGGGCGGCCGTGGCGGGTGCTGATCGCCGCCACCCTGGTGCTCGCCGCGCTCGCCGCGCCGATGCTCGGCCTCAAGCTCGGCGCGCTCGACGACGGATACGCGGGCGAGGGCACCACGGCGCGGCGCGCGTACGAGCTGATGAGCGCGGGCTTCGGGCCCGGCGCGGTCGCGCCGATGGTCGTCGCCGCGGAGCTCGACCGCCCGGTCCCGGAGTCGGACCGCCCCGCCGCGGCCGGGTCGGGCGACGAGTCCGACGACGCGACCGACGACACGGCCGGCGACACGGCGGAGGGCGCCTCCGGCGGGAAGTCCCGCACGGTGAAGGACCCGGTCGTGCGGGAGCTGCGCGAGCGCCTCGAGGAGATCGACGGCGTGGTGTACGTCGCCGACCCCAAGATCAGCCGGGACGGGACCGCGGCGCTGTTCAGCGTGGTCTCGCGGTTCGCGCCGAGCGACGAGCGGGCGGTCGAGGTGGTCGAGCGCATCCGCGAGCTGGCGGTGCCGGGCGCGACCGTGCACGTCGGCGGCGAGGTGGCCGGGCTCGCCGACGCGGGGGAGCGCATCACCTCCCGCACCCCGCTGGTGATCGCCGTGGTCGTGCTGCTCAGCGCGTTCCTGCTGCTGCTCGCGTTCCGCGCGCCGCTGGTCGCGGTCAAGGCCGCGGTGATGAACCTCGTCTCGCTCGGCGCCGCGTTCGGCGCGCTCGCCCTCGTGTTCAGCTACGGCCTGGGCAGCCGCCTGGTCGGCATGGACCCGCCGCCGGACGCGAACGCCTCCCCGGTGGAGGTGCTGTTCTTCACCGTGCCCATCGACACCTACGTCCCGGTGATCCTGTTCGCCGTGCTGTTCGGCCTGTCGATGGACTACGAGGTGTTCCTGCTCACCTCGGTGCGCCAGTCCTACCTGCGCACCGGCGACAACCGGCGGGCGGTGGCCGAGGGCCTCGGCGCGACCGGGCGGGTCATCACCTCGGCCGCCCTGATCATGGTCGCGGTCTTCGTCGCCTTCGTCGCCTACCCGGACCCGCTGGTGAAGGTCTTCGGCGTCGGCCTCGCCGTCGCGATCGCGGTGGACGCCACGCTGATCCGCGGCTTCCTCGTGCCCTCCACGATGGTCCTGCTCGGCCGGCTCAACTGGTGGTGCCCGCGGTGGCTCGACCGCATCCTGCCGCCGCTGGCGGTGGCCGAGCACCACG
>QGUZ01000567.1 GCA_003242605.1 Actinomycetota bacterium
GCACCGGCGAGTACCAGGCGCGGGCCCGCGAGCTCGGCGCGGTGCTGCACCGGCGGCTCGGCGAGCTCGTCGGCCGCGGGGTGACCGCGGTGCGCGGCCGCGGGCTGTGGGCCGGGGTCGACTTCGACCCGGCGCTGCTCACCGGCCGCGAGGCGTGCGAGCGGCTGCTGGAGCGGGGCGTGCTCGCCAAGGACACCCACGGCGCCACGATCCGGCTCGCCCCGCCGCTCGTGGTGACCGAACCGGAGGTCCACTGGGCGGTGGACCGGCTCGCCGAGGTGCTGCCGCGCTGAGCCGGGTCAGGTGCGGGGTTCGGCCCGCGGGGGCGCCGGCCGTACCCGGCCGGCCGCGAGCCGGACCCCGGCGATCTCGCTGACCGCGTCGGTGGCGGGCCCGGCGGTGTGCCAGCGCACGGTCGCCTCCCGGCCGGCGAGGTCGAGGGTGGCGACCGCGTTGTGGAACCACGGGCCCTTGACGATCTTCCATCGGTACGGCGGGCGGGGCAGCCGGGCGGCCCGGGCGAGCAGGTTGCCGACCAGGCCCGCCACTCCGAACGAGGCGACCACGTTGGCGAGCCGCAGCGTGCGGCTGAGCGGATTGCGGATCGGCGAGCAGACGATCTGGTAGATCGGGCGACGGCGCGCCTTCGCGAGGTACGAGTAGTGCACGTCGCCCGACAGCAGCAGGATCGTCGCGGGCGGCGCGCCGTGCCGCCCGTCGGCGACCTCGGCGAGCCGCCGGGTCAGCGCCTCGAACGAGCGGCGGAACGCGGCCCAGTGCTCCAGGTCGATCGCCTGCCGCAGCCGCTCCGACCAGCGGGCGATCCGCGGGCCCCACGCGCCGTCGGCGAGGGCCTCGTTCCACGCCTCCACGTGGTGGATGCCGCTCGGCAGCAGCACCGGGATCGAGGAGCAGACCACCAGGTGGTCGACGTCCCCCGCCAGATGCCCGGTCGCCCAGGCCCACTCCTCGTCGTCGAGCATGCGCCGCGCGCCGGGGTCGAGCACCCGGGCGGCGCGGGTGTCGAGCACGAGCAGCCGGACCCGGCCGAGGTCCCGCACGTAGCTCCACCGCACGGCCGCCGGCTCGGCGTCGGCGCGCGCCGCGTACGCGTCGAGCACCGCGCCCCGGTCCCCCTCGCCGGAGCGCAGCTCGGCGTAGACCGGGTCGGCGGCCCGCTCCTCCGGGGACAGGTTGCCGAGGTGCTGGTAGACGTAGTAGGCGCCGAGCGCGGCGACGATGCGGCGGGGCCACCACGCCACCTTCGCCATCTCGGCCCGCCAGGCCGCGCTGGTGTTCCAGTCGTCCCGCACGTCGTGGTCGTCGAAGATCATCGCCGTGGGCAGGGTGGACAGCAGCCAGCGCAGGTCCGGGTCGGTCCACGCCTGCCGGTACAGCTCGGCGTAGTCCGCGAAGTCGGCGACCTCGTCGCGCGGCTCGCCGTCGCGGCGGGCCCGGATGAACTCGAGCATCGCCTCCGACGGCTCGTCCGCGTACACCTGGTCGCCGAGCAGCAGCAGCATCGCTGGCCAGTCCCGCTCGGGGGTCTCGCGCAGGCGCCTGCCGTACGCGCCGAGCACGTCCGCCCCGTGCGACAGCACGTGCCGGGCGTCGTGCGGCACGCTGGTGCGGCACGAGCCGAACAGCAGCCGCCGCGCGTCGGCCACCGGCCGGGCGAGGCTCGGCGGCGACCCGTCGTCCCGCGGCCAGACCCGCACCCCGTCGAGCGCCACCGTGTACGGCACGGCCCGGC
>QGUZ01000030.1 GCA_003242605.1 Actinomycetota bacterium
CGGGAGCACGGCGGCCGCCCCCTGCTCGCCCGGGGCGCGGTGCCCGCGCCCCGCGCCGCGTCCGGCCGCCCGGGTTCCGGGTCGTGGTGCGGCCGAGCCCGTGGCGGCTCGGCCCCGGCCGGCGGGCGCTGCTCGCCGAGTGGCTGCGCGGCTGGGTGGGCGCCGCCTGCGAGCAGCGGCCGGAGCTCGCCGCCGCGGGCGAGGCCTACCTGCGGCGGCGGCTCGCCGAGTGCGCGGCGGGACGGCTGCGCGCCACGGTGGGGCACGCGGACCTGCTCGCGCTGCCCGCGGACGGTGGCGGCCGGTGAGCCGGAGCCTCTGGCCGTGGCTGCGCACGCTGTGCGCGGTGGCGATCCTGGCCGCGCTGGCGTGGCGGCTCGGCACCGACGCGTTCCTCGCCGGGGTGCGCCGGGTGACCGTCCCGGCGCTGCTCGCCGCGCTCGGCATCGGCGCGTTCACCACCGTGCTCAGCGCCTGGCGCTGGTGCCTGGTGGCCCGCCGCATCGGGCTGCCGCTGCGGCTGCCGGCCGCGATCGCCGACTACTACCGCTCGCTGTTCCTCAACGCGACGCTCCCGGCCGGGGTGCTCGGCGACGCCCACCGCGCGGTGGCGCACGGGCGGTCCGCGGGTGACGTCGGCCGTGCCGTACGGGCCGTGGTGCTCGAGCGCACCGCCGGGCAGATCGTGCTGTTCGCCGCCGCGGCGGCCGTGCTCGCCGCCGCCCCGGCGTCCCCGGCCGCCGTGCTCGCCCGCACCCTGCTGCCCGGCCCCGCGGCGGCCGCCGCGCTCGCCGCCGCCGCGATCCTCGCCGGGCTCGCGGTCGTGCTCGTGGCGCGGTCCCGGCGGCGCGGCCGGATCGCCCGGTCGCTCGCGCGCACGCTCGCGGACCTGCGCGCCGGGCTGCTCGCCCGGGACACCTGGCCGGGCGTGCTCGGCCTGTCGGCCGCGGTGCTCGCCGGGCACGTGACGCTGTTCCTCGTGGCCGCGCGCACCGCGGGCGTGAGCGCGCCGGCCGGCACGCTCGTGCCGCTGCTGCTGCTCGCGCTGCTCGTGATGGGGTTGCCGGTGAACGTCGGCGGCTTCGGGCCGCGCGAGGCGTTCACCGCGGTGGCGTTCGGCGCCGCCGGGCTCGGCGCCGGGCAGGGGCTCGCCGTCTCGGTCGTGTACGGCGTGCTCGCCTTCGCCGCGAGCCTGCCCGGGGCCGCGGTGCTCGTGCTGCGCCGCGGCGCCCGCCCCGCCGCGGCCACCGGTTCGGCACCCGTGCCGCCGGCGGCCGCGTCAGCGGCCGAGCACCTCGAGGACCTCGGCGAACGCCGTGACGAGGTGGTCGATCACGTCCCGTCCCTTCCGCGCCGAGGCGCGTGACGGGCGGCCGATCACGCCGGAGCCGGTGTAGGCGGCCATACCGAGGGTAAGCAGATGCCGGCGGTCGCCCGCGAGGTGATCGCCGGTTTCGTATCCGGGGCGGACCAGATGTGGGTGAGCGTGCAGCAGGATCGAGGTCTCGAGCTCCCCGGCGTGCATGTCGTCCCACGCCGAGGTCTCCAGGCCGGCCGCGGCGAACGCCGCCTCCCAGTCCGCGGGCTGCGGGAACAGTGCCATGCGCCGTCCCTCCGCGGACGCCTCCTGCACCACGTTGCCGAGCACATAGTTGCCGCCGTGCCCGTTGACCAGGACGAGCCGGTGGACGCCGGAGCGGCGCAGCGACTCGGCCACGTCCCGGACGATCGCGTACAGGGTGGCCGCCGAGATGCTCACCGTGCCCGGCCAGGCGGCGTGCTCGTGCGAGCAGGAGATCGTGACCGGCGGGAGCAGCAGCACCGGGTGGGCGTGCGCGATCGCCTGGGCGATCGTGCAGGCAACGACGGTGTCGGTGGCGAGCGGCAGGTACGGGCCGTGCTGCTCGAAGCTGCCGATCGGCAGCAGCGCCACCCGGGCGCCGCGCCGCCGCTCGTCCTCTGTGGTGGCGGCCGGCAGCGGGAACGCGCCGTGCGGAAGGCCCGTTGTACCGGGGGTGCCGCCGTCCATGGCCGTGGATGCCGAATCCGGGTTCGTCATAGCCGACCAGCCTGTCCGGCGGCACGCGAACGCGCAACAACTGATCCGCGGCGGCCGATCGTCCGTTCTGTCCTATGTCAGGGCAATGAGGCAAGGAGGGTACATGCGCGAGCACGGCATCGCGGCCGAGCACATCGCCGAGGCTGATCTGGTGACCCGGCGTGGCACGTTCCGCACCGTCGCCTTCCGCGACCCGCTGGACGGGAACGAGCACCTCGCGCTCGTCCACGGCGACCCGCGCGGCAAGGAGAACGTCCTCGTCAGGGTGCACAGCGAGTGCGTGACCGGCGACATCTTCGGCGCGATGCGGTGCGAGTGCGGGGACCAGCTCGCCGCGGCGCTCGACGCGATCGTCGCGGAGAAGACCGGCGTGCTCGTCTACCTGCGCGGCCACGAGGGGCGGGGGATCGGGCTGGTCGCCAAGGTGCGCACCCACGTGCTCCAGGACGAGCAGGGCCTCGACACCGTCGACTCGGCCACCGCGCTCGGCTACCCGGTGGACCGCCGCGACTTCGGCCCCGCGGCCCGGGTGCTAACGTACCTGGGCGTGCGCTCGGTACGGCTCATGTCCAACAACGCCGACAAGATCAAGGCACTGGAGTCGCACGGCATCGTCGTGGCCGCCCGGGTCCCGCTGCTGATCGAGGCCAACGCCCACAACATCCGCTACCTCACGGCGAAGCGCGACCGGCTCGGGCACGACCTGCCGCACCTCGACGGGTACGACGCCTACAGCCGCCTCGGCAGCGCGGGGTGCTGACATGACGGTGCCGCCCGCCCATCCCCCCTCCGGCGCCCCCGCCGACCCCCGGCCCGAGTCCGCCTCCGGCTCGGCGTCCGGTCCGGCGGTTCCGCCGCAGTCGCTGCCGGAGCTGCTCGGCGTCGCCACCGAGGCGCTTCGGATCGCACGCCGGATCGTCCGCTCCCGGCTGCCCGGCGCGATCCGGGCCAAGGGCGACCGGGACCTCGTCACCGACATCGACCTCGCCGTCGAGGAGGCGGTGCGGGAGTTCCTCGCCCGGGAGACCCCGCACATCGGCTTCCTCGGCGAGGAGCACGGCCGCGTCGGCCCGGGCGGCGACGCCCCGTGGTGGACCCTCGACCCGGTCGACGGCACCTCGAACCTGTCCCGGGGCATCCCGCTGTGCGGCGTCTCGCTCGCGCTCGTGTCCGGCCGCGACGCCGTGCTCGCCGCGATCGACCTGCCGTTCCTCGAGGTCGGCTTCACCGCGGCGGCCGGCCAGGGCGCGTACCTCGACGGCGAGCGCATCCACGTCGCCGAGACCCGGGAGCCGTCCGACGCGGTGGTCTCCATCGGCGACTTCGCCGTCGGCCCCGGCGCCGAGCACAACAACCGGGTACGGCTCAACCTGCTCGCCGCGCTCGGCGCGCGGGTGCACCGGGTGCGCATGCTCGGCAGCGCCGCGATCGACCTCGCCTGGGTGGCCCAGGGCAAGCTCGACGCCTCGATCATCCTGTCCAACCTGCCCTGGGACACGATGGCGGGCGTGCTGCTGGTCCGCGAGGCCGGGGGCGCCGTGCTCGACCGCGACGGCGGCGACCACACGGTCGACTCCGCGATCACCGTCGCGGTCTGCCCGGGCCTGCGCGAGTACGTCATGGCCACGCTCGCCGACGCCTACGCCAAGGCGGCGCGGGGGTAGCCCGGCCGCACGTGTGCACGCGGCGGAGCCTGCCGCGCCCGTGGCCGGTCGGCGGCAGGCTCCGTACGCGCGGCGGCGCCTCACCGGGGCGGGGATCGGGGTCGCACGCGGTCGTCCATCCGGTCACTCATCGGCGACGCCGCGCGGTACGGCCGCGGGCGGCCGGCGCGAGTGCCCCTCGGCCGGCGGCGCCGTGCTGTACCGCGTCACCTCG
This sequence comes from Actinomycetota bacterium, assembly GCA_003242605.1. Taxonomy (GTDB): domain Bacteria; phylum Actinomycetota; class Actinomycetes; order Streptosporangiales; family Streptosporangiaceae; genus Thermopolyspora. Next base: position 3,938 of record QGUZ01000030.1, read on the forward strand.
CTGTCACCTAGCCGTCACCTCGCTGTCGGCTGGGTGGCGGCTCAGTGCATGCCGCGGTCGCCTATGTGTTCCCGGGTGCGCTCCCGCGTCTTGCGCATCCCGGCGAGGCCCGCCAGGCCCAGCAGGCCGAGCAGACCCCACAGGCCGGCGTTGCCGCCGCCCTCGTCGCGCTGCTGCGGCTCCGGCGCCGCCACCTGGCTGTGCGTCACGGGCGCCGCGACCGAATCGGCGGCCGCCGCGGCGGCGGGCGTCATCGTCAGGAAGAGCGCCAAACCCAGTCCGGTGATTGCCTTGCGCATAGGTTCCCCCCAATCCGGCGGCCCCGCCGGTCGCGAGGACCGCCTGTCACGCCTTGCGGGCGGAAGGCACCGTCGACGAGGTGATCTTCCGTCCCCGTTCGTTCGCCACTACCCGTCCCGCCTGCCTCAAACGTGGCCGCCGCGCCGCGGGCACCGGCGCTGACCTGCGTCTCCTCGCCCCTATGGCGCGGCCCGCGGCCACGGCGGGAATCCGGCCCGCGCCGGCCGCCGCTTTTCCCGGCGCCGATTCCGCGCGGCGATCCGGCGGGGAAATCGCGCCGGCGAGACCGTGTCGTGATCATCGCGGTGCAGAATCCCGTCATTCCCTTCCGCGGCGAGGAAACAGATATGCGAAGGAATTTGACATGAAGTGCTTTTTATTAGGGTTTGCCGGGGTTGTGGGCGCGGTGTCCGGCCTGGGCTGCGCCCCTGCCGCCGCGGCGACCGCGCCGCCCAAGCCGGCCGACGCGCTCAAGCGGGAGTTCGCCCCCAAGCGCGGGGTGAGGTTCACTACCTGGGGTGGCACGCCCAAGCCGTCCCTCGCCAAGAGGAAGGTGAGCGTCACCGTGCACACCGGCGCCGACGGGCTCCCGCGCCGGGTGGTCACCTCCTATGAGCCCGTCAAGGCCCACACGGTGCGCACCGAGGTCCGCTACACCTCGTGGGGGACGAAGGCCGGCATCAGGGCGCCGCGCGGCGCGAGCGTCGCCGACGGCTCGAGGTTCTCGCCCCGCTGACCCGGGTCCGCGGGGCCGCGCGCACGGGCGCCCGTCCGTGCCCCCCGTCGGCGGTCCGGCGTCGTCGCGGCGGTTTCGGGAACGGACCTGGCGCCCGCCCAGTACCATCGGTCGGGTGACCGAAATGACCGAAACCGCGTCCGCCTGGCTCAGCCAGGAAGAGCTGGAGAGCATTCGCGGGCGGATGCCGATCCTCTACGTGAACGCGGTACCGGTGCGCGTCGACGACTCCGGGGTGGTGACCCGGGTGGGCCTGCTGCTGCGCATCGGGGCAGACGGAACGGTGAGTCGCGCGCTCGTCTCCGGCCGGGTGCTCTACCACGAACGGGTTCGCGACGCGTTGCTGCGGCACCTGGAGAAGGATCTCGGTCCGGTCGCGCTGCCCCAGGTCCCGCCCTCGCCTCAGCCGTTCACCATCGCCGAGTACTTCCCGACGCCGGGGATCACGCCATACCACGACCCGCGCCAGCACGCGGTGTCCCTCGCCTACATCGTCCCCGTGGCCGGGGACTGCCGGCCGCGCCAGGACGCGCTCGACCTCGTCTGGTTCACCCCGGAGGAGGCCGCCTCGCCGGCCGTCCAGCAGGAGATGACCGGCGGCCAGGGCGTCCTGCTGCGGCAGGCCCTCGCCCACGTCGGCTGCCTGCCCTGAGCCGCGGCGGCCGGCACCGCCGCCCGGCCCGGACCGCGTCCGGGCCGCGGCCGGTCAGGATCGTCCCCGGCGCGCGGCCGCGCGGTGCCGCAGGCCGTCGACGAGCAGCGAGACCATGCGCCTGCTCTGGTCGGCGCCGTAGCCCGGCGCGGACACGCACAGGTTCGCCACCGCGTGCAGCAGCTCCGCCGCGGTGACGTCGGCGCGGATCTCCCCGGCGGCGGCCGCGGCCTCGAGCAGCGAGCCGAGCACCGGCTCGAACCGCTCCCGGAAGTACGCCGACAGGGCCGTGCCCTCCGGGTCGATGCGGTGCAGCGCGGCGGCGAGCCCGCGCTTGGTGGCGAGGAACTCCGTGTACCGGTGCAGCCACTGCTCCAGCGCCGCCCCCGGTTCGTGCGTCGCGGCCAGCTCGGCGGCGCTCGCGGCGCAGGCGTCCACCTCGCGCCGGAACACGGCCGCGACCAGGTCCGCGCGCTGCGGGAAGTGCCGGTAGAGCGTTCCAACCCCGACACCCGCCAGGTCGCAGATCCGCTTGGCGGGGGCGTCCACACCCGTGGTGGCGAACACCTGCTTGGCCGCCTCGAGCAGGGCGTCGATGTTGCGCCGGGCGTCGGCGCGGAGCCGCCGGCGGCGCGCGGCGGCGCCGGGCTCCGCCGGCCCGGCCGGCCCGCCCGCGGCCGGGGGTGTGTTCCCTGACACGACGCTCCTCCACGTACTCGAGTCCGCGTACCCGGGCGGAAAGGTTCCTTGATCGAGCGGACGGCGGATCCGTAGAGTCTCAACCGGAAAGGCATTCCGGTTTTGGTTCAGGATACGCCCCTGCCCAAGACCGCGCATGCCTTTGTCCCCGTCCTCGGCGGATCACGTGATTCCCGTCCGATCCAGGAAAGCGAGCCACAAGTGGAGCACATCGCGATGCGGGTGAACGGCGCCGAGGTCGAAGCCGCCGTCGACCCCCGCACATCCCTGCTCGACCTGCTGCGCGAGACCCTTGGGCTGAGCGGCACCAAGAAGGGCTGTGACCAGGGCGCCTGCGGGGCGTGCACGGTGCTGGCGGACGGCGAGCGCATCCTGTCCTGCCTGGCGCTCGCCGTGCAGTACGCGGGCCGCGAGATCACCACGGTCGAGGGGCTCGCCGGCCCGGACGGCCCGCACCCGCTGCAGCGGGCGTTCATCGACCACGACGGCTTCCAGTGCGGCTACTGCACCCCGGGCCACCTCTGCTCGGCGGTCGGCATGGCCGCCGAGGCCGCGCGCGGCGTGCCGAGCTACGTCACCGCCGACCTCACCGCGGACCGCGTCGTCCTCGACCGCGACGAGATCCGCGAGCGGATGAGCGGCAACCTGTGCCGGTGCGGGGCGCACAACGGCATCGTCGCCGCGATCGCCGCGACCTACGCGGCCGGACCGGGGGAGCGCGCATGAACCCCTTCGGCTACGCGCGGGCCGCCGACGCGGCCGACGCGGTACGGCTCGGCAGCGCCCCGCGCGCCGCGTACCTCGGCGGCGGCACCAACCTGGTCGACCTGATGCGCCGCAACGTCGTCGCCCCGGCCACGCTGGTCGACGTCACCGGTCTGTCGTCGGCGATCGAGGAACGGCCGGACGGCGGCCTGCTGATCGGCGCGGCGGCCCGCAACACCGCGGTGGCCGAGCACCGCGCGGTCCGCGCGCGCTACCCGCTGCTCGCCCGGGCGATCCTCGCCGGGGGCTCGGCGCAGATCCGCAACATGGCCACGGTCGCGGGCAACATCCTGCAGCGCACCCGCTGCCCGTACTTCTACGACGTCGCCGGCTCCCGCTGCAACCGGCGCCACCCCGGCCAGGGCTGCGACGCGATCGACGGCCACAACCGCGACCACGCCATCCTCGGCGGCTCGCCCGCCTGCGTCGCCACCCACCCCTCGGACATGTGCGTGGCGCTCGCCGCGGCCGACGCGGTCGTGCACCTGCGCGGCGCCCGCGGGGCCCGGGTGCTGCCGCTCACCGAGCTGCACCGGCTGCCCGGCGACCACCCCGAGATCGAGACCGAGCTGGAAGCAGGGGAGCTGATCACCGCGGTCGAGCTGCCGCCGCTGCCGCCCGGCGCCGCCTCCGGCTACCGCAAGGTGCGCGACCGCGCCGGCTACGCCTTCGCCCTCGTCTCGGTGGCCGCCGTGCTCCGCGTGGAGCGGGGCGTGATCACCGCGGTACGGCTCGCGCTCGGCGGCGTCGCGCCCAAGCCCTGGCGGGCCCGCACCGCCGAGCAGGCCCTGCTCGGCGCGCCCGCCGATCCGGCCACGTTCCGCGCCGCGGCCCGCACCGAGCTCGCCGCCGCCGTACCGCTGCGGCACAACGCCTTCAAGATCGAGCTCGCCGAGCGCACCGTCACCGCCGTACTCGCCGACCTCGCAGGGGAGGCCCGATGACCACCTCGGCACACGGCCGGGCGCCCGTCGGACCGGCGCCCGAGAACTGGGCCGGGCCCGTCCCCGACCCGCTGACCGACCCCGCCCGCACCCGCCGGATCGGCGAGCCCATGCCGCGCCTCGAGGGCCTCGCCAAGGTCACCGGGCGGATCAAGTTCGCCGCCGAGCACGCCTACCCCGGCATGCTGTACGCGGCGCTGGCCTGCAGCACGATCCCCAAGGGCCGGATCACCGCGCTCGACGTCGCCGACGCCGAACGCGCGCCCGGGGTCGTGCTCGTGATGACGCACCGGAACGCGCCCCGCATGAACCCGATGCCCGGCTTCGGCAGCGACCCCAAGGCGGGCGGCTTCGACACGCTGCCGGTCCTGCAGGACGACCGGGTGCACTGGAACGGCCAGCCGATCGCGGTCGTGCTCGCCGAGACCCAGGAGCAGGCCGACCACGCCGCCACGCTCATCCGCGTCGGCTACGCGCCCGAGCCCGCCGTCACGAGCTGGGAGGAGGCCGTGGCGAACGGCACCGCGCCCACCACGATCTACGGCGGGCCGGGCCGGCGCGAGCTCGGCGACGCCGAGGCCGCGCTGCGCGCCGCAGACGTGTCGGTGGACGAGGTGTACCGCACGCCGTACCACAACCACGCCGCGATCGAACCGCACGCGGCCACCGTGCTGTGGGACGGCGACGAGCTGTTCGTGCACGACACCACCCAGATGGTGGCGCACAGCGCCTGGTCGCTCGCGAAGATCTTCGGCATCCCCGAGGAGCGGGTGCACATCAGCGCGCCGTACCTGGGCGGCGGCTTCGGCGGCAAGGGCCTGTGGTGGTACCAGGTGCTCGCCGCGGCCGCGTCCCGGCTCGCCGGCCGCCCGGTGCGGATCGCGCTCACCCGGGAGAACGTGTTCCGCACCGTGGGGTCCCGGGCGAGGACCGAGCAGCGGGTCGCGATCGGCGCCACCGCCGACGGCCGGTTCGAGGCGATCATCCACACCGGGGCGTCCGCGACCAGCCGGAGCGCCGACCTCTCCGAGCCGTTCATCCTGCCGGCCCAGTGCACGTACGCCGCCCGGACCTTCAAGCTCGGCGTCGAGGTGGCCTACCTGGACATGATGGCGAACACCAGCATGCGGGCGCCGGGAGGGGCCGTCGGCAGCTTCGCCCTCGAGTGCGCGATCGACGAGCTCGCGGTCAAGCTCGGCATGGACCCCATCGAGCTGCGCCTCCGCAACGAGCCCCGGCAGGAGCCGATCGACGGCCGCCCGCTGTCGGCGCGCAACCTCGTCCGGGCGTGGCGCGCGGGGGCCGAGCGCTTCGGCTGGGACCGGCGCAACCCCACCCCGGGCGCGGTGCGCGACGGCGAGTGGCTCATCGGCATGGGATGCGCCGCCGCCACCCACCCGTATGTGCGCTCGCCCGGCGCCGCGGCCCGGATCACCCTGCACCGGGACGGCCGCGCCGAGGTCGAGGTCGCCGCCCACGACATGGGCATGGGCACCGCCACCGCCCAGACCCAGGTCATCGCCGACCGCCTCGGCCTCGAACCGCACCAGGTCACCTTCCGCTTCGGCGACTCGCGCCTGCCCGGCCTGGTCATGGCCGGCGGCTCCCAGCAGACCGCCGCCATCGGCGCCGCCGTCGCCGCCGCCCACCGCGAGCTCCTCGCGCAGCTGCTGAAGCTCGTCGGCGACGGCTCCCCGCTCGGCGGCCTCGAGCCCGACCAGGTCGGCTCCCTCGACGGCGGCGTCGCCGCCCTCGACGACCCGTCGCGGCATGAGAGCTACGCCGACATCCTCGACCGCGCCGGCCGCGACCGGCTCGTGGCCGAGGCCGTCGCCCAGCCGCCGGAGGAGCTGACGGCCCGCTCGATGCACTCGTTCGGCGCGATGTTCTGCGAGGTCCGCGTCAGCTCGGTCACCGGCGAGGTCCGGGTCACCCGCTTCCTCGGCTCCATGGACTGCGGCCGCATCGTCAACCCGCGCACCGCCGCCTCCCAGTTCCGCGGCGGCATCATCATGGGCATCGGCCTCGCCCTGACCGAGGAGCTCGTCCTCGACGACCGCACCGGCCGCGTGGTGAACGCGAGCCTCGCCGACTACCACATCCCCGTCCACCTCGACGTCCCCGAGATCGACCTGATCTGGACCGACATCCCCGACCCGCACGCCCCCATGGGCGCCCGCGGCATCGGCGAGATCGGCATCACCGGCACCGGCGCCGCCATCGCCAACGCCGTCTACAACGCCACCGGCAGACGCGTCCGCGACCTCCCGATCACGCCCGACAAGCTGCTGTGACCCTCGAGGCCGGAGGTAGGGATTGGCGTCGGCCGCCACCGCGCATACGGTGCCGGGGCCGCGCGTGCCGAAGGTGCAACGGACCGGTAGCCAGCGAAAGCACCTTTTGACGCCGCTATCGGACTGTGCACCCACTAGGGGAGTGCCCGCTAGCACCCCGGCCTTCCCTTGCTCGACATCTAGAGCAGCTTGGGGGCCTCAACCGATTCAGCCGGAGGTGGCTTACGAGCACTGGCGGGAACGGGAAACACGTTCGCTTTCTCTAGGTCAGAGACGGTGATGAGCGGCCCGGAGCAGATGCGCTCCAAGAGGTCGGCCTGGTCAGGTTCGAGATCCACACAGAGTGTGAGCACGTGGAGGAGCTGCAAAAGCTCTGTGGTGAATTCGGCGGGCCACTCCTCGGTGTGGATGTCGTCGAGGGGCGTGGATCTGCGACCGATTGGATTTTTTTTCCGGTAGTCGAACCACCTCTTGACGACTCTCATCCCGGATATCTCGTACGCCCACACTTCCGGGCGCACAGGGGAGATACGGCCTGCGCCTACAATGAGCGTGGCCGTCTCGGCGTCGTAGCAGATGTCAGTCGGCATGTCTTCGCCGTTGACGCCGCGGATGGGTGTCCGGACCAAGGCCCGCTGATCAGGCGGCGGCTTGGGCGGTCCGGCCGGGCGGCCCTCGGCGGGATCCACGAAGCGCTCTCCAAAGGTGTGCAGCCAGATCACCTGCCTGCCAAGCCGCACAGCGCGCTGCCAAAGATCCGGATCGTTTGTGAGCGGCACGCGTACACCTGGAGTCTGTAAGTCTTTGGCGAAGCGAGTCGTATAGCCATTGTGAGCGGTGACCGCGGCAATGTAGGCGATTACGTCGGCAGCAGTAACGGGTAGGCGTAGACGCCGCGATAGCAGGCGTGTCAAACCTGGGGTGAGGTTCGCGGAGGCTGCGGCTCGATCTCTATAAAGGGGAAGCACCCGGCCGCCTCGCCCATTGATGTGATGCATGTCCGGGACGTGCGCAGTGAAGACCAAGGCAGGGCCGCGTTCGATCGGTTGAGCATGTTGCTCGGTGGTGAATACCTGGCCACCGCCCAGAACTTGCCACAGAGGCGGTCGAGGGAAATCGATTACTCGAGGATCGTACAGTAGGTTCTGCCTGTCGAAGCTTCTGTAGGCTACTTTCTCGATGCGTGGTTCCGGAACGGCTTCGTGCAGTGTATCCGGTGGGGCAGGGGTTTCGGGCAGGGGAAGGGCGAGTAGTGCGACGGTCCGATCACGCGTTTCTTTGAACAGCGTTGCCTTCTCATGATCGGCTGATCGGATAAGCCTTCTCCAGCGCTTCCGTAGAATATCTGGGTTCGGGTCGTAAACCCAGGTTCGATTCGGTTTTATGCCCGGAGAATGCCAAGGCAGGAGATCGCCGAGCGCGGGATAGCTCAGCCAATCATCCGCCCCCTCGGGTTGGAAGGGGTCTCGCCAGCCAGTCGAACAATCGGTCCATTCTGGACCATCAAGCCTCAATGATGCGAGTTGCTTGAACTTGTCTGACCGGTGACCCGAAACGCTCGCATAATGGATTCGGGCAGGAGTGTTTCGGTCGCCCTCGCCGTATCTAACGAAGATGCCGATGCATAGGCGATGTTTGACTCCCGGAAATATTCTCGTGGAGACGTCGGGGCGATGTCCCTCAGGTGAGAGATCGATTATCCATCCTTCGTCGGCTGTCCGTCTCAGATACTCCCGCATACCTGCAAATCCCGGGCCGATTGTGTAGCCCGAAGTGGTGATGAATGCAACAATTCCAGAAGGATATTTCGGGTGGGCATCGAAGACCTTCCATGTTGCCCAACGCCAGAAATACACGTACAGATTGGCCAGAACGTACTCATACTTGCCGAGCCCCGGGGCTCTGAAATCGTCCAGTGGAATACCATATCCGGAATTTTCCGCACCCTTCTCGATCCAGCCGCCCAGACCTTTGGCGCGTTCCCGGTAGGGTGGGTTGCCGATCACTACCTGGACCGGAGTTTCTCGCTTTATCCGGTTCGCTTCCCGCCTAGCGCGTGCGATCAGCCCGTAAACTGAGCCTAGGTCAAGCTGCGTGTCATCAAACGGGCTGTCGAGGGTATCGGCGACGTATATCCTCTGATCTCGCTCCGAGATTTCTGCGCCATACGTCGACTTCAGCACCTGGTGCAGACGGAGTTCGGCCACGGCGTACGGCCCGGCCTGCCGCTCAAATCCGATCAGGCGACGGAACAGGTTCTTTAGCCGACCTGGTATCGCTCCTCTGCCCTCTTCCTGCTCCACGGTCCGGGCGACCGTGTCGACGATGTTGAGCAGGTAGGTGCCGGTACCCATGGCCGGGTCCACGACGACGACGTCTTCGGCGGCGAAACCGCCCTGCCGCCCGAACCTGGACCGCAAGATGTCGTCGACGAAGCGGACCATGAACGAGACGACCTCGTTGGGCGTGTAGTACGACCCGCTCTGCTTGCGAAGCTCTGAGTCGTAGACTTCGAGAAAATGCTCGTACAGATAGAGATAGGCATTCGTCGAGCTGTCGCTGATCCGATCCCAGTCCACCGCGCCTATGACGCGTTTGAGTGTCTCCACGACGACGCTGCGACCCTCGATGGCGTCATGCGTCAGTACGGCGAGTGCCTTACCCATTAGGGAGTGATTCTTGCCGAGCTGGGCGGCGATTTCTCCTACGCTGCGGCCCTCAAAGGCGATTCCTTCGACCCTGGCGAGAAGCAGCGCGAAGGTCACGGTCTGCGCATAGGCGTCGGCGAATTCCTCATGTGTCAGCCCGGGGAATAGAAGCCTGCGCCAATCCCGGCTCAGCTCGATGAAAACCTTGTTCCTTTCCTCGCCTCTGCTTTCGCGGTCAATGATCTCGAGGACCTCCGTACGCAGCAACTTGCAGAGCCCTGCAACCGAGCGCACTAGCTGTCGGAGGCTGCGAGGCGGATCCGGTTTCCAAAGGAGAAAGTCCGAGATGACCCGAGTGAATTCCCCGTCGAGGGGAGCGAGCTTGTCACCGGCTTTATAAAGGTCACCGTTTAGCCGAGCGACCCGACCAACCAAATCGCCATTCCGAAACAATGCCCAGAGGGAACCGTCGGTGTACAAGACGTTAGGGAGGAGCCGCAGCTTCTCCCACTGATCTTTTTCATGCTTGTTGGGGGTCCAGACGGTCGGCACCCCCCGACCCGGGGCCTTGAGCTCGACATAACCCACTCGCGCGCCGGCTACGTCCACGGCGTAGTCCGGGCGAACGCCAAGCGAAGTTAATGAGGTCTCTCCGACCATAACCAGAGAGACGCCTAGGGCTTCGGCCATGTCGTGGAACAACCGTTCCAACGGGGCTCGAAGTTGATCTTCGGGTCGTCCACCTCCGCGGAGCTTTGCAGCGGTGGACGTGCCGAAACGTGCGACTGCTGCTGCGGCCTTCTCCAGCAGAACAGGGGGGATTGTTCTTGCCATGGCCTCTTTTCGGTGTGCAATTGTGCTGGAACGGTTGCCCGTGTTCGGAGTTCACTGGCGCGTTCTGGGTTGACTCGCCACCTGCGAGTTTCACACGTTTCACGTCTTCGAGGAAGACCTGGAAATGAATGGGGCGGATGTTTTATTTGTGGTGCTTGATATCTGTGTGCATGTATTAGCTAAGCCGCTGAGCCCTTCGAAAGAACTATCGAATATTCCTTCGAGAGCCTTTCTGGAGTCTCTTCGCAGTCCCTTCTTCAGACTTGAGCAAGTCGCCAAACCCGCCAGGATGTCGTTCGTCGTGCTGCGACTACGCATGCGTCTGAGATCAGATGGGAGAACGTATCGCTTCGGGCACGGCCCGACGTGGCTGAGCCTCACCGGCCGGGCCACTGCGTTTAAGGAAGTCCACCGACAGGTCCCGTCGACGGCAGGTCGAAGCAAGGAATGCCGTCAAAGTGGCCGTCGAGCACCCTGAGCGCGTCAAATGAAGTCGACCTGGTCGATGCCCTACCGTCCATACCTGTCGTGCGGCGTGGGCAACGGCGGCTGAGGGGCAACCTCCGGCGCTGCCAAGCAGATACGGAATGAGTTCAGGCGTAACGGAACGTTGGACAGGTCATCGCTGTCGGTCGAGCCGCCAGGCCTCAATTGAGGCGAAGCAGCGGCCCAGGCTTCTCGGTCCAGGCCCTGGCGGGGAGTGCGCGCTGGATTCGGTTTGAGAGGTTCAGTCGACCCCGAGGTGGTTCGTCGGCACCCGTTACGGCGCTCGCTGCACGTGACCTGCATCTGCAGCCCAGCCTTACGGCGTCGCGCCAATCCGCATCCCCTATCACTGCGGAACCGCCTGGAGAGGTAGGTGATCCAGTCGTGTATGAAGGCGCATAACCCGGTTGCTGGCTGATTTAACCCATTGGGCACCATCTGACCGATCGGTCCAACAGCGTCGGAGGCGGCAGCGTGAAGAACCGAACCGTAACGGTAGAGGAAGTCGTCGCGGGAGCTGGGAGGGCGCTGGCCCTTCGAGTCGAGCGATACGTGAAGACCCGTGGGGTCAGTGCGATGCAGACGGACCTCCCCAAGGGGACGTTCCTCGCCGACAATCGCCTGGGTTTCGACGAGGTCCGCTTGCCGATCAGGGAGACGGTCGGTGAGCCCGCCATGGTACGTGTATGGGAACCCTGCGCAGTACGGTTGGTCCGTCAGGGTGTTAAGAGGCCAGGAGCGTCGTCGCAACCCCTCCCCCTAGGGGTGGAGCTGGCCCAGGCGGGAGTGGGGGTGTGATGAGCGGACTGTCCGCGACGGTGCTCGCCGAGCTCGTCGCCGCCCTCGGCGAGGACGCGGTGGTGACGGATCGCGACATTCTCGACGCCCACAGCCGTGACCGGGCCTCGTTCTGCACCGCCGGGGTGCCCGCCGTACTGGTGCGGCCGCGCAACACGGACGAGGTGCAGCGCGTCATGCGGGTGGCGCACCGCCACCGCGTTCCCGTGGTGCCGCAGGGCGCCCGCACCGGGCTGTCGGGTGCCGCGAACGCCGTCGACGGGGCGATACTGCTGTCGCTCGCCCGGATGAACCGGATCCTGGAGATCGACACCGTCAACCACCTCGCGGTGGTCGAGGCGGGTGTGATCAACTCGGTGCTCTCCGAGGCGGTGGCGGAGAAGGGGCTGTTCTATCCGCCGGATCCGTCGTCGTGGCGGGAGTCCACGATCGGCGGGAACATCGCCACGAACGCCGGCGGGCTGTGCTGCGTGAAGTACGGCGTGACCCGCCAGTACGTGCGGCAGCTCGAGGTGGTGCTGGCGGACGGCGAGCTGGTGACGCTGGGCAGCCGGACCGCCAAGGGCGTGGCGGGCCTGGATCTGGTGGGGCTGATGGTCGGCTCGGAGGGCACGCTGGGGATCATCACCAAGGCGGTCCTCGCGCTGCGCCCCGCGCCCCGGCCCTCCCTCACCGCGGCCGCGGTCTTCACCTCGCCGTCGGCGGCGATGGCCGCGGTGGAGAAGATCATGAGCTCGTCGATCCAGCCCTCGCTGCTGGAGTTCCTCGACGGTGTCACCGTCCGCGCGGTGCAGGCGTACCGCGACATGGGGCTGCCGCCGGAGGCGGAGGCGATGCTGATCGCACAGTCGGACGCGCCCGACGCGGCGCGGCTCGTCGCTGAGATGGCCGCGATCTGCCGCGAGGCGGGCGCGGTCGAGGTGGCCGAGACGGACGACCCCAAGGAGGCCGAGATGCTCCTTGAGGCGCGCCGGCTGGTGAACCCCGCGGTGGAGCGCCTGGGGACGACGCTGATCGAGGACGTCGCGGTCCCGCGCAGCCGCCTGGTGGAGTTCGTCGAGGAGCTGGCCCGGATCGCGGAGCGGCGACAGGTGATCATCGCCTGCCCGGGCCACGTGGGCGACGGGAACCTCCACCCCACGATCGTCTTCGACCGGCACGACGAGCGGGCGCGTGACCGGGCGATGCTCGCCTTCGACGACGTGATGGCGGCCGGGCTCGCGGTCGGCGGCACGATCACCGGCGAGCACGGCGTCGGGCTGCTGAAACGATCCTGGCTCGGCACCGAACTGGGTCCGCGGGTCACCGCGCTGCAGGTCGGCATCAAGCGCATCTTCGACCCCGAGGGCATCCTCAACCCCGGCAAGGTGTGGTGACCTTCCGCGGCGACGCTACTGCGTGTGCTCGCGTCCGGATGATGCCGTTTTGCTGTTGTTCTTCGCGAGTGTCGGCGCGAATCTGAGACCTATGTGCCCGAATAGTCGGATATGTCGGGTAGCTATAAGTGACGTTCATTCAATTCCTCGCTCTGGTGAAGAGCCGTTGGGCTGGGTTGAGTGCCATCGGCTCGGATTCCGTGTCGGGATCTCTCGGTCCGTTCCGTATCGGAACGCTCCCTCAGTGCACTTGACCTAACACGGAGTGTGGCAGCCCCACTTCTGTGGGGCTTGAATCCATGCGAGCCAGCTATGTATACCTCATCGGACATCCAGCGTTTGTCGGGGATGTGCTTGGTCCTGACGCTGGTGTGCGAAAGAGGTGAAGTGTGGGGAAAAACGAGGGAATTGGGCTGTCCGAAACGCTTCGGCAATTGCGGCGGGAGCTGGCGGATGCCCAGGCCAAGGGAGATGGTGAGCGGCTGCGCTTCGAGGTGACCGAGGCCGAGGTCGAGCTCGCCGTCCAGGTGACCAAGGAAGGCGGCCCTGAAGGCAAGGTGAAGATCAACGTCATCGGTGCCGGGGTGGAGCTGGGGACCAGCGGGAGGATCTCCCGCGAGTCCACCCACCGCCTCTCGCTGAAGCTGGCGGTGAAGGACGCCACGACCGGCCGAACCGCGGAGATTTCCGATCCGACCCGTCGCGCGTGGAGGTGACGGTGAATCCCAATCATCTCGCCGACATCCGGGCCGGTACCGAGGCGGAGTGCGTGCGCTCGGGATCGGGATACCGGATCGGGCCCACCCTGGTACTGACCGCTCGCCACGTCCTTCTCGACGACGATGGCGGAATCCTGCCGAAAGTGGAGGTCTGGCTCGGCCATCCGGAATTCGGATCGCCTCGGCCGTACCCGGCTCAGGTCGTGGACTGGCGGCCTCCCGGAGGATTGGACGTGGCGTTACTCCGAATCGCCGGTGCGCCCGCCTACGGGCCACCCGTCCACTGGGGGCGACTGACCGGAACCGACACGGTCCCCTACACCGGCCTGGGATTCCCGCACTTCGCCGAGTACACCCCTGGCGACCGCAATGTCGAGCAGCTGACAGGGAACCTCAACCCCCTGTCGATCGGGCCGGACGGCTGTATTCCCATCGACCAAGACGCCCACCCCGTCACGGGACACGCGGCCGGGGGCGATCGGCGCGTCCGACACTGGTCGGGGGTTTCGGGCGCGGCGATCTTCAGCAATCCTCCGCCCTCGTCGAGCGGGGCGGTCCGTCGGTTGTTGATCGGCGTGGTCGTCGCGGACGACACGGAGTTCGGCGGAGCCCGCCTGCACGCGGTCCCGGTGGCCGCGCTGTGGCGCGATGAGCGCTTTACGGCCTGCTGGCGGCCGACACCGGGGCCCGGCCCGTTCTGGAGTCCGTGGAGCTGCAAGGGCTGCTGCGGCCGGAGCGGCGCGCGCACCCGGCCGGCACGCCCGGTTCGCTGCTGGCCGCAGACCGCGAGATCGTCCCCTTCCAGGGCCGGGAGGACCTCCTGCGGCGGCTGTCCGAGTGGCGCGATGCGCCCGAGCCGTTCGGCATCCAGCTCATCACCGGGGAGGGCGGCCAAGGCAAGACCCGCTTGGCCCGTGAGTTCGCAGCCCGGTGTCCGTCGGACTGGGTAGTCGGGTTTCTCGACGCCCCCCACCCGAGCCTGGAGGAGAACGGCGGCCCCACGGCGGAGGTGATCGCCCGGCTGTGCCGTACCGCTAAGCCCGTGCTGGTGATCGCCGACTACGCCGAGTCGACGCCGCAGCGGGTCAGCGCGCTCGTCCAGGCCCTGCTGAGCAACGCGCCGCAGCGGCCGGTCCGGCTACTCCTGCTGGCCCGCAGCGCGCAGCACTGGTGGGACACCCTGCGGAGCCAGCTGGAAAAGGAGCATCCCAACGCTCTGTCACCGCCGATCCAGCTGGGCCCGCTGCTCCCTGCCACGGCCGGGCCGGACGCCCGGCTGGAAGAGTTCGCCCGAGCCGCCTTCGCGCCCCATCTGTCCGCCTTTCCCGAACTGCCATCCGCCGACTGGGCGGCGCTCGCCCGCCAGGTGCGCGCGAACCGCCCAGACCTCGACGACGAGCAGTTCGGCAACGTCCTCAACCTGCACATGACCGCACTCATCGCCCTGCTGCGTGCGGCCACCGGACAGGACCCGTCGCTGATCACCGATCCCGAGCAAGAGCTTGCGGCGCACGAGCGCGGCTATCTCCATCGGGTGGCCCGTCGGCAAGGGCTGCTGGACCCCGGCGTGCTGTCGGATCGCACCGACCCCGACAGGCGCCGGGTGGAGGCGCTCCGTGCGCTGGATCGTGCACTGGCTGCGGCGATCCTCACCGGTCCCTGCGACGACGACCGCGCCCGGGCCGTGGCCGGCCTGGCGAGCGAACGGCATGCCGAGGACGTGGCCGGCTGGCTGGCCACGCTGTATCCGCCCGCGCCCGAGGAGCACGCGGCTGGGATCGCGATCGGCGTGGTGATGCCCGATCGGCTGGCCGAGCGCCTGGTGGGGGAGATCCTCACGGAACAGCCGGGTACGCTCGACCGGATCACCCCGCTTGTCGGCGACACGGACACCGCGCAGCGCTGCCTGACCGTCCTCGCCCGCGCAGCGGTACGCCCTGCGTTCCGTACCGAGCTCGACGACCAGATCGAACATCTGATCGCCGGAGCCCCGGAGCGGTACGCTGCCGCGGCACAGTTCACCGCGCTGGCCGTCGAGCGCCCCGACCCGCTCATCAACGGCCTCTTGGTCCTCGGCCACCGCGATGCCGAGGAGTTTCAGCGCCAAATCGCGCAGGTCGCCGATGGCCTCCCGGAACAGTCGGTCAAGCACGCCTGGCTCTTGGTCGACATCGCGCAGCTCCACGCTCAGCTGCTCGCCGCCTTGGCGGACTCGGATCCGGACGCGTATCTGCCTGCCCTGGCGGCATCGTTGACCAACCTCGGCATCCGCTTGCAGAACGTGGGACGTCTGCAGGCCGGGCTGGTGATCCACCAAGCCGCCACGAAGCTCTATAAAGCGGCCGCCCTACGCGACGGCCGCTATCTTCCGGACCTGATCACTGCTCATCAAAATCTCGCGATCCCTGCCAATGCGCTGGGGCTGAAGAAAGGTGCTTTTCCGATGTCCCGCGACGTGGTAGAGGCATTTGAAGTACTCGCCGAGGTGGACCGGGACACCTTTCTTCCACATCTGGCTTCGGCGCTGAATAATTATGCGGCCCTGGCGGCTCAATCTGGACGTCGGAAGGAGGCGCTGGCAACCTTCCGGCGTGCCAGGGAAATGTTCGAGGAACTTGCCGCGCGCGATCCTGATGTCTTCCTGCCCCGGATTGCCGGCGTGTTCGACAACATTTCGATCCTGTTGGGCGAGATGGGGAAACAGAAGGAAGGTTTGGCGGCAGCCCGCCGCGCCGTAGAGATCTTCGAGCGACTTGTCCAGCGCGATGCCGATGCTTATCTGCCCGACCTGGCGAAGGCTGTGCGCAATCTTGCCGCCCGGCTGGTAGGAGTGGGCCAACATACGGAGGCGCTGGCGGCATCCGAGCGTGCGGTGGAGCTTACCGAACGGATCGCCGAAGTGAACCCGGATCCCGTACTGATGGAGTTGGTCATCGCGGTGCACAACCACGCAGTCATTCTCGCGCTGCTGGGCCGGGGGGAGGAGGCGTCGGCGGCTGCTAGGCGTGCTCGGGAACTGTACGGCCAGGCCGTCCAGGTCAACCCGGATGTCGCCAATGCCAAGCTAGAGAGCTCCTTGAACCAGTTTCCAAATCAGTTGAGCGAGATTAAGCGGCTCAAGGAGGTGCAGGCGGCGGCGGAGCGAGCAGTGGTGCTTTATAAACAGCTTGCGAAGAATGGTAGAGCGGCCAATAAGCAGGATCTTGCCGAATCATTAATAGTTATTTCAAATCGATTCAGCGAGATGGGTAGTCCCGTGGCCGCATTCGCGGCCGCTCACCGTGCGGTGAAGCTTCTCGAAAGACTTTCCAAGCGCGACCCTGACGCTAACCTTCCTTCCCTGGCCTGGGCTCTATATAATCTCGCGAACTCACACAGATCGATAGGTCGTCGCAAGGCCGCATCAAAAGCCTATCGGCGTGCCATTGAGATTTATGAGCGGCTTGCCGAGGACGATCCGGATGCGTTTCGTCCCGGTCTGGCGATGTCTTTACACAACCTCGCGATCGTATTGGGTGAGCTGGAGCGCCCGGCAGAAGGGATGGTGGCCGCTAGGCGCGCTGTGGAGATTTACGAGCGGCTTGCCGATGCCGAGCCCGAGGCCTTCCTCTCATCCTTGGCGAAATCCACTCGCGTTCTTGTCGATCGGCTGGCCGAGGCAGGCCGACGGGAGGAGGGCGCGGCGGCCGCCACGCGCGCCGTGGAGCTTTACGAGCGGCTTGCCGAAGACCGACCCGAGGATTTCCTCCCCGATCTTGCGGAGGCGCTGAGCACTCTCTCGCATCGTTTGGCACTGACCGGACGCCAGCAGGAGGCCGTGGCCGCCGCCGCACGTGCGGTCGAGATCTACGAACGTCTCGCCGAGTCCGACCCAGAGCGCTATCGGCAGGATCACCTGTCGAGCCTGGTCAATCTCGCGCTTTGGAAGATCAACAACGTAGGGTTCGCTAGGGAACTCAATCGCCTGGTCAAGGCTTTCTCTGCAGCCGTCAGCGGATCCGCAGTGGACCGTGCATCGCTCAAGGAGCGTGTCGACTCCCTGCTGCGATCCGATGCTCTTGCCGACCAAGCGGACCGAGAGATGGTCAAAGAGCTCGTCGACATGCTCTTTCACGCCTATGAGATCGACGCCGAAGGGGCGGCGCAAGCCAGGGATGGCGAAGAGCAGCACGACCGCGCAGGCGTGGACGTACCCGACATCGGCGGCGCGTCGACACGGCGCCCTCGGCGGCAAAACTGGATCGGGCGAATGCTGCGGCGGAACCGGTAAAGGACTGCCGCGCCAGCTACATGCAAGCCGTGCAGCGGACGCTGCCAACACAGCGGCGACTTCGACCGAAGCAAGGGCGAGCCGGCCTTCGGCGCAGTGTGCCCACAGCGGTGCCGCGCCATCGACACGGCAGAATTCAGGGACAAGTCAGTGCCGTGTGAGCCGCGCAAGGGATGGAAGAGATATGTCGGACATTACGAGAGTGGGGGTCGTCGGCTGTGGGCTTATGGGGTCCGGGATCGCCGAGGTCTGTGCTCGCGCCGGCCTCGACGTCCTCGTCCGTGAGATCGACGATGACGCGCTCGCCGCCGGCCGGGCCCGCCTGGAGAAGTCGCTGAAGCGCGCCCTGGACGCGGAGAAGATCACCCAGGAGGCGTACGACGCGGCCCGCGACCGCCTCGGCTACACCACCAAGCTCGAGGACCTCGCCGAGTGCGACCTCGTCATCGAGGCGGCCACCGAGAACCCCGAGGTCAAGACCGCGCTGTTCGCCGAGCTCGACCGGATCGTCGAACGCCGCGACGCGATCCTCGCCTCCAACACCTCTTCCATCCCCATCGTCCGCATCGCCCAGGCCACCGCACGCCCCGGCCAGGTCATCGGCCTGCACTTCTTCAACCCCGCCCCGGTGCAGAAGCTCGTCGAGATCGTGCCGTCGCTGCTCACCGACCAGCGCACCGTCGCGCG
This sequence comes from Actinomycetota bacterium, assembly GCA_003242605.1. Classification (GTDB taxonomy): domain Bacteria; phylum Actinomycetota; class Actinomycetes; order Streptosporangiales; family Streptosporangiaceae; genus Thermopolyspora. The sequence continues at coordinate 22,146 of QGUZ01000030.1, forward strand.
AACCCGCGTATTCGCCACCGAGGTGCTCGGCAAGACCGCGATCACCGCGCCCGACCGCGCGGGCTTCGTGGTCAACGCCCTGCTCGTGCCGTACCTGCTCTCGGCGATCCGCATGGTCGAGGCGGGCCACGCCACCGCCGAGGACGTCGACACCGGCATGACCCTCGGCTGCGCCCACCCCATGGGCCCGCTGCGCCTGTGCGACCTGATCGGCCTCGACACGCTGAAGTCCATCGCCGACTCCCTGTACGCCGAGTTCAAGGAGCCCCAGTACGCCGCCCCGCCGCTGCTGTGCCGCATGGTCGAGGCCGGCTTCCTCGGCCGCAAGTCCGGCCGCGGCTTCTACGACTACTCGGCGTAGCCCGCGGTCAGCCCTTGCGCGCACGCCGTCGGTCATCGCGATCTTCGCACGCCGTACGCGGCTTCTCCATGCAGGCGCCGGTGGCACGCCGGCGTGGCGGACCGGGCCGGGGAGCGAGGGCACGGCGGCGCGCCGGCCGGTCCGCGTGGGGCCTTCGGACATCGTGAGCGGGGACGGCTCGCCGTGGCGATCGCCGGTCGCCCGGCGGGCCGTCACTCGTCGCAGGCCGCGTGGCGGCGAACCCGCGAGCGGGTCACCCCGGGTGGCGGGGGAGGCAGGTGGGCCGGAATGGCCGCGATGACGGTCGCAATAGAGTCGGGGCATGGACGATGCCCGCTTTCTCGACGAGGTCGCCGATACCTTGATGGCACTCCCCGGAGTGGCGGCGGTCACCCTCGGGGGCTCCCGGGCGCAGGGGACCAACCGGCCCGACAGCGACTGGGACCTGGCCATCTACTACCGGGGCGAGTTCCACCCGCAGGCGCTGCGCGACGTCGGGTGGGAAGGCGAGGTGTCGGAGATCGGCGGCTGGGGTGGCGGCGTCTTCAACGGCGGCGCGTGGCTGCGGATCGACGGCAGGAGGGTCGACGTCCACTACCGCGACCTGGACGTCGTCGAACGCGAGCTGGCCAAGGCCGCGGAGGGCAGGTTCCACTGCGAGCCGCTGATGTTCCACCTGGCGGGCATCCCCAGTTACCTGGTGGTGGCCGAGCTCGCCATCAACCGGGTGCTGCGCGGCTCGCTGCCCCGCCCCGAGTACCCGATCGCGCTGCGGCGGAACGCACCCGCGGTGTGGCGCGGCCAAGGTGATCTCACCCTCGGCTACGCCGAGCACAACCACGCCCCGTACGGCAGGCTCGCCCAGTGCGCCGCGATGATGGTGACCGGGGCGTCGCAGTTCGCGCACGCGATCCTCGCCGCGCGCGGCGAGTGGGTGACGAACGAGAAGACCCTGCTCACCCGGGCCGGGCTGCGGGCGGTGGACGACATCGTCGCGAAGCTGACCGGCGACCCCCAAACCTTGATCGACGCCGTGCGCAGCGTCAGAGAACTCGCCGAGCGGGAACTCGACGCGGCCATCGCCACGATCCCCGGCGGCACGCAGCCGTAAGCGGGGGAGAGGCCACGGTGTGGCCGATACGGCGGCGCGATGTCGGCCTCGCCCGGCACGGTTCACCCCGCATCCGACCACGGCGTTCCGGCCCCGCGCGGCGCGACCCCGCGAAAAATCAGTTCTCATCTCCGGCTCTCGCCGCCTACGGTCGTTCCGTGACCACTGCAGAGCCGAAGCGCCGCACCGAGAGCCAGGTGTTCGCCGATGTCTGAGCTGGAGCGGCTCCGCTGGCAGCTGGGTGTGTCCTGGTCGCTGCTGGAGCTGCACCTGAAGGACGTGACCGACGAGGAAGCCCTGTGGGAGCCCGCGTCGAACTGCTGGAACGTACGCCGCCGGCCGGATGGGACGTGGGCCGCCGACTGGGCAGTGCCGGAGCCGGAGCCCGCCCCGGTGCCGACGGTCGCGTGGGCGATGTGGCACATCGGCCTGTGGTGGGAACAGGCGTACGCGCACTGCTTCGGGCCGTCCGGCGGGTCGGCCACACAACTGGACTGGTCGGCGGCCGCCTCGTCGACTCCCTGGCCGGGCGAGGTGGCGTCGGCCGTGCGATGGCTCAACGAGTGCCATGACCGCTGGACCGGCGCGCTGGGTTCGCTGAGCGAGAAGGACCTGGATTCCACCGAGCGAACCGGCTGGTTCGCCGACGGTTCGTTCTCACTGGGACATGTGTTCGCCTGGGCGAACGTGGAGCTGATGAAGAACGCCGCGGAGATCGGGACGCTGCGACATCTCCGCCGCGCGGACGGAGGCTGACGACCCGCGACGCGGCGACTGACGGCGAGTGACTCCGGGTACGGCGGGGCAGGAGTGTGCCGCGGCCGGACCGGCCACCCACCCCGCATGCCCGACGGCCCGAACCTGGCGCCGCGAGGGTCGCGCGTCGCGGTCGCCCTCGGGCACAGGCCTTCGCCATGCACATCGAACCCGACCCGGACGGCGAGGAGCGAAATCGGTGGGCAGAGAGCTGGCGATCGATCCGGTCGCGCTCGGTAGGGCCGTGGACGACGCACTGGCGAACAAGGCAGGGGCATGGGCCGGTGGCCAGGCCGCCGTCGAGGGATTCCTCCGACGGGTGGTCGCCGATCTGAATCGGCTGCCGTCGCTGGTCGTCGAGCATGCCGAGTTCCGGCATTACGGCTCGGGATACGCGTCCTATGTCGACGTATTCCTCACCAAGCGCGACGGTTCCCGGCGCCGCTCCATGGATGGTGCGACAGGAGTCGACGGATTGACCTTGGCGCTGTGCCGGCTCGCTCCGCTGGCGGCGCTGTTCGAGCGCAGCCGGCGGTCCTCCGGGCCCGGACCTGCCGGTGCGTATAGCCTGCCCGAGCTCTCCCGCGTCGCGGACGCGGACCCTCCAGGGTGGGAGCAGAAATGCCGGCAGATTCGCCGAACCCTGGACGACCATGGCATCGCCTTGCTCGATGCACAGACTCTCGGTCTGCCGCTGGACGACCGGCTGACCGTGGAAACCGTGCTCGGGGACCCGCCGTTCCGGGTGTTCGACGCCTGGTTCCATTGGGCCGACTAGCGGCGCCGTATCGGACCTGACGGTCGTCGGCCGGCGCATCGTCGACGGACGCGGCCGGGCCGCCGATCGCAGAGTCACGCGCCCCAGGCGCGGGGTCTCGCGGAGAGGCAGATCGCCGACTCGGCCAGCCGGAGTGTGAGGCGCGCATCGGCTCTTGCCGCACACGCGGACCGGCAGGTCCCAGTCGCCCGAGGCGTGGGCGGTGAGGCAGGACGTCGTGCACCGGTGCCGCGTCCGGCGGAGTGCGTTCGGGCACGGTCAGGTTCGCCGCTCCGCGGTGCCCGGACACGCATCGCGACCTGGCCCACCGGTCGTCGGCGCGAGGCATCGGGGTCACGCCGGACGCGGATATGTGGGACGGTGATCGAGGGCGCGGCAGGGCGGCGGCGGTTTGCAGTGGTTCCCGGTGCCAACCCAACGTGACGTAGCTCGTCAAACGATCTTGTGCTGAGACAGGGAGGTGGACCGTGCAGGACGACGAGGAGGTGGCTGAATGGCGGCGAACCGTGGAGTCAACCGAGGAGCGTGCTCAGGACAATCCGGATGAATACCTCCCTGTCCTGGCGTACAGGTTGTGGACGTTCGCGGATGTTCTGCGGAGAGCGGGACGGCGTGAGGAGACGGTGGCCGCCAGGAAACGTGCGGTGGAGGTCTTCGAGGAACTTGTTGCGGACAAGCCGGATGACTTCCTCCCCGACCTGGCCAGATTGCTGTACTACCTCGCGCTCGACCTGTGGAAGGTGGAACGGGTTGCGGAGGCGGTGGCCGCCGGCGAGCGTGTGGTGCAGATTTACGAGCGGCTGGCCGCGGCAAATCCGGCCTACCTGCCTGCGCTGGCCAGGTCGCAGCGGGACCTGGCGGTCGATCTTCGGGCGGTGGGCCGGCTTGAGGAGGCGGCGGCCGCCAGGAAACGTGCGGTGGAGATCTACGAGCGGCTGGCCCCGGCCTCTCCGAATGCCTATCTGCCTGAGCTGGACAAATCACTATCCGACCTCGCGTTCGAGCTCAGCAAGGTGGGCCGGTTTGAGGAGGTGGTGGCCACCAGGAAGCGTGTGGTGGAGATCTACGAGCGGCTGGCCGCCGAGGAACCGGAGAACTATCTGTCTGACCTGGCCATGTCGCTGCTAAACCTTGCGGTCGATCTGCGGGAGTTGGGCCGGTTTGAGGAGGCGGTGGCTACCAGGAAGCGTGTGGTGGAGATCTACGAGCGGCTGGCCGCCGACGATCCGGATGTCTATCTGTCTGACCTGGCCGTATCGCTGTCCGCCCTCGCGGTCGATTTGCGGGAGGCGGAACGGTTTGAGGAGGCGATGGCCGCTGGCGAACGTGCCGTGGAGATTCATGAGCGGCTGGCCACCGAAGATCCGGATGCCTACCTGCCGGCACTGGCCAGATCGCTGCACAGCCTCGCGGACGGTCTCCGAAAGGTGGGCCGGGTTGAGGACGCGGTGACCGCCAGGAAGCGTGCGGTGGAGCTTTACGAGCGGCTGGCCGCGGCCGGTCCGGATACCTATCTGCCTGGCCTGGCCGTATCGCTGTCCGCCCTCGCGGTCGATTTGCGGGAGGCGGAACGGGTTGAGGACGCGGTGGCTGCCAGGAAGCGTGTGGTGGAGCTTTACGAGCGGCTGGCCGCGGCCGATCCGGATGCCTACCTGCCTGGCCTGGCCAGATCACTGCACAGCCTCGCGATCGATCTGGCAGAGGCGGAATGGTTCGAGGAGGCGGTGGCAGCCGGCGAGCGTGCGGTGGAGCTTTACGAGCGGCTGGCCGCCGACGATCCGGATGCAAGTCTGCCTGACCTGGGCACATCGCTGCACAACCTCGCGCTCTATTTGTGTAGGGCGGAGCGGTTTGCGGAGGCGGTGGCGGTCAGGAAGCGGGCGGTGGAAGTCTATGAGCGGCTGGCCGCGGCCGACCCTGATGCCTTCCTTGAGAAACTGCAGGGTTCGTTGGAAATTCTGGTGCGCCTGTCGGATGCGGTGGGTCGGCCGGAGGACGGAGTGGCACCCGCCCGGCGCCTTGTGGAGGTCATCGATCGGCTCGCCAAGGTCGAATCGGATACCGACTTTTTCGACCCAGTTCTGTATCGGATGCTCCTTGTGGCCCGACTGGAAAGGTTGGGCCGGCGAGAGGAGCTGGTGGCCGCACTCCAGGAGAGTGTGGCGGCCTGCGAGCGGCTTGCCGAGGACGACCCCGACGTCTTCCTGCCCCAAGCGGGATACTTCCTGCAAGAACTTGCGGTCGCGTTGGGTGAGGTGGGTCGGCGTGAGGAGGGCATGGCCGCCGCCCGGCGTGCGGTGGAGCTCTTGCAGCGCCTCGCCGAGGACAGTCCGTCCGACTACCAGCAGCAGGACGCTGAGCGCCTGCTCGTGATCGACGACCGGGAGAAGATCGCTAAGAGCCTGATCGTGCTCGGCCGCCTGCAGATCGAGGATGCCCGCTTTGTTGAGGCGGTCCCTTGCCTGGTCGAAGCGATCTCTCTGGCCGAGCAGCTCGCTGAAGGCGCTCGACAGCTCATCGGCGAGGCCGCGGAACTGGTCCGCCTCGCCTATGAGCGTGATTCCGAGGGGGTGAGGGACACGCTGCGGGAGGTCACCGGTCGGGACGTCGTCGAGTGGCTCGACGCCAAGAGCGCCAGCTGACGGTCGTGGACGATCGGCCGGCTCGGCTCTGCGCAATCGCCATGTGCCGGGCGGCGACGTGAGGCCCACCCCTGTCACCTGGACTGCGCCGGATGAGCCCACTCTGATGGCCTCGCACGGCCAGGGGCCGGCCGGGCGCACGCGTCCACTTACCGATGGGGTTGCCATTCGCGGCCAGGCACGGAGCAGATGGTGCTGCACGCGCTTTCGGCGGCGGGTGTCGAGATGCCTCCGCTGCAGGGTCCGGCGGAGAGGCCGATCGCCGATTCGGCTGGACGGGGTTGCACAGGGGCGCACCGGCTCGTCGCCGCACACGCGGACCGGCAGGTCCCGGTCGCCCGAGGCGTCGGCGGCGCTGCAGGTCCTCGCACGCCGACACCGCGTCCGGCGGGGTGCGTTCGGGACGCCCGGGCTCTCGCGACGATGCCCGAGGGCGCGGCAGGGCGACGGCGGAGCGCGTAGGTTTCCGGGTGCCCCCACGAACGTGGCGTAGCTCGCCGAAGGATCTTGTGTGCTCAGGCAGGGAGGTGGGCCGTGCGGGAAGACGAGGAGGTGGCTGAATGGCGGCGAATCGTGGAGTCAACCGAGGAGCGTGCCGAGGACGATCCGGATCGGTACCTCCCCGATCTGGTCGGGAAGTTGAGGGTCTACGCGGATGTCTTGCGGAGAGCGGGACGGCGTGAGGAGGCGATTGCCGCCGGCGAGCGTGCGGTGAAGATCTGCGAACGGCTGGTCCCGGAGGAGCCGGGTTCCTACCCGTCCACGCTGGCCGTATCGCTGGACGACCTCGCGGTCATGGTGGCGAGTGTGCGACGGCCTGAGGAGGCCGTGGCCGCCGCTCGGCGTGCGGCGGAGATTCGTGAACGGCTGGCAGCGGCCGATGGGGATGCCTTCCTGATCGACGTGGCCGCGTCGCTCCACGACCTCGCGCTCGATCTGGCGAGTATGAGACGGTGGGAGGAGGTGCGGGCCGCCCGTTGGCGTGCCGTCGAAATCGGTGATCGGCTGGCCGCTGCCTACCGGGTCGTTCATCTGTCTGACCTCGCGGCAACGTTGCGCGATCTCGCAATCGATCTGGACAACGTGGGCCGGGGTGAGGAGGCGGTGGCCGCCGGTCGGCGTGCGGTGGAGATCTATGAGCGGCTGGCCGCGGCCGATCCGGATCTCCATCTGCCTGGGCTGGGCAGATCGCTGCACAATCTCGGGCTCTATCTGAGCAGGGCGGAACGGCTCGACGAGGCGGTGGCCGCCGGTCGGCGTGCGGTGGAGATCTATGAGCGGCTGGCCGCGGCCGATCCGGATGCCTACCTGCCTGGCCTGGCCAGATCACTGCACAACCTCGCGATC
>QGUZ01000031.1 GCA_003242605.1 Actinomycetota bacterium
GGCCGCGGCAGTGTTCCCGCCGGTGTTCCGGTCAGCGTTCCCGCCGCCGTTCCCAGCACCGTGTCGGCCGCCGTTCCCAGCGCTGTGCCCGCCGTGGCCGCGACGGCCGGGGCGGGCGCGGCCCGCGACGCCGCCGGGTGGCCCGGCTCCGCGCCGCCGTACCACATCCGCCACCGGGCGTACGCGGCGAGCCCGCCGATCTCGCGGATCGCCGCGGTGCGCAGCGCCGCGGACGGGGCGCGGCGCAGCCGGGGCACCGGGAGCGCGGACAGCACGAGCACGTCCATGCCGCGCCACACGCCGTGGTGGAGCACCCGGGGCGCGACGACCACCTCGGTCGGCACGGTCTCGAGCATGCGCAGCACCGCGGCCTCGTGCCGGACCAGCCCGCGCACCCGATCGGTGTCCGCGCCCTTGCCGTCCGCGATGCGGCGCCCCGCCCCCCGCCCCTCGAGCCCCGGTTTGCGGTTCGCCCGGCGGGCCGGCCGGACCAGAAGCGCGCCCCGCCCCCCGCGGCCGAGCACCCGCCGCAGGTGGGCCTCGATGCCGCCGTCGCCCGCGGGCACCGGCACCGCCCGGCCGAGCAGCCGGTGGTACGGCTCGCGCGGCACGAGGCGGCGCGGCACGAGCCGGTGGGGCAGCAGCGTGTACGGGCGGGGCGCGTCCCCGGGCGCGACGGGGAAGAGCGCGGCGAGGACCTCGTCGAGGTAGTCCAGCCGGATCCGGCGGTCGCTCATGCGTCCCCCCAGGTGAGCCCGGGGCACCCGGCGGCGCGGTCCCGCCCGCCGCGCCCGGAGGGCCGCCGTCCGGCGCCCGGGCACGGCCCGGCCGGGCGGCAGGCGCCCGCGGGCCGCAGCAGGCCGCCGAGCGGGCGGCGGTGGCGGGGCCGGTAGGGACCGCGGATCGGCGGGCTGTCCTGGTTGCGCCACAGCAGGGCGAAGGAGATCAGGTACATGATCAGGGCGGTCACCAGCCCGTCGTAGATGAGCATGTAGAACAGGGCGAGGATCATGACGAGCACCCCGGCCTGCCCGATCGGGGTGCGGTCCCGCCAGTGGCGGCGGATCGCCCCCAGGTAGAACGCGACGTAGAGGGCGGCGCCGGTGAAGCCCTGGCTGATGAGCAGCAGCCAGAGCTGCCCGTCGCTGCCGAGCGGCGGATGCGCGCACTCGCGGCACCACTCGGTCTTGCCGGTGGTGATCGACCGGTGGTTGCCGTGCGCGTTGCGGGTGTTGCCGTAGCCGATGATCGGCGAGTGGGCGGCGGCGGCCACGGTCGCGGACACGGTGAAGGCGCGGATGTCGTTGCTGTGCGGGCTGTCGATCCGCTGGGTCACGATCGTGCGGAGCGGGGAGAGCGCGAGCAGCGCGGCGACCGCGGCGACCGCGAGCAGCACGCCGGTGCGGCGGCGGCTGCGCAGGGCCGCGTAGAGCACGGAGACGCCGAGCCCGATCCACAGGCCGCGGTTGAGCGAGTAGACGATCGGCACCGCGGCGAGCGCGATCAGCACGCCGCAGGCGACGCGCCGCGCCGTGCCGCCGTACACCCACCAGCCGACGACGAACCAGATGATGAGGATCGAGATGTTGCTGCCCCACGCGTTCGCCCACTCGAACGGCGCCTCGGGCCGCGGCAGGGCGTGGCCGAGCACCCGCTGGGTCTGCGACGCGGTGGGGTGGATGAGGTTGTGGACGAACGGGTGCTCGCCGATCCACCGGGGCAGCAGCAGCTCCAGCGGCGCGGTGAACGAGAAGTCCGGGAGGAGCACGCCGAGCAGCCCGCCCGCGACCGTGGTGACGAACAGCACGCCGAGCATGCGCACCAGCGTGAGCTGGGGCAGCTCGCGGTGGCTGAGGTTGCCCAGGTAGAGCACGGTGATCAGCACGGACAGGTAGACGGCGAGCCGGACCAGGTAGCCGATGATCCGGCCGGGGGAGAGCTCACCGTACGTGCCGGGCGGGGTGGCGCCGAGCATGCACGCGGAGATCAGGTACCCGGCGATGAGCAGCAGCCACAGCCCGAACCCCTGCGGCATGCGGATGGGGCGGCGCCGCCACAGGATCACGGCCATCGGTACGGCGAGCACGATGACGGCGAGCCCGCCGAAGCCCAGGGCCCACCAGATCGGGTAGCCGACGAGCAGCGCCGCGATCGGCCAGGCTGCGGGGCTCACCACGCGTGGGCGTGGGCCATGCGCGCCGGCCTGCTCTCCCGGAACACGGCCGCGCCGCTGCCGGCGAGCAGGCCGAGGAAGAGGCCGCTGCCCAGGTAGAGCGGCATCCCCGGGCCGGTGGGCGCGTCCGGGGGCCGGGCCGGGCTGATCACGGTGCCGGGCGTCACCGCCACGGTGCGGAGCGCGTCGGCCTTCGCGGTGAGGGTGGCGACCTGGCGGCCCAGGATGGTCTGCCGCCTGCTCGCGTTGAGGTACTCGGCCGTGCCCTTGGCGAGGGTGGCGAGCGACGCGGTGACCTCGGTGAGCTCCTTGTCCGCCTCCCGGATCGCGGCGGCGACGAGCCGCTGCTGGGCGGCGAGCGTGCGGGTGGCGGCGGCCTCGCGGTTGGCGAGGTAGGCGGTGGCGACCGCCTGGGCGCCGGCGGCCGCGGCGTTCGGGGTCCCGGCGGTATAGGAGATCGCGAGTATCGCGGAATTCGGCGGCACGTTTACCGTGATATTTCGCCGCACTTCGTCGATATCCCGAACGCCCAGTTTCTCCGCGGCGAGCCCGGCGACCACGGCCGATTGCGCGATCTGTGCCTCGGTGTCGAGATTGAGATTTTCGCGCTGGCGCGGGCCGAGATTGTTCGGCTGATCCTGTACGCCCGTCGGCGTCACGAGCACCTGGGCGGTCGCGGTGTACGTCTCGGGCAGGGCCACGTAAAGCGCGGCGCCGCCGAGCGCGCCGACGAGCACGCACACGCCGGTGAGCAGCCGGTGCCGGCCGAGCAGCGAGAGGAAGGGCGACCTGCTCATGGGACTCGCGACCCTCTCCGGTGAGGTGGATCGGAAGAGACTACAGGCACTTTACTGGCCCGCCGACAATGGCGTCGGATGCTCGGGTGAAATGCCGCGAAATTCGGCTAGGGTGGGTTTGTCTTCCGCTGGAAAGCGTCGGAAACTGGTAAAGTCGCCCGCACTCCACCGGCGTATATGAAATGCTGGCACCGGCATTCACGGAGGGGGCGTGATGGGACGAATGGGGGAAATCCACGGGCGGTCGGGAATCGCGTCCGCGCCGGGCCGGGCGCCCCGCCCGCGCCGGAGGGCGGCGGTGCTCGCCGCCGGGGTGGCGGCGGGGGTCTCGCTGGCGGCGGGCGCGTGCCACGCCGGAGGCGCGCCGCGGGCGCAGGCGGACGTGCCGCCCGCCGCCGGCGTGTTCCGTCCCCAGCACTGCCGGGCGACCGAGAAGCTCATCCCGACCTGCGGCGCCTGGTGGGGGATCGCCCCCGAGGTGTTCACCAAGCGGAGGCCGGCGGTGGCCCTGGAGCGGGCCGAGCGGCGCATGGGCCGCAAGGCCGCGATCGTGCACGTCTACCACCGCAACGACGAGCTGTTCCCCACCCGCGAGGAGCGCAGGATCGCCAACGGCGGCCGCCTCCTGCTGATCAACTGGAAGGTCAGCCTCGACCGCCCCTGGTCCGAGATCGCCGCCGGCCGGTTCGACCGGCGCATCGACCGCCTCGCCCGGCACATCAAGCGGACCTTCCCCAAGCGCTTCTTCCTCACCATCCACCACGAGCCCGAGGACGACGTACGGCCGCAGCCCGGGTCCGGCCGTACCGCGCGCGACTACGCGGCGATGTTCCGCCACGTCGTCACCCGGCTGCGGGAGCGCGGCGTGACGAACGCGGTGACCGTGATGACCTACATGGGCGCGCCGAACTGGGCCTCGAAGCGGTGGTTCGGCGACCTGTACCCCGGCGACGACGTGGTCGACTGGGTGGCGATCGACCCGTACGCCGACCACCGGGTGCGCGACTTCGCCGGCCTGGTGAACAAGGTCCGGCCCGAGTATCCGAACTGGCCCGGCTTCTACAAGTGGATGCAGGCCCGCTTCCCCGGCAAGCCGTTCATGGTCGCCGAGTGGGGCGTGTTCGAGGACCCGCGCGACCCGCACCGCAAGGAGCGGCTGTTCCGCTCCGCCGCCCGGCAGATCCGCGACTTCCCGCAGATCAAGGCGCTCGTCTACTTCGACTCGCCGCGGGCGCCGCGCGGCGACACCCGGTTCGACACCACGCCGGGCGCGGCGCGCGCGTTCACCGAGCTCGCGCGCAGCCCGCACTTCACCGCGACGCCGCTGCCCTGAGACCCGCCTCCCGCCCGGCCGCGCCGCGCGGCGGCCGGGTCACGGCGACTGGGGCTGCCGGACGCGCGCCGCCCGCGTCCGGCCGACCCACCACGCGCAGCCGGCCGCCGCGATCGCGGCGAGCAGGATGCCCACGGTGGCGGTGGTGCCCACGCCGAGCAGCTTCAGCGACGAGGCGAACAGGACCACGACGAGCAGGGCGCGGATCACCCCGCCCGGGGCGCGGGACGATACCCGGGCGCCGAGGTAGACGCCGGGGATCGAGCCGAGCAGCAGCGAGGCGGTGAGGTCGAGCCGGAAGTCGCCGAACAGGATGTGGCCGGCCGCGGCGGACAGCACCAGCGGCACGGCCTGCACCAGGTCGGTGCCGACGAGCCGGTTGGCGCGCAGCGTCGGGTAGAGCAGCAGCAGCGCCACGATGATGAGCGACCCGGAGCCGACCGAGGTGATGCCGACCACGAGCCCTCCGACCATACCGACCAGTAACGTCGGAATGGGGCGAACCCTGACATCCGGGGCGGCGTCGCCCTCGGCCGCGGCCGCGTCCCGCCGTGCGCCGAGCCATGCCTTGGCGACGAGCCCGGCCGCGGCGAGCAGCAGCGCCACGCCGAGCGCGTACTTGATCACCTGCTGCACCCCGGCGCCGTCGCCGAGCAGCCGGGCGACGAGCACGCCGCAGAACGCCGCCGGCACCGAGCCCGCGCACAGCCAGCCCACCAGGCGCAGGTTCACCGTGCCCCGCCGCAGGTGGACGAGGCCGCCGACCGGCTTCATCACCGCCGAGGCGACCAGGTCGCTGGAGACCGCGGCGAGCGGCGGGACGTCGAAGAACAGCAGCATCATCGGCGTCATCAGCGCCCCGCCGCCCATGCCGGTGAGCCCGACCACCACCGCGACGAGGAACGACCCCGCGGCGAGGGCGGGGTCGAGCTCGAGCGCGCCCCACGGCGTGTCCCACCGCATCAGCGGATCCAGCCCCCGGAGGTGAGCAGGTTCAGCACCGCCTCGACGGCCTTCTCCACCGGCATGTTCGTCGTGTCGATCACCAGGTCGGCGTCGTCGGGCTCCTCGTACGGGTCGGAGATGCCGGTGAACGCGGGGATGAGCCCGGCGCGCGCCTTGGCGTACAGGCCCTTGCGGTCCCGCCGCTCGCACTCCTCCAGCGGCGTGGCCACGTACACGAGCAGGAAGTCTCCGCCGACCTCCTCCACCATCGCCCGCACCTCGGCGCGGGTCGCCGCGTACGGCGCGATCGGGGCGCAGATCGCGAGCCCGCCGTGCCGGGCCACCTCGGCGGCGACGAACCCGATGCGCCGGACGTTGAGGTCGCGGTCCTCCTTGGAGAAGGTCAGCCCCTTCGACAGCAGCCGCCGCACCACGTCGCCGTCGAGGTAGGTGATGGTGCGGCCGCCGCGCTCGAGCAGCGCGTCCCGCACCCCGCGGGCGATCGTGGACTTGCCCGACCCGGACAGGCCGGTGAAGAACAGCACGAGGCCGCGCCGGTGCGGCGGCCCCGGGATCTCGACCGGCTCGGGCGCGGCGAAGTGCTCGGCCGCGCCGTACGCGGCGGCGACGTGCTCGCGCAGCTCCAGGTCGATCGGGCTCTCCCGGGGCGCGAGCGGCACGGCGACCACGGTCACCCGGAACGGCGCGCCCTCCTGGCGCAGCCGGTCGGCGGCGCGCAGCGCGTCGCGCACCACGGCCGGGCCGCGCTCCCCGAAGATGAGCGGGAGCAGCAGCACGGTCGTCGCCGCCAGCTCCACGGCGGTGGCCTTGATCTCCTCGAGCACGGCACCGTCGAGCGGCCCGCGGGTCGTCACCGCGAGCACCGGCCCGTCCCCGAGCTCCGCGCGGACCTCGGCGGGGCCGCGCCGCAGCCGGGCGAACGGCCCGTGCTCGGGCGCGCCGAGCCCCTTCACCGGACCGGCGACCTCCCCGGTCTCGGCCTGCTCGGTGACGGTGAGCTCGGCGAGCGCCACGCCCTCCGGGTCGGTCAGCCGGACCGTGTCCCCGGGCGCGACCGAAAACGGCAGCCGCAGCGTGACCGGGGCGGGCCAGGGGGTGCCGTCGGTGAGCCGGCCCCGCGCGGTGACCTCGGCGACGTCGGCCGCGCCGAGGAACCCGGTGAGCGGGTGGAAGGCGCCGGAGAGCAGCAGCTCCAGGTCGGCGAGCTCACGGGCGTCGGGAGTCCACTCGACTGTGTCTGGCATCCACCTATTCCGATCGACTCGATAGGAATTGCTTCACCCTAACAGGCTGGCGACGAGCCTAACGAGGCGAGCGCGCGGCGGAAGGGGCGTCACGAAAGAGACGCGAAAGAGAGTCGTGGCGAAGGCGCACGCGGTACGGCGTGGCGGGGGAGACCGGCGGGATCAGGGAGCACGGGCGGCCGGGCGGACCGTGATCGGCGGGGGACGCGCACGAGGGGCGGGCGGCGGACGGCGACCGTGCGATGCGCCCGACCGGCGGGCACCGCGGGTACGGCGGGCCGCCGCGTGTGCCGCCGGCCGTACCGGCGGGCCGAGGCTCAGAGCAGCCGGGCGAAGTGGTTCTGCGGTTTGCGGATGACGAGGGTGATCTCGTCGCAGGTGGCGGAGAGCCGGCCGCGCGAAAGCCGCTCGGCGAGCCCGCACATCGCCCGCACCAGCCGGGCGTGCCGCCCGCGCAGCGCGGGCCCGGAGCAGCCGGGGTAGTCCTCGGCGATCATCAGCCCGCGCATGAGGCAGAAGGAGCGGATGCCCTCGCGCGAGGTGACCGGCTCGTACACCGCGGGCAGCGGGCCGGGCGTGCCCGGCGGCACGAACCGGTGCCATAGCCGCCGCCGCAGCCAGCCCGGCAGGATCCGGTCGTAGAACCCGTACGCCGAGGAGCGGTCGCGCATCTCCACCAGCAGCAGCCCGCCGGGGCGCAGCGCGGTGACCATGCGGTCGAGCACGAGCTCGGCGTGCCGGATGCGCTCCAGCAGGAAGGACACGTACACCACGTCGAACGACCGCGGCGGCATCGGGGTGGAGCGCAGGTCGCCGAGGCGCCAGGTGTCGAGATCGGTGCGGGCGGCGGTGGCCGAGCGGAGGATCGGCAGGTCCTCGTCGACGCCGGTGACCCGGGCGTCGACGCCGTCGAGCCGGAGCGGGGCGCCCCGGCCGCAGCCCGCGACCAGGACGTCGAGCCGCCGCCCGAGCTCGTTCCCGTGCTCGCGCACGCGTTGGGCGAAAACGTCGCTTTGGACCACGGGTGACCAGCGAACCTCAGACATGTTACCGATGGTAGCGAATCGACCGCGAAGCGCACTCGGCCCGCCCGGTCGGCACCTGCGCCGCGCCCGCCCGGGCACCAAGTAGCCTTGACGTACGTGAACGCATCGCCCCCGGCGGTGACGCGCCGCCCCGGGGCCGCTCTTTGCCAACGTGGGGCTGTGGGCAATCACCATGTCGCTTTCCGGTCTGCTCGATCTCGTCATCTCCGACCCCGGTCTCGCCGCCGCCGTTGAGCGGTCCGGCGACGACGTGAACCTGGTCGCGCCGCCCGCGCTGCGGCCGTTCGGGGTCGCCGCACTCGCCCGGCAGCGGCCCGTCCTCGCCGTGACCGCGACCGACCGGGAGGCCGAGGACCTCGCGGACGGGCTGAGCGGTCTGCTCGAGGAGACCGCCGTCGCCGTCTTCCCGGCGTGGGAGACGCTGCCCCACGAGCGCCTGTCGCCGCGCAGCGACACCGTGGGCCGCCGCATCGCCGTGCTGCGCCGGCTCGCCCACCCGGTCGAGGGCGACCCGGCCGCCGGGCCGCTGCGGGTGGTGGTCGCCCCGGTGCGCGCGGTGCTGCAGCCGATCGTCTCCGGCCTCGGCGACCTCGAGCCGGTACGGCTGCGCGCCGGCGACGAGGCCGACCTCGACGAGCTCGTCGAGCGCCTGGTGGCGAACGGCTACCACCGGGTGGACATGGTGGAGCGGCGCGGCGAGGTCGCGGTGCGCGGCGGCCTGCTGGACGTGTTCCCGCCCACCGAGGAGCACCCGCTGCGGCTGGAGTTCTGGGGCGACACGGTCGAGGAGATCCGCTGGTTCAAGGTCGCCGACCAGCGCTCGCTGCAGGAGGCGCCGGACGGCCTGTTCGCCCCGCCGTGCCGGGAGCTGCTGCTCACCCCGCAGGTGCGGGACCGGGCGCGGCGGCTCGCCGACGAGTACCCGCAGCTCAAGGACGTCCTCGACCAGCTCGCCGAGGGCACCCCGCTGGAGGGCATGGAGGCCCTCGCGCCGGTGCTCGCCGACGGCATGGACCTGCTGCTCGACCACATGCCGCCGGGCACCGGGGTGTTCGTCTGCGACCCCGAGCGCATCCGCGGCCGGGCCGACGAGCTGGTGCGCACCAGCCAGGAGTTCCTCGAGGCGTCCTGGATCACCGCCGCGGCCGGCGGCGAGGCCCCGATCGACCTGCGCGAGTCGGCGTTCCGCACCCTCGACGAGGTGCGCGCCCGGGCCCGCGAGCTCGGCCAGCCGTGGTGGACGATCGCCCCGTTCGAGGGCACCGACGACGCCGGCGACGCGATCAAGCCCGAGGTCCGGGAGGCCGAGGCGTACCGCGGCGACACCCGGCGGGCGCTCGACGACATCAAGGGCTGGCTCGGCGAGGGCCGCGCCGTGGTGCTGGTGAGCGAGGGCCACGGCACCGCCGAGCGCATGGTCGAGCTGCTCAAGGGCGTGGACGTGCCCGCCCGCCTCGCGCCCGGGCTGCCCGGGCCGCCCGAGCCCGGCGTGGTGCACGTGACCACGGGCCGGCTCGAGCACGGGTTCGTCACGCCGCGGCTCGCGCTCGTCACCCACACCGACCTGGTGGGGCTGAAGGCGTCCACCCGGGACATGCGCAAGCTGCCGAGCCGGCGGCGCAACATGGTCGACCCGCTGCAGCTCCGCCCCGGCGACTACGTGGTGCACGAGCAGCACGGCGTGGGCCGGTACGTGGAGATGGTGCAGCGCGTGGTGCAGGGCGCCACCCGCGAGTACCTGGTGATCGAGTACGCCAAGGGCGACCGGCTGTACGTGCCCACCGACCAGCTCGACCAGGTCACCCGGTACGTCGGCGGCGAGGCGCCGACGCTGCACCGGATGGGCGGCGCCGACTGGGCGAAGGCGAAGAGCCGGGCGCGCAAGGCGGTGAAGGAGATCGCGGGCGAGCTGATCCGGCTGTACAGCGCCCGGATGGCCTCCCCGGGCCACGCGTTCGCCCCGGACACCCCGTGGCAGCGGGAGATGGAGGACGCGTTCCCGTACGCCGAGACCCCCGACCAGCTCGCCGCGATCGAGGAGGTCAAGCGGGACATGGAGCGGCCGGTCCCGATGGACCGGCTGATCTGCGGCGACGTCGGCTACGGCAAGACCGAGATCGCGGTGCGCGCGGCGTTCAAGGCGGTGCAGGACGACCGCCAGGTGGCGGTGCTCGTGCCGACCACGCTGCTGGTGCAGCAGCACCTGGCCACCTTCACCGAGCGGTTCGCCTCGTTCCCGGTGGTGGTGCGCCCGCTGTCCCGGTTCCAGAGCGACGCCGAGGTGGCCGAGACGCTGCGCGGCCTCGCCGACGGCACGGTCGACGTGGTGATCGGCACCCACCGGCTGCTCTCCCCGGAGGTGCGGTTCAAGAACCTCGGGCTGATCATCATCGACGAGGAGCAGCGCTTCGGCGTCGAGCACAAGGAGGCGATGAAGCGGCTGCGCACCCAGGTGGACGTGCTCGCGATGTCGGCGACCCCGATCCCGCGCACGCTGGAGATGGGCCTCACCGGCATCCGGGAGATGTCCACCATCCTCACCCCGCCGGAGGAGCGCCACCCGATCCTCACCTTCGTCGGGCCGTACGACGAGAAGCAGATCGCCGCCGCGATCCGGCGCGAGCTGATGCGCGACGGCCAGGTGTTCTACGTGCACAACCGGGTGCGCACGATCGACAAGGCCGCCGCCCGGATCCGCGAGCTGGTGCCGGAGGCGCGGGTCGCGGTCGCGCACGGCCAGATGAACGAGCACCAGCTCGAGAAGATCATGGTGGCGTTCTGGGAGCGCGAGTACGACGTGCTCGTGTGCACCACGATCGTCGAGTCCGGCCTCGACGTGCCGAACGCCAACACCCTCATCGTGGACCGGGCCGACAACTACGGCCTCGCCCAGCTGCACCAGCTGCGTGGCCGGGTCGGCCGGGGCCGGGAGCGCGGCTACGCCTACTTCCTCTATCCGCCGGAGACCCCGCTCACCGAGACCGCGCACGAGCGGCTCGCCACGATCGCCCAGCACACCGAGATGGGCGCGGGCATGTACGTGGCGATGAAGGACCTGGAAATCCGCGGCGCCGGCAACATCCTCGGCGTCGAGCAGTCCGGCCACATCGCCGGGGTCGGCTTCGACCTGTACGTGCGCATGATGGCCGAGGCGGTCCAGGAGCAGAAGGCGAAGCTCGCCGGCGGCGAGCCCGAGCCGGAGCGGCCCGAGGTCAAGGTCGAGCTGCCGGTGAACGCGCACATCCCGCACGACTACGTCACCTCCGAGCGGCTGCGGCTGGAGGCGTACAAGCGCATCGCGGGCGTCACCTCCGACGACGACGTCGCCGCGATCCGGGACGAGCTGCGCGACCGGTACGGCCCGCCGCCGCAGGAGGTGGACAACCTGCTCGAGGTGGCGCGGTTCCGGGTGCGGGCGGCGAAGGCCGGGCTCACCGACATCGCGCTGCAGGGCCAGCACATCCGGTTCTCGCCGGTGGAGCTGAAGGACTCCCAGCAGGTGCGGCTGCAGCGGCTCTACCCCAAGTCGCTGTACAAGGCGCCGACGAAGGTGCTGCTCGTGCCGGTGCCGCGCACCAAGCCGGTGGGGGGCACGCCGCTGCGCGATCTGGAGCTGCTGAAATGGTGCCGGGACCTGGTGGAGGCGATGTTCCCCGTCGCGCCCTCGCAGGCCGCCGCGGACCGGGCGGCGGATCGGGCCGCGGCGCCGGCGGCGCGCTGAGCCATGGCCGGCTCGCTTCGAACAGGTTTTCCACAGCAACCGCGAACGATGGATCGAGGGGCGGGCGCCGATGGTAACGTGCCTGCGTCCCGGGCATATCGGAAGGTCGATACGGTGAAGTCGAATCGTGTGCGTTTCCTGCTGGCGGTGGCCGCCACCGCCGCGGCGCTGACCGCCTGCACCCCCACCGGCACCGCCGCCGTGGTGGGCGGCGAGCGCATCTCCTCCGCCGAGCTGAACGAGAACATCGCGGCCGTGAAGCGGGAGGCGGCCGCGATCAACGCCGACATCGACGCGCCGGAGGCCCTGCCGGCGGCGCTGCCCCAGGTGGTGCTCAACCACCTCGTGCTGATCCGCCAGTCCGAGCAGCTCGCCCGGCGCGACGGCATCACGGTGACCGAGAGCGAGATCGACCAGCAGATCAAGCGGTACGAGGACGCCTACCAGATGCCGTTCGACCAGCTCGCGCCGCGGGTGGGCATCCCCAGGGCCCGGATCCGCGAGTGGATGCGCGCGCAGGTCGTCCAGAACAAGGTCGCGCCGCGGCTCGGCATCAACGAGCAGACCACCGAGAACGAGGCGATGCAGAAGCTGGACGAGGCGCTCAACGCCGCCGCGCCGGTGACCTGGAACCCGCGGTACGGCAAGCGCGTCGGGCTCGAGGGCCGGTTCGAGATGCCGGAGCGCTTCGGCGCCGCGGACACCGGCGGCGACGAGGAATGATCGCGGAGCACGGCCGGTGCTGATCATCGTCACCAGCTCGCCCCGGGTCGCCCCGGGGCTGCTCACCCACCGGGCGTGGGAGGTGCTGCGCGCCCACCCGGTGCTCGTCGGCTCGCCCGGCCACCCGCTGCTGCCGCACCTCGCCGAGGCCGGGATCACCGCCGAGACGGTGGCGCCCGACCCGGAGGCGGTCGCCCGCCGCGCCGCCGCGGAGACGGTGGTCTGGCTCGCCGCGCAGGACGGGGACGAGGAGTTCCGCGCGGCCGTCGCGGCGGCCGCCCGCGCGCTGCCCGAGCCGCCCGCGATCGAGACGGTCGCCGGCTCGCACGACCTGCCCGGCGCGCGGCTGCTCGACCTGGTCCGGGTGATGGACCGGCTGCGCTCGAACTGCCCGTGGGACGCCAAGCAGACCCACGAGTCGCTGCTGCCGTACCTGCTGGAGGAGGCCTACGAGGTCACCGAGACGATCGAGGAGGGCGACCACGGCGCGCTCCGCGAGGAGCTCGGCGACCTGCTGCTCCAGATCGCGTTCCACGCCCGCATCGCCGCCGAGCGCGACGCGGACGCGGGCGGCTTCGACATCGACGACGTGGCCGAGGCGATCGTGGCGAAGCTGGTGCGCCGCCACCCGCACGTGTTCGGCTCGGTCTCGGTCTCCGGCGCCGACGAGGTGAGCGACAACTGGGACGCGATCAAGGCGGCCGAACGCGCGGCGAAGGGCGGGGACGCCTCGGTGCTCGCCGGGGTGCCGATGGGCCAGCCCGCGCTCTCCCTCGCGGCACAGCTGCTCGGCCGCGCCACCCGGGCCGGCGCCCCGCCGGAGCTCGCCGAGGACGTCGGCTCGGGGCTCGGCGCCCGGCTGTTCGCGCTGGTACGGGAGGCGCAGCAGGCGGGCCTCGACCCGGAGGCGGAGCTGCGCGCCGCCGCCCGCGCCTACCGGGACCGGGTGCGGCAGTGGGAGGCGTCCCGAGGCTGAGCGCCGGCGCTCGCGGAGCCGGGATCGCGTGCTCCTGGGCGGGTCCGGCGGTGGCTCCGAGCCGCGCCCGGCCCCCCGTGACGGGGCCTGTGGCGCGGCGGCCGGGCCGCCGTCCGGGCCACCTTCCGGACCTCGTGCGCCGATGCGGATGTGGCGTGTGTGGCCGACGTGGCGGTACGGGCCGGGCCGGATAGGCTCTTGACGTAACTTGGGGACCCTACCTCTAGGAGTGCTTCGTGGCTTCCATCGAGGCCGTTACCGCGCGTCAGATCCTCGACTCCCGGGGCAACCCGACCGTGGAGGTCGAGGTCGTCCTGGACGACTACAGCACCGGCCGCGCCGCGGTACCGAGCGGCGCGTCCACGGGGCGGTTCGAGGCCGTCGAGCTCCGTGACGGCGAGGCCGCCTACGGCGGCAAGAGCGTGGAGAAGGCCGTGCTCGCGGTGACCGACGAGATCGCCGACGAGATCCACGGCATCGAGGCCGAGGAGCAGCGGATCATCGACCAGACGATGATCGACCTCGACGGCACGCCGAACAAGTCCCGCCTCGGCGCCAACGCGATCCTCGGTGTGTCCCTCGCCGTGGCGAAGGCCGCCGCGGAGAGCGCCGACCTGCCGCTGTTCCGCTACGTCGGCGGGCCGAACGCGCACGTGCTGCCGGTCCCGATGATGAACATCCTCAACGGCGGCGCGCACGCGGACACCAACGTCGACATCCAGGAGTTCATGATCGCGCCGATCGGCGCGGAGACCTTCTCCGACGCCCTGCGCTGGGGCGCGGAGACCTACCACGCGCTCAAGGCGGTGCTCAAGGAGCGCGGGTACGCCACCGGCCTCGGCGACGAGGGCGGCTTCGCCCCGAACCTGCCGTCGAACCGGGACGCGCTCGACCTCATCGTCGCCGCGATCGAGAAGGCCGGGTACACCCCCGGCGGCGACATCGCCCTCGCGCTCGACGTCGCCGCGTCCGAGTTCTACGAGAACGGCGTCTACACCATCGAGGGCAAGGGCCGCAGCGCCGACGAGATGATCTCCTACTACCAGGAGCTGGTCGACGCCTACCCGCTCGTCTCCATCGAGGACCCGCTCAACGAGGAGGACTGGGACGGCTGGAAGGCGATCACCCAGGCGCTCGGCAACCGCGTCCAGCTCGTCGGCGACGACCTGTTCGTCACCAACCCCGAGCGGCTCGCCCGCGGCATCGCCGAGGGCGTGGCGAACGCGCTGCTGGTCAAGGTGAACCAGATCGGCACGCTGACCGAGACCCTCGACGCGGTCGAGCTCGCCCACCGCGCCGGCTACAAGTGCATGATGAGCCACCGTTCCGGCGAGACCGAGGACGTCACCATCGCCGACCTCGCGGTCGCCGTGAACTGCGGCCAGATCAAGACCGGCGCCCCGGCCCGCTCCGACCGGGTGGCGAAGTACAACCAGCTCCTGCGCATCGAGGAGCTGCTCGACGACGCCGCCGAGTACGCCGGCCGCAAGGCCTTCCCGCGCTTCACCGGCTGAGGCGATGCGGCGTCCGCAGTTGACGGGGCGGGCGGCGATCCTCGCGGTCGTCGTCTGCGCGATCGTGATGAGCCTCGCCTACCCGGTGCGCGAGTACATCGCCCAGCGGCGGCAGATCGCCGAGCTGGAGGAGCAGCGGGCCCGGGGCCTTGAGGAGCTGCGCCGGCTCACCGAGCAGAACCGCAGGCTCTCCGATCCCGACTACATCCGGCAGCAGGCGCGCGCCCGCCTGCACTACTGCGGCGCCGGTGAGAAGTGCTTCGTCGTGGCGGACGACCCCGCCCGCGACGACCGATCCGACCGCAAGGCCGAGACCCGGCCCGGTCCCAAGGTTCCCTGGTACCAGGCGCTGTGGGAGTCGACGCAGGCCGCCGACGCGGGCACCGGACGCCGCGCCGGCGGCACCGGCCAGGCCGGCCGCGCCGCGGACGCGGACGGCGCCGATCCGGGCGGCGGCTCGCGGTGAGCGCGCGCCGGGGAACCGGCGGACCGGGCGGTCCGCGGCGTCGGGCAGGATGGGGGCAAAGCGACGCCGGTACGGAGACGGGAGCGGCATGATCGATCCAAGGGATGTGGCGGCGGTCGAGCTGCAGCTCGGACGCAAGCCGCGGGCGATGCGCCGGGTCGCCCATCGGTGCCCGTGCGGACTGCCGGACGTGGTGGAGACCGCGCCGCGGCTGCCCGACGGCACGCCGTTCCCCACGCTGTTCTACCTGACCTGCCCGAGGGCGGCGTCGGCGATCGGCGGCCTGGAGAGCTCGGGGCTGATGCGGAGGATGCGGGAACGGCTCGCCGAGGACCCCGAGCTCGCCGCCCGCTACCGGGCCGCGCACGAGGACTACCTCGCCCGGCGGGCCAAGGCCGGCGAGGAGGAGGGCCTGGAGCCGCTGCCGGAGGGCATGCAGAGCGCGGGCGGCATGCCGACCCGGGTGAAGTGCCTGCACGCGCTGGTCGCGCACGAGCTCGCCGTACCGGGGATCAACCCGTTCGGGCGGGAGGCGCTCGACATGCTCCCCGAGTGGTGGGCGAAGGGCCCCTGCGTGCAGGTGCCCGAGCCGGAGAAGGAGGGCGAATGAGGGTCGCGGCGGTCGACTGCGGCACGAACTCGGTCCGGCTGCTCATCGCCGACGTCGCCGGGGGCGGGCTCACCGACGTCGAGCGGCGCATGGAGATCGTCCGCCTCGGCGAGGGCGTCGACCGCACCGGGCGGCTCGCCCCGGAGGCGCTCGCCCGCACCTTCACCGCGATGCGCGGGTACGCCAAGCTGATCGCCGAGCACGCCGACGGCGGGCCGACGCCGGTGCGGGTGGTGGCGACGAGCGCCACCCGGGACGCCGCCAACCGGGACGAGTTCACCGCCGGGGTGCGGGAGATCTTCGGGGTGGACCCGGAGGTGGTGAGCGGCGACGAGGAGGCCCGGCTCTCCTTCGCCGGCGCCACCGGCGACCTGCCGCCGGGCCTCGCCGAGCCGTACCTCGTGGTGGACATCGGGGGCGGCTCGACCGAGTTCATCGTGGGGGCCGCGTCCGGTGAGGTCAGCGGGGCGATCTCGGTGGACATCGGGTGCGTCCGGCTCACCGAGCGGCACCTGAAGAACGCCGGCGATCCGCCCGCGGCCGAGGCGGTGCAGGCGGTCGTCGCCGACGTGGAGGCCGCGCTCGACCGGGTGGAGCGGGCGGTGCCGGTGCGGGAGGCGCGCACGCTGATCGGCCTCGCCGGTACGGTGACCACGGTCACCGGGATCGCGCTCGACCTGCCCGCCTACGACTCGGCGCGCATCCACCACTCCCGGGTACCCGCCGGGCGGGTGAGCGAGATCGTGTCCCGCCTGCTCGCCATGACCCACGACGAGCGCGCGGCGATCCCGGTGATGCACCCGGGCCGGGTCGACGTGATCTGCGCGGGCTCGCTCATCCTCGACCGCATCATGCGCCGGTTCGGCTTCGCCGAGGTGGTGGCGAGCGAGCACGACATCCTCGACGGCATCGCGTTCGGCCTCGCCCGCCGGTAAGCGGCACCGGTTTGGCCGGGCCGGCGCAAGCTGGCACGATCGGGCGTGTGAGTCACGTACCCCCGGGCAGCGGCTGGCCCGGCGACCCCGCGCACCCCGGCACGCCGGTCGCCCGCGACGCGGACGAGGTGCGCGCGCTCGCCGCGGGCAGCCCCGATCTCGCCGAGCTCGTCGCCCGGCAGTCGGTGTGCCGGGCGTGCCCCCGGCTGGTGAAGTGGCGGGAGGAGGTCGCCGCGGTACGGCGCCGCGCGTTCGCGGACCAGACCTACTGGGGGCGGCCGGTGCCCGGCTGGGGCGACGAACGGCCGCGCATCCTCGTCGTGGGGCTCGCCCCCGCCGCGCACGGCGGCAACCGCACCGGCCGGATCTTCACCGGGGACCGCAGCGGGGACTGGCTGTTCGCCTCGCTGTACCGCACCGGGCTCGCCGTCCGGGAGACGAGCGTGCACGCCGGGGACGGCCAGCGGCTGCTGGGGGCGCGGCTGGTCGCGGCGGTGCGGTGCGCGCCGCCGGAGAACAAGCCGACGAGCGAGGAGCGGGACACCTGCCTGCCGTGGCTGGTGCGGGAGGCCGAGCTCGTCGCCCCGTATCTGCGGGTCGTGGTGGCGCTCGGCGGCTTCGCCTGGCAGGCGGTCTTCCCGGCGTTCCGGCGCGCCGGGTTCGAGGTGCCGGCGCGGCGGCCGCGGTTCGGGCACGGGGCGCGGGCCGGGCTGCGCGCCCCCGGCGGGCGGCCGGTGACATTGCTCGGCAGTTATCACCCGAGCCAGCAGAACACGTTCACCGGGCGGCTCACCGCGGACATGCTCGATGATATTTTCCGCCAGGCGACCGAGCTCGCGAAATAATCGCCCGGAGGGCATCCCAAACGCCTCGCCATACCCGGCTGAAACATTCGTAACACCGCCGCCGCCGTGCCGTACGGCCAGCTCAGCGGGGTGTGATCGACGCCACGCGGCGGTCCCGCGGCGCCGCCGCGGTCGCGCTGACCGGCCCGTTTCCGCGGCGGCACGGGCCAATTGATCGGCCTGCCGATCGTCGCCGCGTTCCGGCCGCGTTTATCGATTGGTGATCTCAGGGGGCGATGCCCTATCCTTGCTTGTGAATGTTTTCACAAGCAGCCCGGGGGCGCTAAGGTGAATCGCGAGTCGAAGCACATCCTCATCGTCGGCGGCGGCTACGTGGGCCTCTACACGGGCCTGCGGCTGCAGCGCAGGCTCCGGCGGGAGCTGCGCGACGGGCGCGTGCGCATCACCCTGATCGACCCGCAGTCCTACATGACCTACCAGCCGTTTCTCCCCGAGGCCGCGGCCGGAAACCTCTCGCCCCGGCACGTCGTGGTGCCGCTGCGGCGGGTGCTGCCGAAGATCCGCATCCTCAACGGCACGGTGACCAAGGTCCACCACGCGGCCCGGACCGTCACCTTCCAGCCGAACGCCGGCCCGGTGCGGGAGATCGGGTACGACATCCTCGTCATGGCCGCCGGGTCGATCTCCCGGACCCTGCCGATCCCCGGACTCGCCGACGTCGGCATCGGCTTCAAGACCATCGGCGAGGCGATCCAGCTCCGCAACCACGTGCTCGCCCAGCTCGACATCGCCGAGTCCACCGACGACCCCGACGTCCGCCGCAAGGCCCTCACCTTCGTCTTCGTCGGCGGCGGCTTCGCGGGCGTCGAGGCGCTCGCCGAGGTCGAGGACATGGCCCGCGACGCGATCGCGTACTACCCCGGGATCTCCCCGAAGGACCTGCGGTTCGTGCTCGTCGAGGCGGCCGACCGCATCCTGCCCGAGGTCGGCCCGGAGATGGGCCGGTGGACCGCGAACGAGCTGCGCTCGCGCGGCGTCGAGATCAAGATGAACACCCGCCTGGAGTCGGCGGAGAACCACATCATCAGGACCTCCGACGGCGACGAGTTCCCGGCCGGCACCCTCGTGTGGACCGCCGGCGTGAAGCCCAGCCCGGTGGTGAACTCCGGCGACCTGCCGCTCGACGAGCGCGGCCGGGTTAAGGCGACCCCCGAGCTGACCGTGGACGGCGTGCCGGACGCGTTCACCGCGGGCGACGTGGCCAGCGTGCCCGACCTCACCCGGCCCGGCGAGTTCTGCGCGCCCAACGCCCAGCACGCGGTGCGCCAGGCGAAGCTGCTCGGCGACAACATCGCCCGGTACCTGCGCGGGCAGCCGCTCGTGCCGTACCGCCACCGGTACGTCGGCTCGGTGGCCTCGCTCGGCCTGCACGACGGCGTCGCCCACGTCTACGGCATCAAGCTGCGCGGCTTCCCGGCGTGGTTCATGCACCGCACCTACCACCTGTCCCGGGTGCCGACGTTCAACCGCAAGGTCCGCGTCGTCGCGGACTGGACGCTCGCGCTCTTCTTCAAGCGGGAGACGCTCTCGCTCGGCCAGCTGCACCGGCCGCGTGAAGCTTTCAAGGCCGCGGCAGCGGCGGGGCGCAGGCGTTGACCCTTCCGGCGGGGGCCGTTCACCTGCGGACGGCCCCCGCCACGTCGTGCTCCCGCGGCCCCGCGACCCCCTCCGGCGCGGGGCCGCGGGCGCGGGGGCGATATCGTTCTGTGACCTTGTGGATCCGTGTCAACCTACGGGGCGGCTCGCGCGTGCCTGTTCTGACGGCTTCCGATCACAAAGGCCGCGGCGAGGGTCGGGATCACCCGTCCGGGTGAACTCACGCCGGGCTAACGGGAGGTGGAGAATGTCGTGGCCGCGAGCCCTGCTCCGGCAGAGCCGGTGCCGTTTACGGGCGTACCGGCGACGCGCTCTCGGCCTGCTTACGCGCACGCGCTTTATTTGTGTGGCTCGTCTGGATGGACTCCGCACATACTGTTATGAAGTAAGCGAAGCGTCGTAAGATTATCCGGCCGCCGTTGAACGGTCGTAACATACGTTTGCGCCGCCCCCGTAGCCCAACGGCAGAGGCAAACCCCTTAAAAGGGTTTTAGTGTCGGTTCGAATCCGACCGGGGGCACGTGGCGCCACGATGCGTAATCGTCCGGTCGCCTGCGGAAACGTGCCAACAAAAGGCGACGGCCGAGTAAATGGCCGACGCCGTCATCCGGGTTTCCCGAAGCCGGCCGGAATGGTGACGCCGAGGCGATTTATCAGTTGCCGTGGGTCGGGAATCCGCTTTCCGGGAACGCACGCCGAGACTCACGGCCGGGTTTTGTGTGCGGCGATCGTGCATTGATCGGTTCTCTCGCACGGCGTTGTTCGGATGAGGCGGCCGGCCCGGCCGGATACGGCGCGCCCGCCGCCTGCCCGGCCCGCCGCCCGCGACGCTTTCGCACGCGCTTCGCATACGGCACGTCCCGGCCGCCGCGGTACGGCCGGGCGGGAACCGGGCCCGCGGGAACCGCGTCAGGCGTTATCGGGAACCGCGGAACCGGGAACCACTGAACCGGGCCGCTCGTTCCCCAGTCGCCACGTACCTCCGCCCCGGTCGTACGTGGCCGCGGCCCCGCTCCGCCGTACCCGGCCCCTTCCCCGAGGGCCCGGCGCGGTGGATGCTGGGCACGTGGCGGGCGCACCGGCCACAATGCGGAACGTCGGCCGGCGCGATACGACCGTGATGTCGATCAAATAGACTGCGCAACGAAAGTCGCAGCGTGGAGGCAGCGATGCAGAGCAGGAACCCGGTATTCAGGAAGCAGCGGGTGACCGCCCACGGGGCGTGGAACGTCCCGCCGCCGTCCCCTGAACAGCTCCACTACATGTACAACGCGCCGTCGTACGCGCCGCCGACCGCCCCGCCGACCGCGCGCCCGATGACGATCGACGACGTGGTGGTGCGCGGGTTCATCACGCTCGGCACCCTCGTCGTCTCCGCGGCGGCCGCCTGGGCCCTCAACCTCGGCTGGGGCTTCGCGGCGCTCGGCGCGATCGCCGGCCTCGTGCTCGCGCTGATCATCTCGTTCCGGCAGAGCACCAACCCGGCGCTGATCCTCGGCTACTCGGTCGCCTACGGCGTCACCGTCGGTGTCGTCAGCCACGGGTTCAACAACCTCTACAACGGCATCGTCTTCCAGGCCGTCGTGGGCACCGCGCTCGCCTTCGGCGCCATGCTCGCCGTGCACTCG
Source organism: Actinomycetota bacterium (assembly GCA_003242605.1). Classification (GTDB taxonomy): domain Bacteria; phylum Actinomycetota; class Actinomycetes; order Streptosporangiales; family Streptosporangiaceae; genus Thermopolyspora. The sequence goes on from QGUZ01000031.1 coordinate 20,595, forward strand.
CTGCGGATCATCCGGGTGACGCCGAAGTTCACCCGGTTCGTGATCGCGGCCGGCATCGCCCTCATGGGCCTGATGGTGGTCAACTGGCTGGCGAGCTTCTTCATCGAGGACGGCATCGGCATCCGCTCCGGCGGCCCGCTCTCCTTCATCTTCAGCATCGCCGCGATCCTGGTCGGCTGCTTCTTCCTGCTGCTCGACTTCAACGACATCGAGCAGGGCGTGGCCGCGGGCATCCCGGACCGGTACGCCTGGCTGATGGCGTTCGGCCTCACGGTCACGCTGGTCTGGATCTACCTTGAGGTCCTCCGCTTCCTGAGCTACTTCTCCAACAGCGACTAGGGCTTTGCGTCGTGACGGGGGGCGTCCCGGACCCGGGGCGCCCCCTTCGTCATGCCCGGCGCGATCACGGTGCGTTGCCGGATGTGCGCGGTTCGCGCTTAAAGATCTACCGTTCGTAACGAAGCGGTGTCTATTTGGGCCTTGTCAGGACGGAACCCGTAAGGCAATGTCAACCCAAAGAGGCTTCACCCGTGGAGGTGCCCATGTCGCTCAACCACTCACCGGAGATGCACCGCAAGCTGATCGAGCGCGTCCCGGCGGTCACGGGGCGCCCCCTCCGAGAGTGGTTCCGAGCCATCGATAACGGCCCGGCCTTCCTACGGTGCGAGGAGCGGGCCAACTGGCTCGCGCAGGAGCACGGGCTGACCCACGGTTTCGCTCGGGCGATCGTGCACGAGCACGAGCGCAAGCGCATCAGCCGCTTCAGCTGACACCGGGGAACGATCACGACGCGGCCCACGCCACCTTGTGTGGCGCGGGCCGCTTTCCTGTGTTGTTCGGCCGCGGTCGTCAGCTGAGCCGCTCGATGATCATCGCCATGCCCTGGCCGCCGCCCACGCACATCGTCTCCAGCCCGATCTGCTTGTCGTGGAAGCGGAGGCTGTTGATGAGCGTGGAGGTGATGCGCGCCCCGGTCATGCCGAACGGGTGGCCCACCGCGATCGCGCCGCCGTTCACGTTGAGCTTGTCGATGTCGATGTTCAGGTCCCGGTACGACGGGATCACCTGGGCGGCGAACGCCTCGTTGATCTCCACCAGGTCGATGTCCTTGATCGACATGCCCGCCTTGGCGAGCGCCCGGCGGGTCGCCTCCACCGGGCCGAGGCCCATGATCTCCGGCGACAGCGCGCTCACCCCGGTGGCGACGATCCGGGCGAGCGGGGTGATCCCGAGCTGGGCCGCCTTCACGTCGCTCATGATCACCAGGGCCGCGGCGCCGTCGTTGAGCGGGCAGCAGTTGCCCGCGGTGACCGTGCCGTTCGGCCGGAACGCGGGCTCGAGCGCGGCCACCTTCTCGTAGGTGGTGCCGAGGCGCGGCCCGTCGTCCTTGCTCACCACGGTGCCGTCGGGCAGCGTCACCGGGGTGATGTCGGTCGCCCAGAACCCGTTCTTGATCGCCTGCTCGGCGAGGTTCTGCGAGCGCACGCCGAACTCGTCCTGCTCCCGGCGGGTGATGCCGCGCAGCCGGGCGACGTTCTCGGCGGTCTGCCCCATCTCGATGTAGATGTCGGGCAGCTCGCCGTCCTCGCGCGGGTCGTGCCAGTCGAGCCCGCCCTCGGCGATCTTCTGGGTGCGCGCCCGCGCCTCGGCGAACTTCGGGTTCTGGGTGTCCGGCAGTGAGTCGGAGCTGCCCTTGACGAAGCGGGAGACGCACTCGACGCCGGCCGAGATGAACACGTCACCCTCGCCCGCCTTGATCGCGTGGAAGGCCATGCGGGTGGTCTGCAGGGACGAGGCGCAGTACCGGGTGACGGTGGTGCCCGGCACGTTGTCGAGGCCGAGCAGCACCGCCACCACCCGGGCCATGTTGAACCCCTGCTCACCGCCGGGCAGCCCGCAGCCCAAGAGCAGGTCGTCGATCTCCGCGGGGTCGAGCTGGGGCACCTTGTCGAGCGCGGCGCGGACCATCTGCGCCGCCAGGTCGTCGGGACGCATGTCCTTCAGCGACCCCTTGAAGGCCCGGCCGATCGGCGAGCGGGCGGCGGCGACGATGACTGCCTCAGGCATGTGGCCCTCCTGGGTACGTAACGCTCCTCGAGCGGAGGCTACAACGCGGAAGGGCGGATTCCACGCAACACGGCGCAAAAAACAGAACTTTGTACGGTTGGTTAGCCGCCGCGGGGCGGTCAGGCGAGGCCGTACATGCCGGGCGTGGTGCCCGAGCCGTCCTTCACCGCGTGCAGCGCGCCCTTCTCGTCCCGCCACAGCCGCCAGCCGTCCTGGCTGCCGGTGAACCACAGCGGCGGCCGCGCCGAGCCGTCGGCCACCTTCTTGCCGGTGGCGAGGTCGAACTCGCACAGCGCCGCCACCGCGTAGAACCCGGTCGGGGTGACGTTCTTCAGCTTCAGCGGCTGCGGGTCGGTGACGCAGAACGACCAGCCGCGCAGCCCGTCCAGCTCGGCGGCCCGGCCGGTGGTGAGGTCGAACGCGGCGCCGGCCGAGTCCCGCTTGAGGAAGCCGAGCGTGCTCGGCCGCTCGGGGAAGGCGAGCCACCAGCCGCTGCCCGGGATCTGGTGCGTGCCGATCTGCCCGATCACCCGGCCGGACTCGGCGTCGAGCAGCGCGAACCCGCCGTACTGGCCCTGCCCGTCCACCGGCCGCACCACCGGGGCGAAGCCGGGGCTGCCGCTGGGGTAGACGCGCACCACCGACGGCCGGATCCAGTTCACCTGCCCGTCGTCGAGCCGCACCGAGAACATGCCGAACGTGGAGGTCGTCTTGGTCTCCGGGTTGGTGTACGGCGCGATGTAGCCGACGAGGTTCTTGCCGGACGGGCCGAACGCCCAGCCGCCGGAGAGGTCCACGCCCGGGCCGAGCGCCTGCTCGACCGGGGTGCGCCACACAACCTTGCCGGTCGCCACCTCGCGGGCCTCGAGCAGCGGGTGCTCGGCGAGCCGGAGCAGCACCACCCGCTCGCGGTCGGACCACTCCACCTCCGCGATGCCGGGGATGTGCCACTTCGGCTTGCCGTCGGCCGGGTCGAGCACCACCATCCGCGCCCGCGCCAGCTCGGTGTTCTCCGACACGCACAGGTACGGCCCGCAGCGCTGCGGCCCGAAGCTCGAGTGCACCGGACGGACCCACTTGCGCTCGCCGGTGCGCGCGTCCCGGGCCACCAGGGCCACGCCCTTGCCGCCGCCGGTGGTCGGCTCGATCGCGGCGACCACCCCCGCGCCGCCGGTCTCCACCACCGCGGGGGCCTGCACCCCCATGCCGGGCAGCCGCCCGCGCATCGTGGCCGGGTTGGCCCACAGCTTCCGTCCGTTCGCAAGGTCGACGGCCACGGTCTCCAGCCTGCCGTCCGGGGTCATCGAGGTGGTCGCCGCGACGCCGGCGCCCACGACCGTGCGGCTCACCACGGTCAGCTGCGTGTTCTGCCAGGTGGGGAGCTTTCGCTCACGCGAGGTGGCCGCGTCACCGCCGGAGCAGGCGGCGGTTCCCGTGAGTACGGCGACAAGGAGGCCGGCGAGGGCGGGTTTTGCCTTGATCACGGACATTTCACTCCAAACCGGTGACGGCGTGGCCGCGGAGCGTAACCATGGCAGGGCGTGCTCGACCGTCGGCCCGCCTCGCCGGAGCGGACCGCCCACAGCGCGTGGAACCGGCCGCCCGGCCGGCGATGCGGGCGCGGTCATCGCCGTGCCGGAGTCCTCCGCGGCGGTCGCCGCCGCGAGCTGTATCGGTTGTGACCCATCGCCGCGCGCGGGCTTCCCCGCCACACCAACGCGGCGCATACAGAAGGTAGCACCGCGTAAGCGTTCCGCAGGGGGTGTCTGGCAGATGGATGGTAACGATCGGGATTTATGCATCCGTCCGTAAAGCCGGACCCGTCCCCGGCGGCCCGCCGCCGGGCCCGGCGCGCCGTACCCGGTGACCACCGGTGTTCGGGCCGCGGCCACCGGTGGCGGTAGCGTGATGCTGGCCGGATCCGTTCCGACCGGCCGGAAACGTTCCAACGCGCCCGTCAGGGCTTCGGCGACAAGGTGGTTGTCGGTGCGTGTGTATGACTCGCTCATCGAGCTGATGGGCGACACCCCGCTCGTGCGGCTGCGCCGGGTGAGCCGCGGCGTGCCCGCGCAGGTGCTGGCCAAGGTGGAGTACTTCAACCCCGGCGGCTCGGTCAAGGACCGGATCGCGCTGCGGATGATCGAGGCGGCGGAACGGTCCGGGGAGCTGCGGCCCGGCGGCGTGATCGTCGAGCCGACGTCGGGCAACACCGGCGTGGGCCTGGCGATCGTCGCCCAGGAGAAGGGCTACCGGTGCGTCTTCGTGGTGCCGGACAAGGTCGCCCAGGACAAGATCGCGGTGCTCCGCGCGTACGGCGCCGAGGTGGTGGTCTGCCCCACGGCCGTGCCGCCGGACCACCCCGACTCGTACTACTCGGTCTCCGACCGGCTGGCCCGGGAGATCCCCGGCGCCTGGAAGCCCAACCAGTACGCCAACCCGGAGAACCCGGCGAGCCACTACCACACCACCGGGCCGGAGATCTGGGAGCAGACCGAGGGCCGGGTCACCCACTTCGTCGCCGGGATCGGCACCGGCGGCACGATCAGCGGGACCGGGCGCTACCTCAAGGAGGTCTCCGGCGGCAAGGTGAAGATCATCGGCGCCGACCCGGAGGGCTCGGTGTACTCCGGCGGCACCGGCCGGCCGTACCTGGTGGAGGGCGTCGGCGAGGACATCTGGCCGGAGACCTACGACCGCGACATCTGCGACGAGGTGATCGCGGTCTCCGACAAGGACTCGTTCCTCATGACCCGGCGGCTCGCCCGCGAGGAGGGCCTGCTCGTCGGCGGCTCCAGCGGCCTGGCGGTGGTGGCCGCGCTGCGGGTGGCCGAGCGGGCCGGGCCGGACGACGTGGTCGTGGTGCTGCTCCCGGACGGCGGCCGCGGCTACCTGTCGAAGATCTTCAACGACGAGTGGATGGCCGACTACGGCTTCCTCACCACCGGCGGCGAGGAGGGCCTGGTGCGGGACGTGCTCGGCCGCAAGCCGGGCGACCTGCCGCCGTTCGTGCACGCCCACCCGCACGAGACCGTGGGCACCGCGATCTCGATCATGCGCGAGTACGGCGTGTCGCAGCTGCCGGTGATGAAGGAGGAGCCGCCGGTGATGGCCGCCGAGGTGGTCGGCTCGATCGTGGAGCGGGACCTGCTCGACGGCCTCTACCGCGGCAAGGTCGGCCCGGACGACCCGGTCGGCGAGCACATGTCCGCCCCGCTGCCGATGATCGGCGCGGGCGAGCCGGTGTCGATCGCGGTCGACGCGCTGGAGAAGGCCGACGCCGCCGTGGTGCTCGACGACGGCAAGCCGATCGGCCTGGTCACCCGGCAGGACCTGCTCGGCTTCCTCGCGAACCGCTGAGCCCGCGGGCCACCCGCCGTCGTTGGGCCTGTTCGGCGGCGGGTGGCCGATCTATGCTGGCCGCATGGGCGAACGTGGGAGTGCGGCACCCCCTCCCACGTCGGTCACGCCCGGCTCGGCCACCCCGGAGCGGCGCACGGAGCTCGACGCGATCCGGGTTCTCGTCGTGGCCGGGCTGGTGTTCTTCCACTCCGCGCTGGTCTTCGACGCGCGCGACGACTACTACGTGAAGAACGCCGAGACCACCGAGGTCACGATGTACCTCGCCGGCGTCGCGGTGCTCTGGGCGATGCCGATGCTCTTCCTCGTCAGCGGCGTCGGCGCCCGGTACTCGCTGCGCCGCCGCGGCGCCGGGGGCTTCGCCGCCGAGCGGCTGCGCCGGCTCGGCGTGCCGCTGCTGTTCGCGACCTTCGTGCTGCTGCCGCTGCCGCAGTGGCTGCGGCGGCTCGGCGAGGGCGGCCGGGAGTCGTACCCGGAGTTCCTGCCGCTCTTCTTCGACGTGCACCTCGACCTCGCCGAGTTCCCGTTCGTGGTGCGGGGCGAGTACTTCGAGAGCGGTCACCTGTGGTTCGTGGTGCTACTGCTCGCGTTCTCGCTGCTGCTCGCGCCGCTGGTGCGGTGGTTCCCGCGCGGCGCCGCCCGCCGGGGCCGGGAGCTGCTCGCCGCGGCCGTGCGCGCGCCCGGCATGGTGCTGGTGCTGCCCGCGATCCCGCTCGCGCTGGTCAGCGCGCTGCACGGCATGGAGGAGGGGTTCGCCGCCTGGAGCCGGTGGGCGTACCTGCTGTTCTTCCTGTACGGCTACGCGCTCGCGGCCGATGCGCGGCTGCGCGAGGCGATGCGGCGGGACGCGGCCTGGGCGGTCGCCGCCACCCTCGTGCTGTTCGGGGCCGGCATGCCGATCTTCCTCGTCGTCGGCGAGACGACCGGGGCCGACCCGTTCACCGCGATGCTCCCGGCGGCGATCGGCGCCCGCGCGATGTACGGCGCGGCGGGCTGGTGCTGCCTCGTCGCGATCCTCGGCCTGCTCGACCGCCGCCGCGCCCGCAAGACCGCCGCGGCCGCGCCGCCCGCGTCCTCGCCGGATGCGCCGGGGCCGTTCGCCGGGTCACCGGCGGCGCCCGGGCGGGCAGGTGGCCGTGCCCGGCGCGCCTACGCCTATCTCGCCGCCGCCGCGCTGCCGGTGTACATCCTGCACCAGCCGGCCGTGGTCGCCGTCGCCTACCCGGTGGTGCGCTGGCCCGCCCCGATCCCGGTGAAGTACCTGGTGATCGTGGTGGTCGCGGGCGCGCTCACCCTCGCCGCGTACGACCTGCTGGTGCGGCGCACCCAACTGACCCGGTTCCTGTTCGGCATGCGGCCGCCGCGCTAGGTGTCGCACTTGAGCACGGCGCACACCTCCCAGGCGCCCTCGGGGGTGTGGCCGTAGGTGAGCGTGCCGCCGAGCGCCTCGACCCGCTCGGCCATGCCGACGAGGCCGAAGCCGCCGCCGAGTCGGCGCAGCTTGGAGTCGCCCCCGCCGCCGAGCGGGCCGCCGCCGTAGTTGCGCACGCGGAGCCGCACCCCCTCGGGCACGAGGGAGAGGTTCACCTCGACCCAGGCGCTGCCGGGGGCGTGCTTGCGGATGTTGGTGAGCGACTCCTGCAGCACCCGGTGCAGGGTGGTGAGCACCTCGGGCGGCAGGTTCGCCGAGCTCACCCCCTGCCCGATCTCGAACGCCACCTGGGGGCCGCCGTTCGCCATGAAGTTGTCGACGAGCGCGCGCAGGTCGCTCAGCTCCGCCCCGGGGCTGCGGGCGGCGTCGTCGTCCGAGCGCAGCACGGACACGAGCCGCCGCATCGAGGTGAGCGCCTCGGTGCCCGCGGCGGCGATCGCGTCGAGCGCGGGCGGCACCGCCTCCGGCTTCTGCTCGGCGATGGTGCGGGCGGCCTGGGCCTGCACGACGATCCCGGTGATGTGGTGGGCGACGAGGTCGTGCAGCTCCCGGGCGATGTCGAGCCGCTCGGCCCGCCGTACCGCCTTCACCGCCTCCTCGCGCCGTTCCTGCTGGTAGCGCAGGTACGCCCCGATCGCCGCCGCGGTCGACCAGAAGACGAAGAACATGAAGCCGAACGAGAGGCTGCCCGGGTAGGAGTACCGGCCCGCGGTCAGCTCCAGCACGATCATGTCGGCGATCGCGAGCGCCGCGGCGAGGTAGAACGGCCGGATCACGCGGAGCGCGGTGATGGGGAGCAGCAGCAGCGCCCCCATCTCGGTCATCCCGGGGTGGCTGTAGTAGCCGTACAGCTCGTTCAGCGCGGCGAGGAAGGACGTGGCGAGGAACGACACCGCGAGGAAGAGCGGCATCGTGATCCGCAGCCACCGGTGCCGCAGGAGCACCGCGGCGAACGCGAACACGCCGCTCACCGCGACCGGCAGCTCGGTCAGCTCCTCGCGGGCGTACAGCAGCACGAAGCCGTCGAACAGCAGGGCGAGCGAGAAGCAGCCGATCAGCGCGAGCTCGCTGAGCCGGCGGAGGATGGCCACGAAACGGTGTATGTCGCCCACGGCCTCCGAGCCTATGGCCCCGCCCGGCCCCGGCCATCAGCCTTTTGGCCGAGAGGGCCGGGCGCGGACCACCTGTTCGGCCGAAGCGCCGGGGGCGGGCCGCGGCGCATGCTGGGGACATCGACGACGAGGAAGGGTCCCCAAATGACGGTCATCGGAATCGTGCTCGGCGGCCTCGCCGTGGCGACGGTGGTCCTGCTCGTGCTCGCCGACCCGGTGCTGCTCTCCCGCATCAACGGCGAGCACGCCGAGGGGGACAGCGGCCGCCACCTGTCCACCCACCCCGCGGCGCGCCGCCGGACGGCGTCCCCTTTCCCGGCGCACGTCCCGGCGCCGCGCCCCCCGCACCCGAGCGAGACGCGCCGCACCGCCGGGGTGTGAGCGCCGACGTCCGGGGCGGATACCCTCGGACGCATGACTGAAGGCTTCGAGACCCTGGCCATCCACGCCGGGCAGGAGGCCGACCCGCGCACCGGCGCGGTGGTGCCTCCGATCTACGCCACCTCGACCTACAAGCAGGACGGGGTCGGCGGCCTGCGATCGGGATACGAGTACAGCCGGACGGCGAACCC
>QGUZ01000032.1 GCA_003242605.1 Actinomycetota bacterium
GGTCCGCGGTCCACCGCACGGTGGCCACCGTGGGGATGCCGAGGCGCTGGTAGACCTCGGCCCGGCGCGGGTCGTAGATGCGCGCCACCACGTTCTCCACGCCGAAGGTCTCCCGCGCCACCCGGGCCGAGATCACGTTGGAGTTGTCGCCGCTGCTCACCGCGACGAACGCGCCGGCGGTCTCGATGCCGGCCTCGATGAGCACGTCGCGGTCGAACCCGATGCCGGTCACCCGGCGCCCGCGGAACCCGGCGCGCAGCCGGCGGAACGCCTGGGGGTCACGGTCGATGATGGCCACCGAATGGCCGTTGTCCTCGAGGATATGGGCGAGGGTGGCGCCGACCCGGCCACATCCCATGATCACGATATGCATGTTCCCCCGCCGTTCGGTCGAGGCGGCACTCGTATTTTTTCCCGCAGATTCGGCCATCAGTGGTGCAGTCCTTCGTAGCTCTATCAGGTCAGTATGGCCTGCCCCGGGCGAGGTGTCCGGTGCCGCCCGATGCCGGCGGCACGGATAGCATCGGCAGACGTGGCGAAGGCAACGGATATGGCGAAACGCCTGCTGCTCGGCCCCGCGCTGCGCAGCGGGCGGGCGCCTGCGCAGCTGCTGCCCAAGCGGATCGCGCTTCCGGTCTTCGCCAGCGACGCGCTCTCCTCGGTCGCGTACGCCCCCCAGGAGATCCTGATCACGCTGGGCGTGGCCGGGTTCGCCGCCTACCACTTCACCCCGTGGATCGCCGGGGCCGTGCTCGTGGTGCTGCTCACGGTCGTCGCCTCCTACCGGCACACCGTACGGGCCTACCAGAGCGGCGGCGGCGACTTCGAGGTGGCGATGACCAACCTCGGGCCACAGTACGGCATCGCCGTGGCCGCGGCACTGCTCGTCGACTACGTGCTCACCGTGGCGGTGTCGATCTCCTCGGCCGTGGAGAACCTCGGCGCGGTCGTGCCGTTCGTCCGGCAGCACGAGGTCGGCGCCGCGATCGGGCTCGTCGTCCTGCTCACCCTGATCAACCTGCGCGGCGTGCGGGACTCCGGGCTCGCCTTCGCGCTGCCGACGTACGCCTTCGTCACCGCGATCTTCACCATGCTCGTCTGGGGCGCGGCCCGCCTCGCCCTCGGCGAGGAGCTGCGCGCCGAGACCGCCGACTACACGGTGCGCGGCGACGACATGGGGCTCACCGGGCTCGCCCTGGTGTTCCTGCTGCTGCGCGCGTTCTCCTCGGGCTGTGCCGCGCTCACCGGGGTGGAGGCGATCAGCAACTGCGTGCCCGCGTTCCGCAAGCCCAAGGGGCGGAACGCGGCGGCCACCCTGGGCGTGCTCGGCCTGCTCGCCATGCTCATGTTCGCCGGGGTGACCGGGCTCGCCTACGCCGTCGGGGCCAAGTTCGGCGACCCCTCCCAGGGCAGCCACCTGTACGACCCGTCGGGCCGCGAGGTGACCGCCGACCCGGTGATCATCCAGGTGGCGCGGACCGTGTTCGACCACTTCCCGTTCGGCGTGCACGCGATCGCGGTGGTCACCGGGCTGATCCTCGTGCTCGCGGCGAACACCGCGTTCAACGGCTTCCCGGTGCTCGGCTCGGTGCTCGCCCAGAGCCGCTACCTGCCCCGGCAGCTGCACACCCGCGGCGACCGGCTCGCGTTCAGCAACGGCATCCTGCTGCTCGCCGTGGCCGCGGGCGCGCTGATCCACGCCTTCGACGCCGAGGTCACCCGGCTGGTGCAGCTGTACATCGTCGGCGTGTTCGTCGCGTTCACCGTCAGCCAGTACGGCATGGTGCGGCACTGGAACCGGGAGCTCGCCCGGGAACGCGACCCGCGGCGGCAGGCGCGCATGCGCCGCTCCCGGGCGGTCAACGCCTTCGGCGGGTTCCTCACCGGCCTCGTGCTGATCGTGGTGCTGGTGAGCAAGTTCACCCACGGGGCGTGGATCGCCGTCGCGATCATGGTGCTGCTCTTCCTGCTCATGCGCGGCATCCGGCGGCACTACGACAACATCGCCGCCGAGCTCGCCGTACCCGAGGGCACCTACCTCGACGAGTCGATCCGGCCCGCGCGCAACCACGCCATCGTGCTCGTCTCCCAGATCCACAAGCCGACGCTGCGCTCCCTCGCGTACGCGCAGGCGACCCGGCCGTACTCGCTGGAGGCGCTCACCGTCGCGGTCGACGCCGAGGAGGCCCGCCGGCTGCAGGAGGAGTGGGAGGCCCGGGGCATCGAGGTGCCGCTGAAGATCCTCGACTCGCCGTACCGGGAGATCACCCGGCCGGTGCTCGACTACGTCCGCAAGCTGCGCCGCCGCTCGCCCCGGGATGTGATCACCGTGTTCATCCCGGAGTACGTCGTCGGCCGGTGGTGGGAGCACCTGCTGCACAACCAGAGCGCGCTTAGGCTGAAGGGGCGGCTGTTGTTCCAGCCGGGGGTCATGGTGACCAGCGTGCCGTGGCAGCTCCGCTCCTCCGACCGCCGCACGGGCCACTCGGACCGGGACGGCGCACGCCCGGTGCGGCGCCCCGCGGCCGGCCGTACCAAGGACGACGACCGGGACGGAAGATGATCGAGCTTGAGGTGGGGCAGGTCGCCAACGGCGGCTGGTGCGTCGCGCGGCACGAGGGCCGGGTGGTGTTCGTCCGGCACGCGCTGCCGGGGGAGCGGGTGCGCGCCCGGATCACCGAGGAGACCTCGCGGTTCCTGCGCGCCGAGGCCGTGGAGGTGCTGCGGCCGTCGCCGGACCGGGTCGCCCCGCCGTGCCCGTACGCCGGGCCGGGCCGGTGCGGCGGCTGCGACTGGCAGCACGCCACGCTCGAGGCGCAGCGCACGCTGAAGGCCCGGGTGGTCGCCGAGCAGCTGCAGCGGCTCGCCGGGATCCGGTGGCCGGTCACGGTCGAGGAGGTGCCGGGCGCCCCCGGCGGGCTGGGCTGGCGCACCCGGGTGCGCTTCGCCGTCCGGCCCGACGGGGTGGTCGGCCTGCGCCGGCACCGCTCGCACGAGATCGAGCCGGTGGACGCCTGCCTCATCGCCCACCCCGAGGTGGAGAAGATCGGCGTGGAGACCCGGAACTGGCGCGGCGCCGCGTCGGTGGAGGCGGTCGCCTCCGGCGCGGGGGACCGCGCGGTCGTGGTCGCCCTCCCGCGGCGGCGCGGCGGGGGGCGCGGCCGGGGCCGCGCGGCGGACGACGCCGTCGAGGTGCCGGACATCGACGCCTCGGTCGCGGTGGTGGCCGAGGAGGACGGGCGGGCCAGGGCGGTGCGCGGCCGCGCCGAGGTGCGCGAACACGCGGGTGGCCGCACCTTCCGGGTCGCCGCGAACGGCTTCTGGCAGATCCACCCGGGCGCCGCGCAGACGCTGCTCGACGCGGTGCTGCGCTTCGCCGGCCCGCGGCCCGGCGAGCGGGCGCTCGACCTGTACTGCGGGGCCGGGCTGTTCACCGCCGCCCTCGCCGAGGCGGTGGGCGAGCACGGCGCCGTGCTCGGCGTGGAGGTGGACCCGGACGCGGTCCGCAACGCCCGCCGCAACCTGCGCGACCTGCCGCAGGCGCGGGTCGAGCGAGGCCGGATCGAGCCCGCCCTCGACGCCGCCGGGGTGGACCGGGCCGACCTCGTGGTCGTCGATCCGCCCCGCACCGGGCTCGGCCGGAGCGTGGTCGACCGCGTCGCCGCGCTGGGGGCCGGCCGGATCGTGTACGTCTCGTGCGACCCGGCCACGCTGGCGCGGGACGTCGCCTGGCTCGGCGGGCACGGCTACCGGCTCACCGCGCTGCGCGCCTTCGACGCCTTCCCGATGACCGCGCACGTGGAGTGCGTGGCCCTGCTGGAGCCGGAGGCGCGGGCCGCGGGTCGCTGACCGCGGCGGGGCCGTACCCGGTCGCGGCACGCGGGAACGGCGGCCGGCCGGGGTCAGCCGGACGGGACGTGGCCCTCCACCAGGTGCCGCGGCGCGGCGTTGCGGGTCGGGCGGAGCTGGATGAGCGAGTGGCAGCCGGCGGGCACCCGCCCGTGCGGGGGCGGGGTGAGCGACGGCCGGGCGGAGGACCGCGGCGACCGGGGTGGGCATCCGGCCGCCTCGCCGCCGGCCGGGTCCGGGTCCGCGGGAGCGGTCGTCGCCGTCGCGGCCGGCCCGCCGGTCCGCGCCGGAGCGGACAGCGGGTCGGACTCGGGGTCGGACTCGGGGTTGGACTCGGGGTTGGACGCGGCGGCCGAGGCGGTGGCCGGCGGGCCGGACGTCCCCCCGGGGGCGAGCGGAGACGACCGCGGGGTCTGCGCCGTGGTACCCCCGGTCGCATCCGGCGGCGGCACGCGCGGCATGCCCGAGGGGAGCAGCCACATCGCGATTCCGGTGGCCACGACCAGCGCCGCCGCCGCGAGGTAGACCAGGGAGCGCGGGGGATTGCCCTCGTTCATCCGATCACCACTCATCGTCTCGTGACGATTACCGTGCGCATGGGATGGTTGCACCATAACAACCCGCATCCGCGCAAGCGCGTTCGGTCACCGAAACGTGACGGGACGGAGACTGGGGGAGCGGTGGCGTCGGCCGTGGGGAACCATGGTGGAAGGTCCATAATGTCGGCATGCTTCTGAGGATCTTCACCGAGCCGCAGCAGGGTGCCACCTACGACGACCTGCTGCGCGTGGCCCAGGCGACGGAACGGCTCGGCTTCGATGCCTTCTTCCGGTCCGACCACTACATGCGCATCGGCCCCGGCGACCACGGTCCGGGCTCCACCGACGCCTGGATCACCCTGGCCGGGCTCGCCCGGGAGACCTCGCGGATCCGGCTGGGCACGCTGGTGTCGCCCGCGACGTTCCGGCTCCCCGGCCCGCTGGCGATCAGCGTGGCGCAGGTGGACCAGATGAGCGGCGGCCGCGTCGAGCTCGGCTTCGGCGCGGGCTGGTACGACGCCGAGCACACCGCGTACGGCATCCCGTTCCCCCCGCAGCGGGACCGGTTCGCCCGGTACGAGGAGCAGCTGGAGATCATCAGCGGCCTGTGGAGCACGCCCGAGGGGTCCACCTACTCGTTCGAGGGCGCGCACTACCGGGTGGCCGACTCGCCGGCCCTGCCCAAGCCGGTGCAGCGTCCCCGGCCGCCGATCATCGTCGGCGGCGTCGGCCCCACCCGCACCCCCCGGCTGGCGGCCCGCTTCGCGGACGAGTACAACGTCCCGTTCCGCACGGTCGCCGAGACCGAGGCGGCGTACGGGCGGGTGCGCGAGGCCTGCGCGAAGATCGGCCGCGAGTCGATCCGGCTGTCCGCGGCGCAGACGATCGCGGTCGGCGCGACCGAGGCCGAGGCGAAGCGCCGGGCCGAGGCGATCGGCCGTGACCTGGCGGAGCTGCGGGAGGCGGGTCTCGGCGGCACGCCCGGCGAGGTGCTGGAGAAGATCGGCGAGTTCGGCAAGATCGGCTGCGAGCGGCTCTACCTCCAGATCCTCGACCTGAACGACCTCGAGCACCTGGAGCTGATCGCGGCGGAGATCCTGCCGCACGTCTGACCCCGTTCCGGGCGGGCCGGTGTCCGGGCCGCTCGGGGCGGATGACGCCGGCGTCCGGACGGCGGCCGTGCCGCGGCGGGGGTCGGCTCGCGGAGCACCGGCGAATACGCCGTGGTGTTCGCGGCGGCGGTGGGCGGGCCGCCGCAACGTGCCGATCGGCGCCGCCGCGCTCGAGGCGCCGCGGCCGCCGGGACGCGCGGGCCGGTCGCCGATAGCGCCTTCCGGCGCCGGCCAGGGTGCTCGGCGACGTCGCGCCTCGGCGAGCCGCGCCCGGCCGTAAGGAGATCGGTCCCGGCCGTGACCGGCCGCGCGCGCCGGCCGCCGTATCCGGTTCCTCCGGCCGCGGGCCGCGGGCCGCTTAATCGGTGGCAGGCCGAATCGGGTCTGCGGAACAATGGACGAGCGTGCTGCTCACGATCTCCACCACGCTGCGGCCCGCCACCGACCTCGGCTTCCTGCTGCACAAGCATCCCGACCGGGTCCGGGAGTTCGGCCAGTCGTTCGGCACGGCCCGGGTGTTCTACCCGGAGGCGGGCCCGGAGCGCTGCACGGCGGCCCTGCTGCTGGAGATCGATCCGGTACGGCTCGCCCGCACCGGCCGGAACTTCGCCGACACGACCCTCGCCCAGTACGTCAACGACCGGCCGTACGCGGCGTCGTCGCTGCTCGCGGTGGCGCTCGGGGACGTGTTCCGCACGGCGCGGCTCGGCCGCTGCGACGCCCGGCCCGAGCTCGCCGCCGCCCCGATCCCGCTGGAGATCAGCATCCCCGCGCTGCCGTGCACCGGCGGTGCCCGGATCGCGCACCGGGTGTTCGAGCCGCTGGGCTGGCGGGTGGACGCCCGCCCGATCCCGCTCGACGAGCGCTTCCCCGAGTGGGGCGACTCGCGCTACCTGCGCCTGCGCCTCACCGGCGAGCTGCGCCTCGCCGACGCGCTCAACCAGCTGTACGTGCTGCTGCCGGTGCTCGACTCGGCCAAGCACTACTGGATCGCGCCGGACGAGGTGGACAAGCTGATCCGGGCCGGCGCGGGCTGGCTCGCCACCCACCCGGAGAAGGCGCTGATCACCCGCCGCTACCTGGGCCGCCGCGCCGACCTGACCCGCAAGGCGTTCGCCCGCCTCGCCGAGCTCGGCGACGACGTGGCCGAGGCCCTGGAGCCGCCGGTCGAGGAGGACCCCGGGACCGGCGAGGACGCGGCCCCCGGCGAGGAGGCGGCCGCCGCGGCGGAGGAGGGCGGGGCCACGCCGCTCACCACCCTGCGGCACCGGGCGGTGCTCGCCGCGCTCGAGGAGATCGGCGCCCGCACGGTGATCGACCTCGGCTGCGGCTCGGGGCGGCTGCTCGCCGAGCTGCTCGACCGCCCGCGGTACACCAAGGTCACCGGCGTCGACGTGTCCACCCGCGCCCTCGGCCTCGCCGCGCGCCGCCTGCGGCTCGACCGGATGCCGGAGCGGCGGCGCGACCGGGTGGAGCTGTTCCAGGCGGCGCTCACCTACACCGACCCGCGCTTCGCCGGGTACGACGCGGCCGTGCTCATGGAGGTGATCGAGCACGTCGACCCGCCGCGCCTCGGCGCGCTCGAGAAGGTGGTGTTCGGCACCGCCCGGCCCGGCCACGTGATCGTCACCACCCCGAACGCCGAGTACAACGTGCGCTACCCCGGCCTGCGCGAGCGGGCCGCCGCCGGCCGCCCGGCCCGGCGCCACCCCGACCACCGCTTCGAGTGGGGCCGGGGCGAGTTCGCCGGCTGGACGGCCCGCGTCGCCTCCCGGTACGGCTATCGCGCCGAGATCCGCCCGGTCGGCGACGAGGACCCCGAGGTGGGCCCGCCCACCCAGATGGCGATCTTCACCCGTGCGGAGGGAGGCGGCTGATGGCCGAGACCGACGTGACGCCCCCGCGGCCGGAGGCCCCGGACACCGCCGCCGCGGATGCCGCGGCCGCGCGGCCGGGCGACGCGGCCCGCGACGGGCGGGCGGCACCGGGCGGCGCCGCGCCGTCCGTTCCTCCGGCCCGCGGCGCGGACGCGGCCGGCACCCCGGCGGAGCCCGCGGCCGAGGCCCCGGCGCAGCGGCCGGGGGAAGGGCCGGGGGAGGGGCCGGTGGTGAGCCTGCCCGAGCTGTCGCTGGTGCTGCTCGTCGGCGTGTCCGGCAGCGGCAAGTCGACGTTCGCCCGCCGGCACTTCAAGCCCACGCAGGTGATCTCCTCCGACTTCTGCCGCGGGCTGGTCTCCGACGACGAGACCGACCAGTCCGCCACCGCGGACGCCTTCGACGTGCTCCACCACATCGTGGCCGTCCGGCTGCGCCGCGGCCTGCTCACCGTGGTCGACGCCACCAACGTGCAGTACGAGGCCCGCAGGCGGCTGCTGGAGATCGCCAAGCGGCACAACGTGCTCGCCGACGCGATCGTGCTCGACGTGCCGGAGGGGGTGGCGGCGGCCCGCAACGCCGCGCGGCCGGACCGCGGCTTCGGCCGCCACGTGATCGCCCGGCAGCGCCGGGAGCTGCGCCGTTCGCTGCCCCGCATGGACCGGGAGGGCTTCCGCCGGGTGCACGTGCTGCGCGGCGTGGAGCAGATCGACGCCGCCCGCATCGTCTACGAGCGGGCGTGGTCCGACCGCCGCGACCTGACCGGCCCGTTCGACATCATCGGCGACGTGCACGGCTGCCGCGCGGAGCTGGAGGCCCTGCTGACCCGGCTCGGCTGGCGGATCGAGCGCGACGCGGCGGGCCGGCCGTGCAACGCCACCCACCCGGAGGGGCGCATCGCGGTGTTCCTCGGCGACCTGGTGGACCGCGGGCCGGACACCCCGGGCGTGCTGCGCCTGGTCATGGGCATGGTGGAGGCGGGCACCGCGCTGTGCGTGTGCGGCAACCACGAGCAGAAGCTCGCCCGCGCGCTCGCCGGGCGCAACGTGACGGTCTCCCACGGCCTGCGGGAGTCGCTCGACCAGCTCGCCGCCTGCCCGCCGGAGTTCACCGCGGCGGTCCGCCGCTTCCTGGACGGGCTGATCAGCCACTACCGGCTCGACGGCGGGCGGCTCGTGGTCGCGCACGCCGGGCTGAAGGAGGAGTACCACGGCCGCGCCGGCGCCCGGGTCCGCGCGTTCGCCCTGTACGGCGACACCACCGGCGAGACCGACGAGTACGGCCTGCCGGTGCGCCACCCGTGGGCCGAGGAGTACCGCGGGCGGGCGATGGTGGTCTACGGGCACACCCCGACGCTGCGGCCGCAGTGGGTGAACAACACGATCTGCGTGGACACCGGGTGCGTGTTCGGCGGCTCGCTCACCGCGCTGCGCTACCCGGAGCGGGAGCTGGTGTCGGTCCCGGCCGAGCGGGTGTGGTACGAGCCGGTCCGGCCGCTCGCCGATCCCGCCGCGCGGCGGGAGCCGGGCACCCTCGACATCCGGGACGTGCAGGGCCCCCGGCACGTGACGACCCGGTTCGGCGCCACGGTCAAGGTGCGCGAGGAGAACGCCGCGGCCGCCCTGGAGATCATGAGCCGGTTCGCGGTCGACCCGCGCTGGCTGGTGTACCTGCCGCCGACCATGGCCCCCGCGGAGACCGGCGCGCTCGAGGGCTACCTGGAGCACCCGGCCGAGGCGTTCGCCGAGTACGCCGCCGCCGGGGTCGCCGAGGTGGTGTGCGAGGAGAAGCACATGGGCTCCCGGGCGGTGGTGGTGCTCGCCCGCGACGAGGCCGCGGCCGAGTCCCGGTTCGCCGTCACCGGCGCCACCGGCATGGTGTACACGCGCACCGGCCGGCCGTTCTTCGCCGACCCGGCGCTCACCGAGGAGCTCGTGACCCGGCTGCGGGCCCGGGTGACCGACGCGGGCCTGTGGCGGGAGCTCGGCACCGACTGGCTCGTGCTCGACTGCGAGCTGCTGCCGTGGTCGGCGAAGGCCGGCGAGCTGATCCGGGAGCAGTACGCCGCGGTGGGCGCGGCGGCGCTCGCGGCGCTGCCGGAGGCGCTCGCCGCGCTCGACGCGGCGGCCGGGCGCGGCCTGGACGTGGGCGGCTTGCGCGACCGCACCCGACGCCGCTTGGCGAACGCTGCCCGGTTCCGCGACGTCTATGCGCGCTACTGCGCCCCGGTGTCCGGGCTCGACGGGATCAGCCTCGCGCCGTTCCAGATCCTCGCCGCCGAGGGCCGCCTGCTCGCCGTCGAGCGGCCGCACTCCTGGCACCTGGAGACGCTGGCGCGGCTCGACGCCGGCGACGGGCTGATCACGCCGACCCGGCACGTGTCCGTCACCCTCGCCGACGAGGCCTCCCGGCGGCGCGCCGCCGAATGGTGGGAGGAGCTCACCGCGGCGGGCTGCGAGGGCATGGTGGTCAAACCGCTGAAGGCGCCGACCGGGCGCGTCCAGCCCGCCGTGAAGGTGCGCGGCCGCGAATACCTGCGGATCATCTACGGCCCCGATTACACCGAGCCAGAGCAGATGCGAGAATTGCGGCGTCGTGCCCTGGGTAAGAAGCGGTCCATGGCGTTGCGGGAGTACGCGCTCGGCCTCGAGGCGCTCACCCGGCTGGTCGAGGGTGAGCCGCTGTGGCGGATCCACGAGCCCGTGTTCGCGGTGCTGGCGCTCGAGTCCGAGCCGGTCGACCCGCGCCTGTGAGACCTCCTCGGCCGCGGAGCGGGCCGCCCGCCGCGCAGCGGGCGGACGTCGTGCCCCCGGGCGGGGACCGCGGCGCCGCGTGCCCGCGTCCAAGCGTGCGGAGGGTAGCGTGAACGCGGGATGGCGCGTGGGCGCGTGTGGCGGATGCTGAGGGAACTGCTCGGCCGGGGCGGCCGGCCCGTGCGGCTGCACCTGCGCCACGAGTGGCGGGACATCGAGGTCATCGGCCGGGTGCACGTGCAGGAGTGCGCCACCTGCCGCCGCACCCGGATCCGCATCCGATAAGGCGCGCGGCGGTGGCACGCCACGCCGCCGCGCTGCGGCCGATCCGCGGGCCGATCCGACGCCCGGCGTTCGCGGCGCCGCCGCGAACGGCGGCGCCGGTGATGCGGCGGAGGTACGGCCGCCGGCCCGGTGCGGGTGGGCGGCCGCGGGCGGGCCGGTTCGGGCGGACCGGCCGACCGGCGGGTGGCCCGGCCGGTCGCCGCTGGTCAGCGGTGCCGGTGGTGGTGGCGGTGATGGCGGCGGGCGACGGCGGCCACGCCCCACACGATCATGAAGATCACCCATATCTTCAGCGCGGCGATCAGCGGCCACGCCGTACCGGCGACGAGCGCGGCGAAGCCGAGCACCACGAACAGGGCGAGGGGGAACGGCGGGTGGTGCCGGTGCGGGCGGTGCGCCCACGGCGGCCCCCAGGGCGTGGGGTGGGACCCGTCCCGCCGCGCCGGGTGCCGGGCCGGATCCCAGGCCCGCGCGCAGGCGTCCTGCCAGGCCCGCCGGGCGTCGTCCCACGCGCCGAACGGGGCCCACGGCCAGGCGCCGGGCTCCGGTTGCGATCGTGCCGCCTCCGGGGCCTCCGGGGCCGCGGACGAGCCCGGCAGGTCGGACAGGAGCGCGCGCAGGTCCGCGTGGGTGCGGGCGGTGAGGGCCCGCCCGAGGCGCTCGTCGAACTCCTCGCGGTCGAGGCGGCCCTCCGCGAAGTGCTCGCGGAGCGCGGCCACCACCTCGTCGCGCTCGGCGTCGCCGACGCGCAGCCCGTCGGGCGCGGGGGAGGCCGTGCCGTACCGGCCGGTGCGGGGTGCGTCCATCGGCCTCACTCCTCGTCGGGGTCGCCCTCGGCGAGGATCTGGTAGAGCCTGCGCCGGGTCTCGACCAGCGCCTGCCGGGCCTGGCGGATCTGCGCCTCGCTGCCGGTCTGCATGACCTGGAACAGCGCCGCCGCGGTCTGCCGTCCGAGGTCGAGGATCTCCCAGGCGGAGTCGTCCACCTGCGGGGTCATCTCCTCCCAGGGGGCGCGCAGCTCGTCGGCGTGCTCCGCGACGTAGGCGCGGCCGGCCTCGGTGAGGTGGAAGACCCGGCGCCCATCGGTCTCCTCCGCGCGCACCAGGCCCTCGTCGGTGAGCTGCTGCAGCGCCGGGTAGACCGCGCCCGGGCTCGGCTTCCAGCCGCCCTGGCTGCGTTCGGCGATCTCCTGGATGATCTGGTAGCCGTTGCGCGGCTCCTCGGCGAGCAGCGCGAGGATCGCCGCGCGCACGTCGCCGCGCTTCGCCTTGCGCCCGCGGCTCCACCCGGGGCGGCCCCCGCCGAACGGGAATCCCCGCGCCCAGGGGCCGGCCCAGAAGCCCCAGTCGAAGCCGCGTGGGCCGTGGTGCCGGTGCATACGCTCTCTCCTCCCACCGTGGAAACCGCCGTACGCCTCGGCGAGCGCCTCGCCCAGATGCCGGCGGACCTTGTTCCGGATGTCACACGCCTCGTCCGGCTCCTCGTCCAGCAGGCGGCGCAGCCGCTCGCGGAGGTCGCTCCCCTCGGCGAGCGCCTCGCCCAGGTGCCAGAGCAGCTTGCGCCGCACGTGGCGTCCCGGTCCGTGCCAGGGACCGTGCCATGGGCCACAGAAGCCGCCCACGGCGAAGGCGTGAACCATCGCGACCGTCCTTTCGCTCCACTCGATCTAGCACGGATCAGTCTCGATGCTTCGACGATATATCGCCGATATGGCTGGAGCAACGGCGGGTGAGAAGTGATTCAGATCACAAAAGGATTACGCGAATATGGGGAACATCTAACGAGACCCGGCCGTTATAACGGTCGTAGACGGACGGGATCGTCCTGCTCTGAGAGGGCTGGGGGGTGCTCTTGGAGCGGAGCGGTCCTGTCCGTCTGTGTTTGTGGCGGTATTCGTGGCGGATGTTCCGCGCCCCCGTACCGTCTCACGCCGCGGCGGGGCCGTCCAGGTTGTCGTCCAGGACCGTCGGCCGGGGCGGACGCCGCCCGCGGGCCCACCGGTCGGGTGAACCCGAGTGCCGCCGCCGTCCGCCATGCCGTACAGTCACCCAGGGTGATCTTGAAAGGGTGATGTGCGGATGATGGGGCACTCGCATGCGCTGAGCGGCGCGCTCGTCTGGCTCGCGGCGGCACCCGGGCTCGCCGCGCTCACCCCGGTGGCCGAGCACGCGACCGTCCCGGCGGAACTGCTCGCGGGCGCGCTGGTGTGCGCCGGCGCGGCGATGCTGCCCGACCTCGACCACCCCAAGGCGACGATCGCCCAGACCTTCGGCCCGGTCACCTGGGTGCTGAGCAAGGCCGTCAACGCGCTCGCGGGCGGGCATCGGCAGGCCACCCACTCGCTGCTGTTCTGCCTCGCCGCGGGCGCGGGCGCGCACCTGCTCGCCGAGTGGGACATCGTCGCCCGCGACGTGGTCGTCGTGCTCATGATCGGTCTCGCGCTGCGCGCGCTCGCCGTGGGCGTGCCCGGCCGGACGCTCACCTCGGCCGTGGTGAACGTGCTGCTCACCACCGCGCTGTTCGTGATCTTCCATTCGTTCGGCGTGGGGTACGGCTGGCTCGGGCTCGCGGTGGCGATCGGCGCCCTGGTGCACGTCGTCGGAGACTGCCTCACCGAGCGCGGCTGCCCGGTGCTCTGGCCGATCAAGGGGCGGTGGCTGCTGCCGTACAAAATCGGGTTTAAGACCGGCAAGTGGTTCGAGCAGCGCTTCCTCGCCCCGGCCCTGTCGGTGGGCATCGTGGTGCTGCTCTATCTGCGGCTCATGCCCCAGGTTACCGTTGGGTAATTTGATATCGAGATAAAGACGGAGATATCTTGATATCGAGACACTAGCCGCGCAGGGGTAGCGCGGGCGGCTGGGGGCACCCTCACCGACGGGGCCGCATCGCGGTGCGGCAGGATTTGCGATGAGCGTGGGGCCCCCACGAATCGTCAGGGCCACAGAAAGGAACGAGGGAGGCGAATCTTCGTGTCCGCCAACAGCTTCGGCAGCCGCGACACGCTACGCGTCGGCGACGCGTCATATGAGATCTATCGGCTGGACGCCGTCGAGGGTTCGGCGCGCCTCCCGTACAGTCTCAAGATCCTTCTGGAGAACCTGCTCCGGACCGAGGACGGGGCGAACGTCACCGCCGACCACATCCGCGCGCTCGCCAACTGGGACCCGGGCGCGACGCCGAGCGTGGAGATCCAGTTCACCCCGGCGCGGGTGATCATGCAGGACTTCACCGGGGTGCCGTGCGTGGTCGACCTCGCCACCATGCGCGAGGCCGTGCGCGACCTGGGCGGCGACCCGAACCGGGTCAACCCGCTCGCGCCCGCCGAGCTCGTCATCGACCACTCGGTGATCGTCGACTACTTCGGCTCCCCGGACGCGTTCCGCCGCAACGTCGAGCGCGAGTACGAGCGGAACCGGGAGCGGTACCAGTTCCTGCGCTGGGGCCAGAACGCGTTCCGCGAGTTCAAGGTGGTGCCGCCGGGCACCGGCATCGTGCACCAGGTGAACATCGAGCACCTGGCCCGCGTGGTGATGACCCGGGACGGCAAGGCGTACCCGGACACCTGCGTCGGCACCGACTCGCACACCACGATGGAGAACGGCCTCGGCGTGCTCGGCTGGGGCGTCGGCGGCATCGAGGCCGAGGCCGCGATGCTCGGCCAGCCGATCTCGATGCTCATCCCGCGGGTGGTCGGCTTCAAGCTCACCGGTGAGCTGCCGCCCGGCGCCACCGCGACCGACCTCGTGCTCACCGTCACCCAGATGCTGCGCGAGCACGGCGTGGTCGGCAAGTTCGTGGAGTTCTTCGGCGAGGGCGTGAGCACGGTGCCGCTCGCCAACCGGGCCACGATCGGCAACATGAGCCCCGAGTTCGGCTCCACCTGCGCGATCTTCCCGATCGACGCCGAGACCATCACCTACCTGCGGCTCACCGGCCGCTCCGAGGAGCAGATCGCGCTCGTCGAGGCGTACGCCAAGGAGCAGGGCCTGTGGCACGACCCGGCCAACGAGCCGGTCTACTCCGAGTACATCGAGCTCGACCTCGGCACCGTGGTGCCGTCGATCGCCGGGCCGAAGCGCCCGCAGGACCGCATCCCGCTGTCGGCGGCCAAGCGCACCTGGCGGCGGGACGTGAAGAACTACGTCTCCGACGCCGACGTGGACGAGGCGTCCAAGGAGAGCTTCCCGGCCTCCGACCCGCCGGCCTCGAACGCCGACGCCGACGGCTTCCGGCCGAGCAAGCCGGTCCCGGTCACCCTCGAGGACGGCACCAGCTTCGAGCTCGACCACGGTGCGGTGGTGATCGCCGCGATCACCTCCTGCACCAACACCTCCAACCCGTACGTGATGCTGGGCGCGGCGCTGCTCGCCCGCAACGCGGTGGACAAGGGCCTGACCCGCAAGCCGTGGGTGAAGACCTCGCTCGCCCCCGGCTCGCAGGTGGTCACCGGGTACTTCGAGCGCTCCGGGCTCATGCCGTACCTGGAGAAGCTCGGCTTCAACCTGGTCGGCTACGGCTGCACCACCTGCATCGGCAACTCCGGGCCGCTGCCGCCGCAGATCTCCGAGGCGATCCAGGCCCACGACCTCGCGGTGGCCGCGGTGCTCTCCGGCAACCGGAACTTCGAGGGCCGGATCAACCCGGACGTGAAGATGAACTACCTCGCGTCGCCGCCGCTCGTGGTCGCGTACGCGCTCGCCGGCACGATGGACATCGACTTCGAGACCGAGCCGATCGGCACCGGCTCGGACGGCAAGCCGGTGTTCCTGCGCGACATCTGGCCGTCCCCGGCCGAGGTCGCCGAGGTGGTGAACACCTCGATCGGCCAGGAGATGTTCAAGGAGCGGTACGCCGACGTCTTCAAGGGCGACGACAACTGGCGGTCGCTCCCGGTGCCGACCGGCAGCACGTTCGAGTGGGACCCGAACTCCACCTACGTGCGCAAGGCGCCGTACTTCGACGGCATGCCGGAGAAGCCGGAGCCGGTGCGGGACATCACCGGCGCCCGGGTGCTCGCGCTGCTCGGCGACTCGGTCACCACCGACCACATCTCGCCCGCGGGCGCGATCAAGCCGGACTCGCCGGCCGGTAAGTACCTGCTCGAGCAGGGCGTCCAGGTCAAGGACTTCAACTCGTACGGCTCGCGGCGCGGCAACCACGAGGTGATGATCCGCGGCACGTTCGCCAACATCCGGCTGCGCAACCAGCTCGCCCCCGGCACCGAGGGCGGCTACACCCGCGACTTCACCCAGGAGGGCGGCCCGGTCACCACGATCTACGAGGCCGCGGTCAACTACCAGAACGCCGGGGTGCCGCTCGTGGTGCTCGCGGGCAAGGAGTACGGCTCCGGCTCCTCGCGTGACTGGGCGGCGAAGGGCACCGCGCTGCTCGGCGTGCGGGCGGTGATCGCCCAGTCGTTCGAGCGCATCCACCGCTCGAACCTCATCGGCATGGGCGTGCTGCCGCTGCAGTTCCCGGAGGGCGAGTCGGCCGCGTCGCTCGGGCTCACCGGTGAGGAGACCTTCGACATCCTCGGCATCGAGGAGCTCAACTCCGGCACCACCCCGTCGACCGTCACCGTCCGCGCCACCGCGCCCGACGGCCGCACCACCGAGTTCCAGGCCGTCGTCCGCATCGACACGCCGGGCGAGGCGGATTACTACCGCCACGGCGGCATCATGCAGTACGTGCTCCGGAACCTGCTGAACAAGAACTGAGCGGGATTTCCGGACCACGGTTCGGTGCCCGTTTCCGCCCGGCGGGGGAATTCCCTCGCCGGGCGGAAACGGGCCGCGTCACGGGGTGTGGAGTGAAGGGGAAAACCGCGCCCCGGCCGGTCGCGCCGATGGCGTCCCCGTGCCCGTGCGGCGCGGCGTTCACGCCGAGTGCCGCCGTGTGCGGCAGCGCCCGGTGAACGCCCCGCGATGACCGGGATGACCAGGGACGATGTCGTTGAGCCGGGCATTTCCGGGGACGATCGGCGTGTTTCCGGAACGGTCACCGGATGTCGCCGTGACGCTGTCCGGGCGATGCCGCCGCGCACGACGCCGCAGCGCATGCCGCCCGGGCGGAGAACGTGTCACACCCGGGCCGCCGGGTGGCGGTGAAACGCACTCCGGCCGTCCCCCGTCGGGAATTCCCGTTCGCATCCCGGCCGGGCGGCCGGAAAAGGCGTGAAAAATCCTCGGAGTCGCGGTCGTCGTCGGCGGCGGAGGAGGCCGGAGACGCCGGTTCGGCCTGATGGCCGTCCCGGTCCGGCGAGCCGGTCGCCGCGCGCCGGGCGCCGCCGCGGAACGCCGCTGGGAACGGCCCGCAGGCGGCGACGCCGGGGCCGCCGTCGCGCCGGTGTGCCCGCCCGCGGTGCGAGTCGCCACGCCGCCTGGCGGGGCCGTGCTGGTCGCCGGAGCCCGGCGTCCCCGGGCTGGCCGCCGCAGCGGTCGGCGCGTTCCGTTCCTCGATCACTCGAAATAGTCGAGCGATTTCTCAATGTGACGATCCCTTGCCGTGACCGGCGCGTGATTGGGATGCCCCGCGGCCGGCGCGCGGGCTGGCGTGCGGGCACATGCATGATCTGCTCGCCGCGGCCGCCGAGCCCGTGCCCGCCGCCTGGCCGCGGTTGCTGCTCCTCGCCGGGGCGGCGGTGTCCGCCGGGGCGGTGGTGCAGGGCGCGGTCGGGTTCGGGCCGGCGCCGGTGGCCGCGCCCGTGGTGATGCTGCTCGGCCCCGGGGTGATGCCCGGCGCGGTGCAGGTGGTGGCGCTCGTGCTGCCGCTGTGCTCGCTCGCCGCCGAGTGGCGGCAGGTGGACTGACGCGGGGTCGGCTGGGCGCTGCTCGGCCGCGTGCCCAGGGCGCTCGCCGGCGTGTGGGTGGTGAAGGCCGCGTCGTCGCAGGCGCTCGCGGTGATCGTCGGGGTGATGGTGCTCGCCGCTCCGTCGTGCTCACCGCCCGGACCGTGGCCGTGCCGCGCACCCCGCGCACGCTCGCCGTGGCCGGCGCGGTCTCCGGGGTGACCGGGGCGGCGGCCTCGATCGGCGGGCCGCCGATCGCCCTCGTCCACCGGCACGCCACCGGCCCGCGCATCCGGGCCACGCTCGCCATGTACTTCACCGCGGGCGCGGTGCTCTCGCTCGGCGCGCTCGCGGCCGGCGGCGAGCTGCCGCCGCGGGCGCTGCTCGCCGGGCTGCTGTTCGTGCCGTTCGTGCTCGCCGGATACGCGGCGGCCGGTCCGCTGCGCCGCTACCTCGACCGCGGCCGCACCCGGGCCGCCGTGCTGGTGACCGCGGCCCTCTCCGCGGCTTTGCTGATCTTCCGGGCGTTCGGGTGAAGAGCCAGGTAACGGCGGCGTTTCTGGATTGTTATCTCAAACAACAAATTAGCCCCCCTCAGGGTCTGGCGTAACGGCCGCCGTCGGTTTACGTTGCCGCAAACAACATTCATCGCGACGGTGAAGCCCCGCGACCCGGTGCTCGCCGTACGGCCGTCCGGACGGCCGTCCCCCGACACCTGACCAGACTCCAGCCACGCCCACGGGCGCGGCCCTCGGCAGAAAGGATCCTGCTCCCATGCGTAAGAGGATCTTCACTCTGGCCGCCGGAGTGGCGGCGCTGTCCCTCGGTCTCACCGCCTGCGGGTCCGACTCCGGGACCACCTCCGCGCAGGAGGGCGGCGGGGGCGCGTCCGCGCCGGCGAAGCCCGGCAAGATCGGCGTCATCCTGCCCGACAGCAAGTCCTCGGCCCGGTGGGAGACCGCGGACCGCAAGTACCTCACCGAGGCGTTCCAGGCGGCGGGCGTGGAGTTCGACATCCAGAACGCCCAGGGCGACAAGAACCAGTTCCAGACGATCGCCGACCAGATGATCACCAACGGCGCGACGGTGCTGATGATCACCAACCTGGACAGCGGCACCGGCAAGGCCGTGCTGGACAAGGCGAAGTCGCAGGGCGTCGCCACCATCGACTACGACCGCCTCACCCTCGGCGGCAGCGCCTCGTACTACGTGAGCTTCGACAACACCAAGGTCGGCCAGCTCCAGGGCGAGGGCCTGGTCAAGTGCCTCACCGACAAGAAGGTGGAGAAGCCGATCATCGCCCGGCTCAACGGCTCGCCCACCGACAACAACGCGACCCTGTTCAAGCAGGGCTACGACGGCGTGCTCAAGCCGAAGTTCGACTCCGGCGAGTACGTCGAGGGCCCGGACCAGTGGGTGCCCGACTGGGACAACGCCCAGGCCGCGACGATCTTCGAGCAGATGCTCACCCAGCAGCCGAAGATCGCCGGCGTGCTCGCCGCGAACGACGGCCTCGGCAACGCCGTGATCACGATCCTGAAGAAGCAGAACCTCAACGGCAAGGTGCCGGTCACCGGCCAGGACGCCACCGTCCAGGGCCTGCAGAACATCCTCGCCGGCGACCAGTGCATGACCGTCTACAAGGCGATCAAGAAGGAGGCCGACGCGGCCGCCCGGCTCGCCATCGCGCTCGCCAAGGGCGAGCAGCCGGCGGTGAGCCAGAGCGTGCACGACCCGGAGGGCAACCGTGACGTGCCCGCCGTCCTCGAGGAGCCCCAGGCGATCTTCTTCGAGAACGTGAAGGACGTGGTGGCGGACGGCTTCGTCACCAAGGAGGAGCTCTGCACCGACGAGTTCGCCGACAAGTGCAAGGAAGCCGGCATCGAGTGAGCTGACGGCGTGCCGCCGTCCCGCCCGGGACGGCGGCACGCCCGGTCGCGGGTACGAGCGAGGCTGACGCCGCCACCCCGGCGGCGAGCGAGCACAGAGGGAGTGCAGTGTCCGAGACGACCTCCACGGACCTCGGCGTCACGCCGGCCGGGCGCGGCGCGCCAGGGTCCGGACCATCCGATGACGCGCGGCCCATCCTGGAGCTGCGCGGTGTGAACAAGAGCTTCGGCCCCGTGCACGTGCTGCACGACGTGTCCTTCGCGGCCTACGCCGGGGAGGTGACCGCGCTCGTCGGCGACAACGGCGCCGGAAAGTCCACGCTGGTCAAGTGCATCGGCGGCATCCACCCCATCGACAGCGGCGAGTACCTGTTCGAGGGGAAGCCGGTGAACGTGCACTCCCCGCGGGACGCCGCCGCTCTCGGCATCGAGATCGTGTACCAGGACCTCGCGCTCTGCGACAACCTGGACATCGTTCAGAACATGTTCCTCGGCCGGGAGCGGAAGAACGGCATCGTCCTCGACGAGGACACGATGGAGCAGATGGCGGCCAAGACCCTCCAGGGCCTGTCGGTCCGCACCGTCAAGTCGCTCCGTCAGCCCGTCTCCAGCCTCTCCGGCGGCCAGCGGCAGACCGTGGCGATCGCCAAGGCGGTGCTGTGGAACAGCAAGGTCGTCATCCTCGACGAGCCGACCGCCGCGCTCGGCGTCGCCCAGACCGCGCAGGTCCTCGAGCTGGTACGGCGGCTCGCCGACCAGGGCCTCGCGGTCGTGCTGATCAGCCACAACATGAACGACGTTTTCGCCGTGTCCGACCGGATCGCGGCGCTCTACCTGGGCCGCATGGCGGCGCAGGTCAAGGCATCCGACGTCACCCACGCGCAGGTGGTCGAGCTGATCACCGCCGGGCGCAGCGGTGACCTCGGCCTCACCAACGGCAACGGGGGCGCGGAAGGCAAGGAGGCGCCATGAGCACCACTGTGGCCCCGGACCGCACCACCACCACGCAGCCTCAGACGCTGAGCCAGGGGGTGCGCGGCTACCTGGAACGGGTGCGCGGCGGCGAGATGGGCGCGCTGCCGGCCGTGCTCGGCCTCATCGTGCTGTGCACCGTCTTCACCATCCTGCGGCCGGCGTTCCTCACGCCGATCAACATCGCGAACCTGTTCACCCAGGGCGCCCAGATCACCGTGATCGCGATGGGCCTGGTGTTCGTGCTGCTGCTCGGCGAGATCGACCTGTCCGCCGGGTTCGCCAGCGGGGTCTGCGCCGCGGTGCTCGCGGTCACCCTCACCGTGCACGGGCTGCCCTGGTACGTCGCCGTGGCCGCGGCGCTCGCCACCGGCATGGTGATCGGCCTGCTGCTCGGCACGCTCGTCGCCAAGGTCGGCATCCCATCGTTCGTCGTGACACTCGCGGCGTTCCTCGCCTTCCAGGGCGTGGTGCTGCTGCTCGTCCGCGGCGGCACCAACATCAGCATCCGGGACGAGGTCATCCTCGCCATCGCCAACCGGAACCTGCCCCCGGCGGTGGGCTGGCTGCTGTTCGCGGTCGGCGTGCTCGGCTACGCCGCGGTGCAGCTGCTGCGCGTCCGGCGGCGCCGCATGCACGGCCTGCCGGCCGACCCGCTGTCGCTGGTCGCGGTCCGGGTGGGCACGGTCGCGGTCGTCGCCGGCCTCGCCGTCTACGTGCTCAACCTCGAGCGCAGCCGCAACGCCCTGATCGTCTCGCTCAAGGGCGTGCCGATCGTGGTGCCGCTCATCGTGCTGCTGCTCATCCTGTGGACGTTCGTGCTGCGGCGCACCGCCTTCGGCCGGCACATCTACGCCGTGGGCGGCAACGCCGAGGCGGCCCGCCGGGCCGGCATCAACGTCGACCGCATCAAGATCGCCTGCTTCGTGATCTGCTCCACGATGGCGGCGGTCGGCGGCATCGTGGCGGCCTCCCGCGGCGCCTCGGTCGACCCCAACACCGGCGGCAGCAACGTGCTGCTGTACGCGGTGGGCGCGGCCGTGATCGGCGGCACGAGCCTGTTCGGCGGCAAGGGCCGGGTGCTCGACGCGGTGCTCGGCGGCGCGGTCATCGCGGTGATCGACAACGGCATGGGCCTGATGGGCTACAGCGCCGGCATCAAGTTCGTGGTCACCGGCGCGGTGCTGCTGCTCGCCGCGGGCGTCGACGCGATTTCCCGGAAGCGGGCGGCCGCCTCTGGTCTAAGGTGATCGGCGACCGGGAGACCGCGAACACCACACCAGGGGCAGCACCGATGATGCGTGCGGGACCCTCCCAGGAGGAGATCCGGCGCCACAACCTCGGCGTACTCCTGCGCCACGTCCACCTCGGCGGCCCGACCTCGCGCGCCGAGCTCACCAGCCGCATGGGCGTCAACCGCAGCACGATCATGGCGCTCACCGCGGACCTCACCGCGGCCGGGTTGGTGCGGGAGGAGCTGCCGAAGGAGACCGGGCGGGCCGGGCGGCCGTCCCTGGTGGTCCGGCCCGAGTCCGCACGCGTCTACGTGTTCGCTTTCGACGTCGGCGTGGACCGGGTGGTGGCGGCCCGGGTCGGGCTCGGCGGGGTGATCCTCGACCGGCGGGACGCGCCGCGCGAGCGCGGCCCGTTCGACCTGGAGGCGCTCACCGCGCAGCTCGCCGGGTTCGCCCACCAGATGCTCCGCGACACCGCGCCCGACGCGGTGTGCGTGGGCGCGGCCGCCGCGATCGCGGGCGGGGTGCGGGCCGCCGACGGCATGGTCAAGTACGGCCCCAACCTCGGCGCGTTCGACGTGCCGTTCGGCGAGGAGCTCGCCCGCCGCCTCGACATCGGCCTGCCGGTGGCGGTCGGCAACGACGCCAACCTCGGCGCCCTCGCCGAGCACACCCGCGGCGTCGGCGTCGGCTGCAACGACCTGATCTACCTGCACGGCGACGTGGGCATCGGGGGCGGCGTCATCGTCGGCGGCCAGCTGCTCAGCGGCCACGCCGGGTACGGCGGCGAGGTCGGCCACATGGTGGTGAACCCGGGCGGCCGGCTGTGCGGCTGCGGCTCCCGGGGCTGCCTGGAGGCCGAGGTCGGCGAGCGCACCGTGCTCGAGGCGGCCGGCCGCGCCGGCGGCGACCGGGTCGGCCGGGACGCGATCCGCGCCGTGGTCGAGGCCGCCGACCGCGGCGACGTGGCCGCCCAGCGGGCGCTGCAGCGGGTCGGCGACTGGCTCGGCGTCGGCGTGGCGAACCTGATCAACATCTTCAACCCGGAGATGGTGATCTTCGGGGGCATGCTCCGCGACATCTTCCTCGGCTCGGCCGCCCAGGTGCGCAGCCGTATCGCCATCTCCGCCCTCGCCGCCTCGCGGGAGGGCGTGCGGCTGCGCACGTCGGCGCTCGGCGACGACGCCACCCTCACCGGCGCCGCCGAGCTCGCCTTCGCCGGGGTGCTCGCCGACCCCCTGGAGGCCCTCGCCCGGGTCACCTCCAACTAGCATGGGGCCCGGACGGGGCGGCCGTGCCGTACGCCCGGCCGCGTACGGCATGCCGTACCGCATCGGGCACCGCATCGGGCACTGCATCGGTATGGCACCGATGTGGACATTCCGATGAAGGTCCCACCGCCGGGCCAATTAGACTCCCCACTGTTTCGACTGTGAGCGGAGGCGATGGCTCGGTGGGCGTGCTGGACACCATCAACGGCCCGCAAGACGTCAAGCGGCTGGGCAGCGACGATCTCGCCGCCCTGGCGGCGGAAATCCGCGACCTGCTGGTCTCGTCGGTCGCCCGGGGCGGCGGTCATCTCGGCCCCAACCTCGGCGTGGTCGAGCTGACGATCGCCCTGCACCGGGTGTTCGACTCGCCACGCGATCCGATCCTCTGGGACACCGGTCACCAGGCCTACGTGCACAAGATGCTCACCGGCCGGGCCGACCGGTTCGACACCCTCCGCCAGGAGGGCGGCCTGTCCGGGTACCCGA
The DNA here is from genome assembly GCA_003242605.1 of Actinomycetota bacterium. Taxonomy (GTDB): domain Bacteria; phylum Actinomycetota; class Actinomycetes; order Streptosporangiales; family Streptosporangiaceae; genus Thermopolyspora. The sequence goes on from QGUZ01000032.1 coordinate 23,053, forward strand.
GCCAGGCCGAGTCCGAGCACGACTTCATCGAGAACTCGCACGCGTCCACGGCGCTGTCGTACGCCGACGGCATGGCGAAGGCGCTGATGCTGCGCGGCGAGACCGACCGCACCGTGGTCGCGGTGATCGGCGACGGGGCGCTCACCGGCGGCATGGCCTGGGAGGCGATCAACAACATCGCCATGCGCAAGGACCTGCCGATAGTGATCGTCGTCAACGACAACGGGCGGTCGTACTCGCCCACGATCGGCGGCCTCGCCAAGCATCTCGCCGCGCTGCGCGCCAGCCGGAACTACGAGAACGCGCTCGGGTTCATCAAGGAGAACCTCGGCCGCGTGCCCGTCGTGGGCACCCCGCTGTACGAGACGCTGCACGGGGTGAAGAAGGGGCTGAAGGACATCCTCGCCCCGCAGGTGCTCTTCGAGGACCTCGGCCTGAAGTACATCGGGCCGATCAACGGGCACGACGTGGCGGCGATGGAGTCGGCGCTGCGCACCGCGCGGGACTTCCGCGGCCCGGTGATCGTGCACGCGATCACCCGCAAGGGCATGGGCTACGCCCCGGCCGAGAACCACGACGAGGACTGCTTCCACTCGCCGGCGCCGTTCGACATCGCCACCGGCGAGGAGCGGCCTCGCGCCCACGGCTGGACCAACGTGTTCAGCGAGGAGATGGTGCGGCTCGGCAAGGAGCGCGAGGAGATCGTGGCGATCACCGCCGCGATGCTCCACCCCACCGGGCTCGCGCCGTTCGCCCAGGAGTACCCCGACCGCATCTTCGACGTCGGCATCGCCGAGCAGCACGCGCTCACCTCCGCCGCCGGGCTCGCGCTCGGCGGGCTGCGCCCGGTGGTCGCGGTCTACTCGACCTTCCTCAACCGCGCCTTCGACCAGCTGCTCATGGACGTGGCGCTGCACCGGCTCCCGGTCACCGTCGTGCTCGACCGGGCCGGCGTCACCGGCGACGACGGGCCCAGCCACAACGGCATGTGGGACCTGTCGATCCTGCAGGTGATCCCGCACCTGTCGATCGCGGTGCCGCGGGACGGCGAGCGGCTGCGCGAGCTGCTCGGCGAGGCGCTCGACATCAACGACGGCCCCACCGTGATCCGCTTCCCCAAGGGCGCGCTGCCGGAGGACGTGGACGCGGCCGGCAAGCTCGGCGGCATGGACGTGCTGCGCGCCGGGGACGGCTCCGACGTGCTCATCGTCGCGGTCGGGCCGATGGCCGAGCCGTGCCTGGAGGCCGCGCGGCTGCTCGAGGCCCAGGGCCTGTCCGCCACCGTGGTCGACCCGCGCTGGGTGAAGCCGATCGACGAGGCGCTCGTGCTCGCCGCGAAGGCGCACCGGCTCGTCGCGGTGGTGGAGGACAACGGCCGCGTGGGCGGCGTCGGCGACGCGGTGGCCCGGCTGCTGCGCGACAACGACGTGGACGTCCCGGTGCGCACCTACGGCATCCCGCAGCGCTTCCTCGAGCACGCCAAGCGGTCGAGCATTCTCACCCGCGCCGGGCTCACCGGCCCGGACCTCGCCCGCGGCATCACCGAGGCCCTCGCCCGCCGGGGCGGGCGGCGCAAGTGACCGCCGGCGGGTAGCACGGGCGGCGTCATGGGCGTGGACATGCCGGCCGGCGGCGCCGGGCAGGCGTACGTCATCGGCCTCGACGTGGGCGGCACCGGCGCCCGCGGGCTGCTCGCCGACGCGACCGGCGCGACGGTGGCCCGGGCGAGCCGGGACCGCGGCCTGCGCGCCGCGGCGGAGCGGCCGGCCGAGGGCGGCCGGGACACCGGCGGCGGGGCCGCCGACCTCCTCGTCGAGCTGGTCGGCGAGCTGCTCGCCGCCGCGGGGGCGCCCCGGGCGGACGCCGTCGTGCTCGGCAGCACCGGGGTGTCCGGCCTCGGCGGCGCGCCGCGCGAGACGTTGCCCGCCCTGCTCGGCCGGGCGGCGGGCGCCCGCGCCGTGCTGTTCGTCTCCGACGCGCTCATCTCGTACGTCGGCGCGCTCGGCCTCGCCGGGGGAGCCGTGGTCGCGGCGGGTACGGGCGCGGTCGCGGTCGGCACCGACGCCCGCGGCGGCTGGCGCAAGGTGGACGGCTGGGGGCACCTGCTCGGCGACGAGGGCGGCGGCGCGTGGATCGGCCGGGCCGGGCTCGCGGCCGCGCTGCGCCACCTGGACGGCCGCCCCGGCGGCTCGGCCGCGCTGCTCGACGCGCTCAACCGCCGCTTCGGCACGCCCGCCGAGCTGGTGCAGGAGCTCTACACCCGCGCCGACCGGGCGTCGCTGCTCGCCCGGTTCGTCCCCGACGTGGCCGCCGCCGCGGCCGACGGTGACCCGCAGGCGGCCGCGATCCTCGACCGCGCGGGCACGCTGCTCGCGGAGACCGCCCTCGCCGCCCTGCCCCCGGACGCGCCGCGCGTGGTCTCGTACGCGGGCAGCCTCATCCCGTCGGTCCCCCGCCTGCGGGAGGCGTTCGCCCGGCGCCTGGCCGCCGACGGCGTCGACCAGCCCCCGCCCCGCGGCCCCGCCGTCGATGGCGCGCTGCTGCTCGCCCGGGCGCTGCTCCGCGGCGACCTGCCGCCGAACCTCGCGGGCTCCGGCCTGCTCCTCGGCCGCTGGGAGGCCGGCGCCGCATCCGGCGAGTAGACCCGGCGAGTAGACCCGGTACGGCACGGCCGTACGCCCGGCCGTGCCGTGACCCTGGCCTGCGGGGATGCGGCGCGGCGCGCCGTCGCGGCACCCCGTGGCGCGAGTACTCCCCGGGGGTGTGTAACCTGGCCCCCGGCCCGGTCCCGCGCGGCCCGCGGGTGCGCCGTCTCTCCGGCGGCCCGCCGTCCGTGCGCAGCCGCGCATCCCATGCGCCACAGCGGGCCGCACGAGCGGTGCCGTACCACGGCGTGACCACCGTTCGCGGCGGGGCGAATGACGGCCTCCGGCCGGGGCAGCGGGACCCTCCGCACCCGGACCGCATCTGGATGGCCGCCACGGCGGATGTTTCCGTTGCGGATCGCATTCGATGTGTCACGTACGGTGACGGACCGGGTACCTGAAGACCGACAGGTAAGCGACGGCGAGCCGGGGTGGTGTCCAGATGGATCTATTCCGCACCAAATCCATTGAGCAGTCCCTCCGCGACACGGAGGATCCCCGGCATCGGCTGCGCCGCAGCCTGGGCGCGCTCGACCTCACCATCTTCGGCGTCGGCGTGATCATCGGTACCGGGCTGTTCGTGCTCACCGGCCGGGTGGCGCGGGAGACCGCCGGGCCGGCGGTCGCGCTGGCGTTCATCATCGCCGCGGTGGCGTGCGGGCTCGCGGCCCTCTGCTACGCCGAGTTCGCCTCCACGCTGCCGGTCGCCGGGTCCGCCTACACCTTCGCCTACGCCACGCTCGGCGAGTTCCCCGCCTGGGTGATCGGCTGGGACCTCATGCTCGAGCTCTCCCTCGCCGCGGCCGTCGTCGCGGTCGGCTGGTCGGGGTACGCGGTGAGCCTGCTCGAGACGATCGGCATCCATCTGCCACCCGCGATCGCGGGGGAGAGCGGCGTGGTGAACGTGCCCGCCGTGCTCATCGTGCTGCTGCTCACCGCCGTGCTCGTCGCGGGCATCCGCATGTCCGCCCAGGTGAACCTGGTCATGGTGATCATCAAACTGGCGGTGATCCTGCTCGTGCTCGTGGCGGGCGTGTTCTTCATCGACCCGGCGAACTACAGCCCGTTCATCCCGCCGGCGGTGCACACCGAGGAGGTGGGCGGCGGCTCGGCCCCGCTCATCCAGGTGCTGTTCGGGGTAACGCCGGTCGCGTTCGGAGTGTTCGGCATCTTCTCCGCCGCGGCGATCGTGTTCTTCGCCTACATCGGCTTCGACGTGGTCGCCACCGCCGCCGAGGAGACCCGCAACCCCGCCCGCGACCTGCCGATCGGCATCATCGGCTCGCTCACGGTGTGCACGCTGCTGTACGTGCTGGTCTCCCTCGTGCTCGTCGGCATGCAGCCGTACCACGAGCTCAGCGAGGCCGCCCCGCTCGCGGACGCGTTCCGCGCCGTCGGCATGCCGTGGGTCGCCTCGCTCATCAGCGTGGGCGTGATCGCCGGCCTCACCACGGTGATCCTCATCCTCATGCTCGGGCAGAGCCGGGTGTTCTTCGCGATGAGCCGCGACAACCTGCTGCCGCCCGCCCTCGCCCAGGTGCACCCCCGGTTCCGCACGCCGTACCGGGTGACGCTCGTCATCGGCCTGGTCACCGCGGTGCTCGCCGGGTTCATCCCGCTGTCCGCCCTCGCCGAGCTGGTGAACATCGGCACGCTGTTCGCGTTCGTGGTGGTCTCGGCCGGGGTGATCATCCTCCGGCGCACCCGGCCCGACCTGCACCGGGCCTTCCGGGTGCCGTGGGTGCCGGTGATCCCGCTGCTGTCGGTGCTCTCCTGCCTCTACCTCATGCTCAACCTGCCGGTGGACACCTGGCTGCGGTTCGGCGTGTGGATGGCGATCGGCGTGGCGCTCTACTGGGTGTACGGCTCGCGCCGCAGCCGCGTGGGCCGGCCGGACGAGAACGGGCCCGCCGCCAAGCCCGCCGAGTCGGCGCCCGAGCCGCCGGTCAAGCCGTGAGGCGGAGCAGGCCGGCGACCCCGGGTACGGCGAGCGCGACCCCGGCGGCGACGAGCAGCAGCCCGCTGCCGCCGAGCAGGAGCCGGTAGGCGCGGGGCCCCAGCCGATGCCGCCCCGCGCCGATGAGCCCGGCGAGGGCCGCCTTGGAGCCGACCAGGACGAGGTAGAAGCCGCCCACGAACGCGATCGCGACGGCCGGGGAGCGGCCCCAGGCCGCGGTGAAGGCGGGCGCGCCGACCGCGATCCAGAACAGCCACGCGTGCGGGTTGAGCAGGTTCACCACGACACCGTGCAGCAGCTCCCGCGCCCCGCCCGGCGGCCGCCCGCCCGCCGCCGGGGCTTCGGCGCGGCGGGCGTCCCGGATCGTGGCGACGCCCAGGTGGATCACGTACAGGCCGCCCGCGACCGAGAGCGCGGCGACGAGCGTCTCCGGCAGCGCGCCGACCACGGTCGTGGTGAGCAGCACCACCGGCAGGTCGGACAGGAACGGCACGCAGGCCATGCGCAGCCCGGCGAGGAAACCGCCGCGCAGGCTGGCGCTGATCACCAGGCTGAGCAGCGGCCCGGGGCTCAGCCCGGCGCCGAGACCGAGGCTGACGCCGAGCAGCAGCTCCCGCATGCCTGGACCCCCGTCGACCCCTGCGTCCGGTTTTTCCAGCAGGAGCCTAGGGGATCGGCGGGCGCGGCCCGGGCGCGGGGGCGGCGCGGGCCGGGCCGGGGCCCGCCGTCCGCGCCGCCCCGCCGGCCTCAGCGGGCGAACGCGAACAGCACCCCGGTCTCCGCGTGCATCTGGCACGGGTTGCCGAAGGTGCGCACGATGACGAAGCGCTTCGTGCCCCGCCAGACGCCGCGCGCCGTCGCCGTCCGCGGCGCGTACTCGCGGGTACAGACGACCCCGCGCGTCGGACGGATCATGCCGATGTTGCCGTCGACCGAGCGGAGCAGGTCGCAGGCCGCCCGCGGGCTGGGATGGGTGCCGCCGTCCGGGTCGCAGGTGAGCGTCACGGACGTGGCGCCCGCGCCGTCCGGCCGCGACACGGTGAGCGTCAGCTCGCTCAGCGGGGCCGAGTCGGCCTGGGCGCCGGGGACCGCGGCGAACAGCAGCGCGCCGCCCAGGGCCATCACGGTGATCGCCTTCATTCGTGTGCCTCCCGATCGGTTGTGCGAGCCGGCACATCGTGCGCCGGGGGCACCCTCCGATGGGGAGTGGCACGCCGTCGCCTGGCACGCCGATGGATGAGCCGGGAAAGACCGCCGACGCTCGCGGCGATCGCGCGACCGTGCGCTGGGCGGCCGATCACGGCTGCTTTACCCGGGCCGGCGGGCGGGCCCGCCGCGGGTACGGCTCCCGGGGGCCGGCCGCCCGCCCTCGGGGGCCGGGCGGGGGGGGGGGGGGGCGACGGCCGCGCGGGGGGGG
>QGUZ01000304.1 GCA_003242605.1 Actinomycetota bacterium
GGTGTGCCGGTCAGAGCGAGGCGAGCACGGCGGCGGCGACGAGGAGCAGGGCGGCGCCGAGCGCGGCGAGCGGGGCCGGGGACCAGGTCACGGTGAGCGTGCCGGCGGCGTCGCCGGACCGGCCGCGGGCGCGCGCCGACTCCTCGACGATCTGCTCGGCGACCCAGTGCGCGTGGGTGCGGTTCGCCACCGCCTCGGCGTGGTCGCGCGGGGTGTGCCCGGGGCGGTCCCGGTCGCCGTCGCCGTCCCGGCCGCCACCGGCCGGGCGGCTGCGGGCCATCCGGATCAGCTCCCGGTTCGACACCTGCGGGGTCCACGAGCGGATCGTGCGGCCGCCGGACTCGATGAGGATCGCGTGGGTGACCCGCACGTCGCCGAGCGCCGCCCACGGGACGAACGCATCCCGCAGCGGGTTGCGCACGAGCACGCCGTCCTCGCGCAGGAAGATGCCCGGGCGCAGGCAGGTCACGTAGATCACCGCGGTGAGCACGCCGAGCACCGCGCCCGCGACGAGCGAGGACGGCATGCGGCCCCGCACGATCAGATCGACGGCGTTGAGCGCGGCGAAGGCGAGCCAGATCCAGCCGAGGACGAACGCCCCCTTCGACCGGAACACGCGCGGCTTCACGGCAGGCCCGCCCGCCACTTCAGCCGGGCGAAGCCCGGCTTGATCACGCCGTTGATCAGCGCCAGCCGCTCGTCGAACGGGATGAACGCGGACTTCATCGCGTTCACCGTGAACCACTGCAGGTCGTCCCAGCCGTACCCGAAGGCGTCGACGAGCTTGGCGAACTCCTCCGACAGCGAGGTGTTGCTCATCAGCCGGTTGTCGGTGTTCACCGTCACCCGGAAGTAGAGCCGCCGCAGCAGGCCGATCGGGTGCTCGGCGATCGACGGGGCCGCCCCGGTCTGCAGGTTCGAGGTGGGGCACATCTCCAGCGGGATGCGCTTGTCCCGCACATACGCGGCGAGCCGGCCGAGCTTCGCCGTGCCGTCCGGCGACACCTGGATGTCGTCGATGATCCGCACGCCGTGGCCGAGCCGGTCCGCGCCGCACCACTGGATCGCCTGCCAGATCGACGGCAGCCCGAACGCCTCGCCGGCGTGGATGGTGAAGTGGGCGTTCTCCCGCTGCAGGTACTCGAACGCGTCCAGGTGCCGGGTGGGCGGGTAGCCCGCCTCGGCGCCGGCGATGTCGAAGCCGACCACGCCGACGTCCCGGTACCGGACCGCGAGCTCGGCGATCTCCATCGAGCGGGCCTGGTGCCGCATCGCGGTGAGCAGCGTGCCGACCCGGATGCCGAACCGCGCCGAGCCGTCCCGGAACCCGTCGAGGACCGCCTGCACCACCTCGTCGAGGCCGAGCCCGCCCGAGGTGTGCTGCTCCGGGGCGAACCGCACCTCGGCGTAGACGACGCCGTCGGCGGCGAGGTCCTCGGCGCACTCGAACGCCACCCGGTAGAGCGCCTCGCGGGACTGCATCACCCCGACCGTGTGGGCGAAGGTCTCCAGATACCGCTCGAGCGACCCGGAGTCGGCCGCCTCGTGGAACCACTGCCGCAGGTTGTCCGGGTCGGTGCTGGGCAGCCGGTCGTACCCCGACTCGCGGGCGAGATCGATGATCGTCTCCGGCCGCAGGCCGCCGTCGAGATGGTCGTGGAGCAGAACCTTCGGCGCCTTGCGGATCTCCTCTAGGGTCGGCGTCTGGTCCATTCGCTCATCCTATGTCGCGCCGCCGGTACGGCCCGCCGCGCGCGGTCACTCGTCCTCCCGGTGGGCGGTCTCCGGCGAGAACGCGGGCAGGCAGACCGCCACGTACTCGGCGCCGTCCGGGCCGACGCCGTACCGGATGCGCTCGCCCGGCTCGGTCACCACGGCCTGGCCCGCGCCGACCTCGGTGACCCCGCCGTCGTGCTCCACCCGCAGCGTGCCGCGCAGCACCAGGGTGAACTCGGCGAACTCCGGCTTCTGCGGCGGCTCGGACCACCCGGGCGGGGCGACCATGTGGGCGATCGACAGCCGCCCGTCCCCGGTGTTCACCCGGCCCACGTACTCGTCGATGATCTTGCCGCCCGGCACCGGGATACGGCTCGCCGACTCGATCTTGCGCACCATGACGACTACCTCGATCCCCTTCCCGGCTCAGGCGGTCACCCTATCGATCACCAGCGGCAGCAGGCCCGGATCCGGCGCGTCGCCGATCTCGTAGGCGCCCTCGAGCGCCGCGAGCGCCCGGTCGAACCGCTCCGGCTCGTCGGTGTGCAGGGTGAGCAGGGCCTGCCCCTTGCGTACCCGGTCGCCGGGCTTGGCGTGCAGGGTGACGCCCGCGGCGTGCGCAACCGGGTCCTCCTTCCGGGCCCGGCCCGCGCCGAGCCGCCAGGCGGCGACGCCCACCGCGTAGGCGTCGAGCCGGGTGAGCACGCCGTCGGCCGGGCAGGTCACGTCCATCGTCTCGGCGGCGCGCGGCAGCGGCGCGTCCGGGTCGCCGCCCTGGGCCCGGATCATCCGCCGCCAGGCGTCCATCGCCGAGCCGTCCTTGAGCGCGTCGGCCGGGTCCCGGCCGTCCACCCCGGCCGCGGCGAGCATCTCCCGCGCCAGCCGTACCGTGAGCTCGACCACGTCCTCCGGGCCGCCGCCGGCGAGCACCTCGACCGCCTCGGCGACCTCGAGCGCGTTGCCGACCGCCCGGCCGAGCGGCCGGTCCATCGCGGTGAGCAGGGCGACCGTGCGCACCCCGGCGTCCTCGCCGAGCTCGACCATGGTGGTGGCGAGCTCCTGGGCCGAGGCCACGTCCTTCATGAACGCGCCGGAGCCGACCTTCACGTCGAGGACGAGCGCCCCGGTGCCCTCGGCGATCTTCTTCGACATGATCGACGAGGCGATGAGCGGGATCGACTCCACGGTGCCGGTCACGTCGCGCAGCGCGTACAGCTTGCGGTCGGCCGGGGCGAGCCCCTCCCCGGCGGCGCACACCACCGCGCCCGCCTCGCGCAGCACGGCGAGCATCTCGTCGGCGGACAGCGACGCCCGCCAGCCGGGGATCGACTCGAGCTTGTCGAGCGTGCCGCCGGTGTGGCCGAGGCCCCGGCCGGACAGCTGCGGCACGTACGCCCCGCACGCCGCGACCAGCGGCGCGAGCGGCAGCGTGATCTTGTCGCCGACGCCGCCGGTGGAGTGCTTGTCCGTGGTCGGGCGGTCGAGCATCGACCAGTCCATCCGGGTGCCGGAGGCGACCATCGCCGCGGTCCACCGGGCGATCTCCCGCCGGCTCATGCCGTTGAGCAGGATCGCCATGGCGAGCGCGGACATCTGCTCGTCGGCCACCTCGCCCCGGGTGTACGCGTCGACGACCCAGTCGATCTGCGCGTCGGACAGCTCGCCGCCGTCCCGCTTGGTGATGATCACGTCGATCGCGTCGAAGCTCATGAAACCCCCATCAGGTCGCCGGGGAACCGGCCCGGGCTGAGGTGCGCCGGGCCGGTTCGAAAGAGACCGGGCTCAGCGCACCCGCCCGAGGTCGTCCGGGCCGAACGCGAGCGGCAGCACCTCCGCCATCCGCTTCGGCCCCTCGGTGGTCTGCAGCAGCAGCTCCGGCCCGCCGTGCTCGTACAGCAGCTGCCGGCACCGCCCGCACGGCATGAGCGGCTCGCCGTTCCCGTCCACGCAGACGAAGGCGACGAGCCTTCCGCCGCCGGTGGCGTGCAGCGCCGAGACCAGGCCGCACTCGGCGCACAGGCCGAGGCCGTAGGAGGCGTTCTCGACGTTGCAGCCGACCACCACCCGCCCGTCGTCGACGAGCGCCGCCGCGCCGACCGGGAAGTTCGAGTACGGCGCGTACGCGCGCCGCATCGCCTCGGCCGCGCGCTCGCGCAGCAGGTTCCAGTCGATCTCCCGTTCGGTGGTCGCGCCGCCGTCCGGCGCTCCGGTCATGACGCCTGTCCTCTCCGGTACGGCACGCCGTCCGCGGCCGGCATGCGCAGCCGCTGCGAGGCGAGCGACAGCACGAGCAGCGTCGCCAGGTGCGGCGTGAACGAGGTGAACTGGTCGGGCACGGTGTCGGTCACCGCGAACACGACGAACACCGCGAGCGCGCAGACCGCGGCGATCACCGCCGCCCGCACGTGGCGGCGCCGCACCGCCTGGTAGACCGCGAACGCCACGAGCAGCAGCGCGATCACCAGCAGCAGCGCGTGCACCGACACCCCGCCCTGGCGGAGCTGCAGCGCGTCGGTGAACCCGAACAGCGCCGCGCCGCCGGCGAGCCCGCCCGGCCGCCAGTTGCCGAAGATCATCGCGGCGAGGCCGATGAAGCCGCGGCCGCCGGTCTGGCCCTCCCGGTAGATGCCCGCCGCGACCAGGGAGAGAAACGCCCCGCCGAGCCCGGCGAGCGCGCCGGACACGATCACCGCGACGTACTTGTAGAAGTAGACGTTCACGCCGAGCGACTCGGCCGCCACCGGCCGCTCGCCGCACGAGCGCAGCCGCAGCCCGAACGCGGTCCGCCACAGCAGCCAGTAGCTGAGCGGGACGAGCAGGATCGCCACGATCGTGAGCAGCGAGACGTTCTGGGTGAGCCCGCGCAGCAGCCCGGCCAGGTCGGACAGCAGGAACCAGCCCTTCGCCTCCAGCGCCTGCAGCGGCTCGCCGATGCCCGGGATGCTCACCCGCTCCGGCGCGGGCACCCGGGGCGACTGGGTCTCACCGCCGCCCGGCATGCCCTCGAACACCAGCTTCGACAGGTACTGGGTGACGCCCTGGCCGAGCATGGTGATCGCCACTCCGGAGATGATGTGGTCGACGCCGAAGGTGACGGTGGCGATCGCGTGCAGCAGGCCGCCGAGCGCGCCGCCGGCCAGCCCGGCGATCACCCCGGCCCAGGGGCTGCCGAACTGCAGCGCCCCCCACGCCCCGAACCAGGTCCCGAAGATCATCATGCCTTCGAGGCCGATGTTCACCACCCCGGCCCGCTCCGACCACAGCCCGCCGAGCGCGGCGAGCCCGATCGGTACGGCGAGCCCGAGCGCGGCGCCGAACGTGCCGCCGGAGGTGATGTCGTTCGCCCCGGTGAGCACCCGCCCGATCGACAGCAGTACGAGCAGCCCGAACAGGCCGAGCAGCAGCGTCCGCCACGACATGCGGAACCGGGACGGCGCCGCGGTGCCCGCGGCCCGCGCCGGCGGGGCCGCCTCGGTGACGCTCACGCCTTCACCTCCCCCAGCTCACGGCCGACGCGGCGCTGCAGCGCGACCTGGCTGTACCGGTGCGCCAGCTCGTAGGCGACGATGACGGAGAGCACGATCGTGCCCTGCATGATGGTGACGATCTCCTTGGGGATCCCCTCCAGATCGAGGATCTGGGCGGAGTTGTCGAGGAACGCCCACAGGAGCGAGGCGAACACGATGCCGACCGGGTGGTTGCGGCCGAGCAGCGCGATCGCGATCCCGGTGAAGCCGAGCCCGGCCGGGAAGTCGAGGCTGTAGGTGTAGGAGTGGCCGAGCAGCTGCGGCATGCCGACGAGGCCGGCCGTACCGCCCGAGATCACCATGGCAAGGACGACCATCCGCTTGACGTTCACGCCGCTCGCCACCGCGGCCGGCTCGGACTGCCCGGTGGCGCGCAGCTCGAACCCGAACCGGGTGTGGTTGAGCATCACGTGGAAGCCGACGCCGACGAGCGCGGCCACGATGATGAACCCGAACACCTGCTGGGTGGTGCCGGGGATCAGCTCGAACCCGGGGACGCGGCCGGACTCCGGGATGGGCCGGGTGCCGATGTTGTTGCTGCCCGCGATCGGCACCGCCCACTGGGTGAGCAGCCAGGCGCCGAGGCCGGTGGCGATCGCGTTCAGCATGATCGTCGAGATCACCTCGCTCACCCCGCGGGTGACCTTGAGCACCCCGGCGATCGCCGCCCAGAGCGCGCCGACGAGCACCGCCACCACCACGATGAGCGCGATGTGCAGCGGCGCGGGCAGTACCACCGCGCCGCCCACCGCGGCCGCGATCAGCGCGGCGAGCCGGTACTGGCCGTCCACGCCGATGTTGAACAGGTTCATCCGGAACCCGATCGCCACCGCGACCGCGGACAGGTAGAAGGTGGTGGCCTGGTTGATGGTGAGCACGAGCGTGCG
>QGUZ01000305.1 GCA_003242605.1 Actinomycetota bacterium
TGGGGGGGTGGGCCAGCCCCACAACCCCCGCCCCCGGCGCTCAAAGGCCGGGTCTGCGGGCGGAAACCCGGCGTTGGGCGGGGCCCCGGTGGAAATGCCGGCGTCCCCGCCCAAGCCCTGCCGGTACGGCGGGGCTTCGGCCGTTTTCGCGTCATCGACGCCGGTTCCGAAACCTCGTTCGTCCGGCCGCCCTGGCGCGTCCGGGGCCTTGCCACCGCCGACCCCGCCGCGCAGGACCGTGAGGCCGAGCACGATGACGTGCTGTCCGCCCGGGCCGCTCGCGCTTGCGGTCCAGGACGTGCGGGCGCGAATGCCCGTGTGTATCGACGGGCGCTGCCGGCCTTCTCACTCGTGACGTCGGCGCGTCGCGGATGACGCGCCGCGGCAGCGGGTGTGGCCCGGCAGGAATACCGGCCGCGTCCGCGCGACAGGGATCAGGTCCGCCGCTCGGTCTCGTCCGCCCGTGTTCCGGCCGGTACGGACGGACTATCCATTCGCCGGCCGTTCGCCGTCGGGCAGGGGCAGGCCGACCATGCGGGCCATGCACAGCACGCCGTGGTCGAAGGCCGCCGCGCGATCGGTGATCACGTCGCGGTACATGCCGAACAGCTCGAAGCTGACCGCCCCGTACACCCAGGTCCAGGCGATCAACGCGCGCAGGATCACGTCGTCGGAGACCGGCGGGAAGATGTGTTCGCGCAGCCGGGCCGCGTCCTCCGCGAAGGAGGCGGGCGCGGGCGGCAGGTCGGTGGGCGGGGCGAGCACCCCGGCCGCCTCGGCGTCGCGCAGGATCCCGGCGAGCGCCCGGCCGTTCCGGGAGGCGGGGATCACCGTCTCCTCGGGGGCCGCGTAGCCGGGCACCGGCGTGCCGTGGATCAGCGCGTACTCGTGCGGGTGCGCCAGCGCCCAGTCGCGGATCGCCCGGCAGCAGGCGAGCCACCGCCCGATCAGGTCCTCGCGCGGGAGCGCCGCGTCGGTGCGCTCCACGGCCTCGCCGATGTCGTCGTACGCCTCGATGATCAGCGCGGTGAGCAGGTCGTCCCGGCTCGGGAAGTACCGGTAGACCGCCGAGGACACCATGCCCAGCTCGCGCGCCACGGCCCGCAGCGACAGCCCGGTGGCGCCTGCCTCGGCGAGCTGCCGCCGCGCCACCGCCTTGATCTCCCGGATCAGCTCGGCTCTGGCTCTCTCCCGTGCGGTACGGCTCGCGCTCATGGCGGCATCCTACTGCAATCGAGAGCGCCGAACACAAACGAGAGCAGTGCTCTTGACATCGGTGCTCACAAACGAGAGCATTGCTCTCGAGTGAGAGCGGCCGGACCTGTCCGATGTCCGCGAGAGTCCGCGCTCGACGACCGGCTTCCGGTCACCGTCGTCGGCCGGCCCACGGTACGGAACACCCGCTTCTTCACTCACACGCGGCACGGTAGTGTGAGCGCCGCGCCGTGCCTCATATCCCGATATGAGACATACGCACCCCCGAGGAGCCCTCCATGAGCAAGTACGTCGTCGCCGGAGCGGGCCAGGTCGGTTACCACCTGGCCGAGCGGCTCGCCGAGCAGGGCCACGAGGTCGTCGTCGTCACCAGGTCCGGCTCCGGGCCGCGGACGGAGGGCGTGCGCCGCGTCGCGGCCGACGTGGCCGACGCCGCGCGCCTCACCGAGCTCGCCCGCGGTGCCGAGGCCCTGTTCAACTGCGTGAACCCGCCCTACTGGCGCTGGCCGGCCGACTGGCCGCCGATGGCGGCCTCGTTCCTCACCGCCGCCGAGCGCACCGGCGCCGTCCTCGTCATCCTCGGCAACCTGTACGGCTACGGCCCGGTCGACGGGCCGATCACCGAGGACCTGCCGCTCGCGGCCACCGGGACCAAGGGCCGGGTGCGGGCACGGATGTGGGCCGACGCGCTCGCCGCCCACGAGGCGGGCCGGATCCGGGCCGTCGAGCTGCGCGGCTCCGACTTCTTCGGGCCGGGCGCCGTCGCCGGGTCGCACCTGGGTGAGCGCTTCGTGCCGCGGCTGCTCGCCGGCAAGCCCGCGTTCTACCTCGGCGACCCCGACCAGCCGCACAGCTGGACGTACGTCAAGGACGTGGCCCGCGCCCTGGAGATCGCGGCGACCGACGAGCGCGCCTGGGGCCGCCCGTGGCACGTTCCAACCGCCCCGGCCGTCAGCGCCCGGGAGGTCGCGAAGCGGGTGTGCGAGCTGGCCGGCGTGTCGCAGCCGCCGCGGATCAGCGTGATGCCCCGGTTGCTGCGCCTGGTGGCCGGGCTGTTCTCGCCGATGCTCCGCGAGCTGGGAGAGGTCCAATACCAGTTCGACCGGCCCTTCGTCCTCGACTCCTCCGCGTTCCAGGCCACCTTCGGCATGCACCCCACGCCGCTCGACGAGGCGCTCACCGAGACCCTCGACTGGTGGCGAACCCGGGAACGCTCCGCCGCCTGACCCCCACCGGCCCGGCCGATGGCTGGATGTGCAACATCTGCGTCGTTGACGCCATTTCCGCCGGCTCGTGAGCATGGAGCCATGCGCAGGGGCGTCGTCATCGTGATCTACGACGACTACCAGCTTCTCGACATGGCCGGCCCGGTGGACGTGTTCAGCCTGGCGAGCCTGATCGTCGGCGACGGGGGCTACGCGGTCGAGGTCGTCGCCGCCCGCGCCGGCGAGGTGCGCGCCGCGAGCGGCATCACGACCACGGTGCGCACCGCGCTCGCGGACGTCGCCGGGCCGGTCGACACGCTCATGGTCGCCGGTGGCCTGGGCGTGTTCGACCACCTGGGCGACCGGGAGCTGATCGACGGGGTCGCCCGGCTCGCCGCCACGGCCCGGAGGGTCACCTCGGTGTGCACCGGCGCCTTCGTGCTCGCCGAGGCCGGGCTGCTCGACGGCAGACGGGTCACCACGCACTGGCTGATGGCCGACGAGCTGCGCGCCCGCTACCCGGCGGTCAAGGTCGACGAGGACCCGATCTACATCCGAGACGGCAACGTGTGGACCTCGGCCGGGGTCACCGCGGGCATGGACCTGGCCATGGCGCTCGTGGCCGAGGACCACGGCCACGCCGTCGCCCGCGACGTGGCCCGCACGCTCGTGGTCTACCTGCACCGCTCCGGCGGGCAGAGCCAGTTCAGCGTGCCGCTGCGCGGGAGCCCGCCGCGCGACGAGGCGCTGCGCGAGCTGCAGGAGTGGATCGACGCCAACCCCGACGCCGACCTGAGCGTGCCGGCGCTCGCCCGCCGGATGAACATGAGCGAGCGGCACTTCTCGCGCGTGTTCCGCGCCCAGGTCGGCATTCCGCCGGGGCGGTACGTCGAGCTGAGCCGGGCCGCGGCGGCCCAGCGGCTGCTGGAGACCACCAACGACTCGCTCGACCGGGTCGCCCGCCGGACCGGGCTGGGCATGCGGGAGACCCTCTACCGGGTGTTCCGGCGCCACCTGCGCGTGTCCCCCGGCGACTACCGTCGCCGGTTCCGCACCGCGCACGCCAAGGAGAGCTGAGATGAGGGTCGCGATCCCGCTGTATCCGGGGTTCACCGCGCTCGACGCCGTCGGGCCGTACACCGTGCTCGCCGCCGCCCCCGGCGTCGCCGTCACCTTCGTCGCGGCCGAGCCCGGCCCGGTCCGCGACGAGCAGGGGACGCTGGCGCTGACCGCCACCGCGTCCTTCGACGAGCCGCCAGGCTACGACGTCATCGTCGTGCCCGGCGGCACCGGCACCGTGCCCGCGCTGTCCGACCGCCGCCTGCTCGACTGGATCGCCCGGGCCGACGCCACCACCCGGTGGACGACGTCGGTGTGCAGTGGATCGTTCCTGCTCGGCGCGGCCGGGCTGCTGCGGGGCAGACGTGCCACGACCCACTGGGGGTTCACCGGACAGCTCGCCGCGTTCGGGGCCGTGCCGGTCGAGGAGCGTGTCGTCGTCGACGGCAAGATCGTCACCGCGGCCGGGGTCTCCGCGGGCGTCGACATGGCGTTGTGGCTGCTCGCCGAGATGACCGACGAGGAGACCGCCAAGACGGTCCAGCTCGCCATCGAGTACGACCCCGCCCCGCCGTACGAGGCGGGCTCGGCGAAGACCGCGCCCCGGGAGCGCGCCGAACGCGCACTCT
Source organism: Actinomycetota bacterium (assembly GCA_003242605.1). Lineage (GTDB taxonomy): Bacteria > Actinomycetota > Actinomycetes > Streptosporangiales > Streptosporangiaceae > Thermopolyspora. The sequence continues at coordinate 4,109 of QGUZ01000305.1, forward strand.
CCTGGGTCCTCCGGCAGACGGCCGCCGCCTGACCGGACGGGGCCGGGCCGTCCATGTCCGGTACGGCTCGGCGTCCTCGCCCGCCGTACCGGTTGCGCGGGACGAGCGGGTGGGCGGCGGGCCGAGGGCTATGCCTCGGAGTCCGGCACGACCACCTCGCACCGGATGCCGAGGTCGCGGTCGAGCCGGTAGGTGTGGTGGTCGACCTGGTTGGTGTCGGCGAGCTCGAGGTTGAAGAACGACATCCGCTCGCCGGTGAAGAACGGCCCGGAGTGCCAGGTGCCGCGGTGCAGCAGCACCGCCACGTCCCCGGGGATCTGGAAGGCCACGATGTCCTCGAGGCGCGGGGTCGCGTCGGGCACGTCGACGTCGTACGGCGGCGCGACCGCGAGCAGCCAGGGCTTGCCGCCCACGGCGGCGAGCGTCTGGGTGACCGCGCGGTGCCGGGTGATGCCGGTGAAGGCCGGCGGCTTGTCGACCAGGTCCATCACGTAGAAGCGGGGGGTGCCGCGGGACAAATCGAGCAGCGCCTCCCGCTCGCTGAACGGCGCGCCGTCCGGCGTCGCGCGCAGCACGGCGCCGAACGGCGCGAACGCCTCGTCGGTCAGGGGCCGGGCGGTGATCCGGTGGGTGGTGAGGGTCGTCATGAGACCTCCTGGGCGGGGTGAGTGGCGTGAGACGCCTCCGACGGTAGCACTTGTCTGACAAGTCGTGATAGGACTGTTGGGGACAAAACAACCGAAGGAGGTCTGGTATGGGCGACCAGTGGAACGCGCTGCGGGTGGGCCCCCGCATCCTCCGCCCGGGTACGGCAGGCGGCCCGCTCGCCGGGCGCGTGTTCGCCGTCAAGGACCTCATCGACGTGGCCGGTCAGACCATCGGCGGCGGCAACCCGGAGCTGCTCGCCGAGCGCAAGCCCGCCGAGCAGGACGCCCCCGTGGTGGCCGCGCTGCTGGAGGCGGGCGCGTCCTGCGTCGGCATCACCCAGACCGACGAGCTCGCGTTCAGCCTCACCGGGGTCAACCGGCACTACCCGGCCCCGGTCAACCCGCGCCACCCCGACCGGGTGACCGGCGGCTCCTCCAGCGGGTCGGCGGCGGCCGTGGCCGCCGGGCTCGTGCCGTTCGCGCTCGGCACCGACACCGGCGGCTCGATCCGGGTGCCCGCGTCCTACTGCGGCCTGGTCGGCGTCCGCCCCACCCACGGGGCGCTGCCGCTCGACGGCGTGCTCCGGCTCGCGCCGTCCTTCGACACCGTGGGCTGGCTCGCCGCCGACGTGCGCACCGCGGCCGAGGTCGGCCGGGTGCTGCTGCCGCCCGCGGACGGCACGCCGGCCCCTGCCCGGGTCGTGGTGCTCGAGGAGACGCTGGCCGAGGTCACCGGCGAGGTCGCCGCGGCGGTCACCCACTGGGCGGGCAGGCTCGCCGAGGCCTGGTCGCTGCCGCTGCGCCGTACCGCGCTCGGCACCTCGCTGGACGAGTGGCTGACCGTGTTCCGCACCATCCAGTGCGCCGAGGCGTGGGCGGAGCGCGGCGCGTGGATCGAGGCCCACCCGGGCGCGCTCGCCCCCGAGGTCGAGGCCCGGTTCCGCGCCGGGGCGCACGGCGACGCGGCCGCGGTCGAGGCGGCCCGGCGGCGGCGCGCCGAGCTGTCCGCGGAGCTGGACCGGCTGCTCGGCGAGGGCACGCTGGTCGTGCTGCCGAGCGCGTCCGGGCCCGCGCCGCTGCGCGAGCCGCTGCTCGCCGGCGACCCCGAGGCGGCCGCGGCGAACGAGCGGGTGCGCACCGCCACCCTGCGCCTGACCAGCCTCGGCGGCCTGTCCGGCGCCCCGGTCGTCGGCCTGCCGCTCGCCGAGGCCGAGGGCGCCGCGCTCGGCGTGTCCGTGCTCGGCCCGCGCGGCGCGGACCGCCTGCTGCTCGATCTCGCCGAGGCACTGCCCGCCGAGTGGCTGCCGCAGCCGCCCGACCCCGCCCGAGAGGAGCTGGTCGCCGCCTTCTAC
>QGUZ01000306.1 GCA_003242605.1 Actinomycetota bacterium
GCACCGGACCGGGCCCAGGCCGGATACGGTGTCGGATGCCGGGCGGGCGCGGCATGCGGCGGGCCCGCCCGCTGCTCGCGTTCCCCGAGCGTGTGCGATGAGCAGGGCCGGAGGGCAGGTCGTCCGAGCAGGAGGTGAGCCGGCGTGACGGCGGAGACGGAGACCCGGCGGTGGCTGGTCGTCGGGTTGGGCAATCCCGGGCCGGAGTACGCCGGTAACCGGCACAACGCGGGCTTCATGGTGCTCGACGAGCTCGCCGCCCGCGTCGGCGGGCGCTTCAAGGCGCACCGGTCCCGGGCCGAGGTGGTGGAGGGGCGGCTCGCCGGGCACCCGGTGGTGCTCGCCAAGCCGCGCTCGTACATGAACCTTTCCGGCGGCCCGGTGAAGGCGCTCGCCGACTTCTACAAGGTGCCGCCCGCCGACCTGATCGTCGTGCACGACGAGCTGGACATCCCCTTCGGCGCGCTGCGCGCGAAATTCGGCGGCGGCGACAACGGCCACAACGGCCTGCGGTCGATCACGAATTCGCTCGGCACCCGGGACTATTTCCGGGTGCGGTTCGGCATCGGCCGTCCGCCCGGCCGCATGGACCCCGCGGTGTACGTGCTGCGCGATTTCGCCACCGCCGAGCGCAAGGACCTGCCGCTGCTCGTGGACCGAGCGGCGGACGTGGTGGAATCGCTGATCACCCGGGGCCTGGCGGAGACGCAGAACCGCTACCACGGCGCCGACCTCGACGTCGCGAGGCCGCCCCGCTGATTCCCGGGTGTCCCGGTCCGGAATCGCCGGCCGGGGACCGCCGGGAAAACCCGCCGCGGAAATACCGCGGGACACCCCAATAACTGGCAAATCGGGACGTCCGGAGATTTCCGAATTGTTGGTGTAACCACTCCGCGGGCGTCCCGTACGCTTTTCTGGAATCGGCGCGTGCGCCGGTGCGACGCGGTTACGCTGTCCCCACCGCCGGTGCGCAACGCGGCGGGCGCCGCGGAGCGGGGCGCGACCGCCCCCGGGAATCGCGGAATCGGGCGCGGTGGCCCGGCGTTATGTCAGCGACCGGCGTTGACTTTGGATCTACCGCCCGGTTACGGGCCCGCGGCCCGGGCCGCGACGCGGCGGAGACGGTCGGTGACGAGGAGCCGAAGGAGCCCGGAAGACACGTGAGCACCGCGAACGTACGCGACGACCACGAACTGGCGAGGGATCTGGCCACCGAGGCCGGCGAGCGGCTGCTGGAGCTGCGCGAGCGCCGGTTCGCCGCGGGCGACGACCCCAAGGCGATCCGCGACGCCGCCGACCTCGGCTCGCACCGGTTCCTCGCCGACTCCCTCGCCCGGCTCCGCCCGAGCGACCACCTGCTGTCGGAGGAGGCGACCCGCGAGGAGCGGCTCGACCCGCGCCGGCTCACCGCCGACCGGGTGTGGATCATCGACCCGCTCGACGGCACCCGCGAGTACGGCGAGCCGGGCCGCTCCGACTGGGCGGTGCACGTCGCCCTGTGGGAGCGGACGGCGGACGCGCCCGAGGGGCGGCTCGTCGCCGGGGCGGTGGCGCTGCCCGCGCAGGGCCGTACCCTCTCCACGGTGGAGCCGCCCAAGCTGCCGAGCCCGGCCGAGCGGGTGCGCATCGCGGTGAGCCGGAGCAGGCCGCCCGCGTTCGTGGCGCGGCTCGCCGAGCACGTGGGCGCGGAGCTGGTGCCGATCGGCTCGGCAGGGGCGAAGATCGCGGCCGTGCTCACCGGCGAGGTCGACGCGTACGTGCACGCGGGCGGCCAGTACGAGTGGGACTCGGCCGCGCCGGTGGCGGTGGCGCTCGCCGCCGGGGCGCACGCCAGCCGCATCGACGGCTCGGCCCTGACCTACAACCGGGCCGATCCGACCCTGCCGGATATCCTGGTATCCCTACCGGAACTGGCGCCCATGCTCCTTGCCGGCATCCGAGATCTGCACCGTTAGGGGAAGCGATGCCTCTGTGTGACTACACCACGTCGCAGCTCGACGTGCTCGAAGCCGAGTCGATCCACATCATGCGCGAGGTGGTCGCCGAATTCGAGCGCCCCTGTCTGCTCTTCTCCGGCGGCAAGGACTCCATCGTCATGCTCCGCATCGCGGAGAAGGCGTTCTGGCCCGCGCCGATCCCGTTTCCGCTGATGCACGTCGACACGGGGCACAACTTCCCCGAGGTGATCGAGTTCCGCGACCGCCGCGTCGCGGAGCTCGGCGCCCGGCTCATCGTCGCCAGCGTACAGGACTCGATCGACGCCGGGCGGGTGGTCGAGGAGACCGGGCGCCGGGCCTCCCGCAACCGGCTGCAGACCGTCACCCTGCTCGACGCGATCGAGGAGCACGAGTTCGACGCCGTGTTCGGCGGGGCGCGGCGCGACGAGGAGAAGTCCCGGGCCAAGGAGCGGGTGTTCTCCTTCCGGGACGAGTTCGGCCAGTGGGACCCGAAGAACCAGCGGCCCGAGCTGTGGAACCTCTACAACCCGCGGATCCGCAAGGGCGAGCACATCCGCGTCTTCCCGCTGTCCAACTGGACCGAGCTCGACGTGTGGGACTACATCCGCCGGGAGAACCTCGAGCTGCCGTCGATCTACTTCGCGCACACCCGCAAGGTGTTCGAGCGCGACGGCATGCTGCTCGCCGACTCCCCGTACGTCAACCGCGGTGACGACGAGCCGGTCTTCGAGGCCACCGTGCGGTTCCGCACCGTGGGCGACATGACCTGCACCGGCGCCGTGGAGTCCACCGCGCGCACGGTCGACGAGGTGATCGCCGAGATCGCCGCCACCCGCATCACCGAGCGGGGCGCGACCCGGGCCGACGACCGGTTCTCGGAGGCGGCGATGGAGGATCGCAAGAAGGAAGGGTATTTTTGATGGACATCTTGCGATTCGCCACCGCCGGGTCGGTGGACGATGGCAAGTCGACGCTGATCGGCCGCCTGCTGTACGACTCGAAGGCGATCTTCGAGGACCAGCTCCAGGCGGTGGAGCGCACCTCCCGCGCCCGCGGCACCGAGTACCTCGACCTGTCGCTGATCACCGACGGCCTGCGCGCCGAGCGGGAGCAGGGCATCACGATCGACGTCGCCTACCGGTACTTCGCCACGCCGCGGCGGAAGTTCATCATCGCCGACACCCCGGGGCACATCCAGTACACCCGGAACATGGTGACCGGCGCCTCCACCGCGGACCTCGCGATCATCCTGATCGACGCGCGCAAGGGCGTGCTCGAGCAGTCCCGGCGGCACGCGTTCATCGCCTCGCTGCTGCGGGTGCCGCACCTGGTGCTCGCGGTGAACAAGATGGACCTCGTCGGCTACTCGCAGGAGCGGTTCGAGGAGATCCGCGAGGAGTTCACCGCGTTCGCCAGCAAGCTCAACGTCACCGACCTCACGTTCATCCCGATCTCCGCGCTGCACGGCGACAACGTGGTCTCCCGGTCGGAGAACATGCCCTGGTACCAGGGCTCGTCGCTGCTGCACCACCTGGAGAACGTGCACATCGCCTCCGACCGCAACCTCGTCGACGTGCGGTTCCCGGTGCAGTACGTGATCCGGCCGCAGAAGGCCACCGACCCGCGGTTCCACGACTACCGCGGGTACGCCGGCCAGGTCGCGGGCGGCGTGCTCAAGCCCGGCGACGAGGTGCTGCACCTGCCGTCCGGGCTCACCACCCGGATCACCGCGATCGACACCTACGACGGGCCGGTGCAGGAGGCGTTCCCGCCCATGTCGGTCACCCTCCGGCTGGAGGACGACATCGACATCTCCCGGGGCGACATGATCTGCCGGCCGCACAACCAGCCGACCGTCACCCAGGAGCTCGACGCGATGGTCTGCTGGATGTCCGAGTCGGTGAAGCTCACGCCGCGGGCGAAGTTCGCGATCAAGCACACCACCCGCACCGCCCGGGTGCTCGTGCGCGACGTGCAGTACCGGCTCGACATCAACACGCTGCACCGCGAGGAGTCGGTCAAGACCCTCGCGCTCAACGAGATCGGCCGGGTCACCTTCCGGGTCACCCAGCCGCTGTTCGTCGACGAGTACGCCCGCAACCGGGCCACCGGCGGCTTCATCCTCATCGACGAGGCGAGCAATGCCACGGTCGGCGCCGGGATGATCGTCGACGCCCGCTGACCGCCGCGCCCGCCGGCTCCGTCCCGCCGGCGGGCGCGTACCCAGGAGACGGTGGGCGGTTCGGCAAGCGCGGGTAGATCTTTGACCTTTCTTAAAGTCTGCGGTTACCCTTAGCGATAGCTTCGGCACGGTCCGTAGCGATAAGTAGGAGACCGTGCCTGTGAGTCATCGCGTCATCTTTGTCGGCGGGCTGGGCCGGAGCGGCACCACCCTGCTGGAGCGCCTGCTGGGCGAGCTTCCGGGCGTCGTCGCGCTCGGCGAGGTCGTCCACCTCTGGGCACGCGGGGTCGGCCGGGACGAGCCGTGCGGCTGCGGCCTGCCGTTCTTACGCTGTCCGTTCTGGCGGCGGGTCGGGGAGCGCGCCTTCGGCGGGTGGAGCCCCGAGCTCGCCCGGCGGGTCCTCGACCTCCGCCATCGGGTCGACCGCACCCGGCGCATCCCCGTCCTCGCCCGGCGGACCGGACGGCGGGGCCGTACCGCCCGGCCGGCGGGCCGCCGCCCGGACCGGCTGCGCGCGTACGCCGAGGCCTACCGGCGGCTCTACCGCGCGGCCGGCGAGGTCACCGGCGCCGAGGTGATCGTCGATTCCAGCAAGCACGCCTCGCTCGCGTTCTGCCTCGCGGGCGCGGGCGAGCCGGTGAGCGTGGTGCACATGGTCCGCGACGCCCGGGCCGTGGCGCACTCGTGGAGCAGGTGGGTGCCGCGCCCCGAGGACGGCACCCCGATGACCCGGTGGCGCCCGGCGGCGACCGCGGTGCACTGGCTCGTCCAGAACCTCGCCTTCCACCTGCTCGCCCGCTGCGGCGTGCCGGTGACCCGGGTGCGGTACGAGGACCTCGTCGACGCGCCGCGCCGCACCCTCGCCCAGCTCACGCTGCGCCTCGGCCTGCCCGCGGCACGGCCGTCCTTCCTGGCCGACGGCGCGGCCGTGCTCTCGGTCGGGCACACCGTCTCCGGCAACCCCATGCGGTTCGCGGTCGGCACGGTCCCGCTGCGCCGCGACGACGCCTGGCGCACCGGCATGGCGCGGCGGGACCGCTGGCTGGTGACCGCGCTCACCTGGCCGCTGCTGCTGCGGTACGGCTACCGCCTCGCCGGGCAGGGGGCCGGACAGGGGGCGGCGTGAGCGGCCCGTCGGTCGGCGTGGTCATCCCCACCCGGGGGGATCGGCCCGCCCTGCTCCGCGCCGCGCTCGCCGCCGTGCTCGCCCAGCGCCACCCGGGCCGCCTCGAGGTCGTGATCGTCGCCGACGGCTGCGACGTGGGCGCGGTGCGCCGCCAGGTGGCGGACCTCGCCGCGGACGGGCCGCGCCGGGTGCGGGTGCTCGCCAACCCCGGCGGCCCGCACCTCGCCCGGGCGCGCAACGCCGGGATCGCCGCGCTCGACACCGAGTGGACCGCGTTCTGCGACGACGACGACGTCTGGCTGCCGGGCCGGCTCGCCGCCCAGCTCGCCGCGCTGCGCGCCGAGCCCGGCGCGGACTTCGCCAGCTGCGCGATCGAGGTGGAGTACGGCGGGCGGCGCATCCCCCGGCTCGCCGGCACCGACCGGATCGGCCCGGAGCACCTGGTGCGCTCCCGCATGGTGATGGTGCACTCCTCGACCTTCCTGTTCCGCGGCTACCGGGTGGACGAGGACGCCCCCGGCGGCCAGAACGAGGACTGGGACCTCGCGCTGCGCGCGGCCAAGCGGCGGCCGATCGTGCACGTGGACCGGCCGCTGGTGCGGGTCCGCTGGGGCCTGTCGCACTACGCCACGCACTGGGCGGGGCGCATCGCCGGGCTGGAGTGGATGCTCGACCGGCACCCCGAGCTGGTCGCCGACCGCCGCGGCGCGGCCCGCGTGTACGGCCAGCTCGCCTTCCACCACGCGGGCCCCGGCACCCCCCGGGCCCGGGCCCCGCGGGCCGCGCGCGCGCCGCGCCCCCGGGGGGGCGGCCCCGGGGCCCCCCCCCCCCCCCG